>NZ_CALYQK010000004.1 GCF_945285465.1 uncultured Bartonella sp. | reverse complement strand
CGCTTTTTGGCAGCCGATTTGGTCTTCATTTTGGGCATTTTGCTTCTCCATTGTTAAGATTAATGATCAAGCTGACCAAAGCTCGATCAAGCATAAAAGTCGTCACGGCATGCCCTGCCGGACGGCTCAAACAGTGCTCTCATAAAACAGTGCCTTAAAAATAGCAAGCAGACTCTTTTACGCAAAACATTTTTTTTCATGGCGCAAAAGCCAGTCTTTGCGCCATAAACCACCGGCATAACCGGTTAATGACCCGTCGGCCCCGATGACGCGGTGGCATGGAACGATAATGGCAAATTGGTTTTCACCATTTGCCCGGGCCACGGCCCGTATGGCTGTCGGCCGATTGATTGTACGCGCCAAATCGCTATAGGAACGTGTCTCGCCAGCCGGTATTTGCAGCAATGCTTGCCAAACAAAAGGGGCAAAACCGGCTTTTATCTTGGCAAGCGGTATGTCAAATCGGCAAGATTGTCCTGAAAAATAATCATAGAGTTCGTGTTCCAGCCGGTCAATAATTGGGCTGCGGGAAAAAATAATGGAAGAATGCGCTGTTTTCTGCAACCTTTTTAACTCAGTGGGAAGCCCCTTACGATCGAAAAACTCTAAGAGATGCAGCACATGCTGGTCGCTTATTGCAAGCATATCGCCAATCGGTGTATTAATCCATGATGCTTTTAGAAGTTCGCGCCCTTTCAATTCTTTCGGTGGATTGCCTATCAGATGTTGAATTGCTTCGCGAAAACCGCTGCCCGATTCATAACCTGCCGTTAATTGCGCCTCAATGACCGGTTGCCCTTGCGCCAAAACGGCAACTCCCAAACTTTTCCGCCGCAATCGCGCAAGTTCCAGAAATGTCATACCAATCTTGCGCTTAAAAACACGACGCACAGTCGAAGGATCAAAACCGTTTTGTTGCAACTCGTCCTCGGACCAGATGTGGGTAGGGGCCTTTTCAAGACGCGCCATCAAATCAGCGTAAACGGGATCGCGGTCGTTGCCGACTGCCAGCGGATGGCAGATGCGACAAGGACGATAACCTTGCATCAGACATGCGGCGATACTGGCGCAAAAAAATACATTTTCGCGTTTCGGTTTGCGTGCCGGACAAGAAAGACGACAAAAAATACCGGTGGTTATGACACAGACAAAAACATGTCCGTCATAGGAACGATCTTTATCAAGAAGCGCTTGATAGAGTGTAGCGGGATTGTCGAGAAGGTTTGTCATGGGGCAACTATAGCGCAATTTAAAAACTTTTGCGCCGGAAAACGGGCATGTATTTTATATAATCATTCGTCCCGGCTGCTTTACACAAAAGATCACACAAAATTTTGGCAAGCATAAGGGGAGATGTTTTTTTAAAATACTAAATTGGTCGAAACCCTGCCGTTAGACAACAAGGCGACTGGGAAATTAGATTTTTCAGTCGGGCACCACTAAAAGCTTGCACAAGGCGCCGAACTTATATCTCGAATACGAACTAAGAAAGAGATAATTGCAATCAACCGCAGTTAAACAAAGGACAGAAATCCTATATCCTTTGTTGCGAAAAGAAGCTCTAGCAGTCTCAAACTAATTTTTCCCATGGTTTAGAATTGAAGCGCATAATGGTTGAACCTGACAAAGAATAAAGATAGCAATATTTTTAGGAAAACAACTTTCGGGAAATTTGCATGGAACAGCGATTATCCATTATTACTCTTGGCGTTCATGACCTTATTAAAGCTCGTAACTTTTATGAAAAAGGACTGAAGTGGACCGTTGGCAAAGGGACAACCGATAATATCGTATTTTTCCAGCTAAACGGCATTGTTCTAGCACTTTACCCTTGGGAAAAACTTGCCGAAGATGCAACAGTGAGCTCGATTGACAATGCCAATATGATCGCTTTCAGGGGCATGACACTTGCCTATAATGTTGCAGACAAACAAACGGTTTTAAATGTTCTTGCCGAGGCAGAACAAGCCGGTGGAACGATCATAAAACCGGCACAGGACGTCTTTTGGGTCGGGTATAGCGGCTATTTTTCCGATATTGACGGGCACCTTTGGGAAGTTGCGTTTAATCCTGTCTGTCAACCCGATAAGAAAGGAGATTATCTTCTAAAATAGACAGACTGGGTGGGTGAAAAATTAAACTGGAACCGGTGCACCATTGCCTTTAACTTCAACAAGTGGTGCGGCAATCGAATTCGTTTTTATGGCTGCTTTGCAAATATCGGCAATAATGCAATGCAGACAGTCGGGTTTTCTGGCTTTACAAATATAGCGACCATGTAAAATCAGCCATTGATGGGCATACAGCAAATATTTTGGCGGAATTATCCGAACGAGCTTTTTTTCAACATCTTCCGGTGTTTTGCCCGGCGCCAATTCAGTCCGGTTGCAGAAACGGAAAATATGGGTGTCGACTGCAATTGTCGGCTGGTGGAAAGCGATATTAAGCACAACATTGGCGGTTTTGCGCCCCACACCGGGAAGCGACATCAGTGCCTGACGGGTATCGGGCACTTTGCCAGCGTAGTTTTCGTCAAGTATCGTGCAAAGAGCATAAACATTTCTGGCTTTTGCACGCCATAATCCGATGGTGCGGATATAGTCGGCAATTCCTTCTTCACCAAGAGCGACCATTTTTTGCGGTGTATCGGCAATAGCAAACAATTGTCTGGTTGCTTTGTTTACACTGGCATCGGTAGCTTGTGCGGACAAAACCACGGCAACAAGCAAAGTAAAGGGGCTCGAATAGATAAGGTCGCTTCGCGGATTGGGTCGTTGAATCGAGAAACGGCGAAAAATTTCGTTGATTTCATCGTGAGTATAAGCAGAACCTGCCACTGTTTTTTCTTTTGAGTTTTTTGTCTTTGCACCAGTCATCCCCGTTAACAAACCTTGTCTTGAACTTGAACGCAACATTATCCATATAATGCATAAAGATAGAAAACGCCAAAATGGGTTTTCTATTAAATAGTCGCTTTGAAGAGGACTAATTTATGACACGCATGACACCTTTTTCAAATCCGTTACTATTGGGGTTTGAAACGATGGAAAAAACACTTGACCGTTTGAGTAAATCGGCTGACGGATACCCGCCATATAACATTGTGCGTTTATCTGAGGGGGAACAAAATGAGCGTCTGCGAATTACCTTGGCAGTGGCCGGTTTCACATCTGAAGATATCAGTGTAACTGTAGAAGATAATCAACTTGTCATTCGCGGTCAGCAGGCCGAGAATGAAGATTATGAATATTTGCACAGAGGCATCGCTTCACGTCAATTTCAGCGGGCTTTTGTTCTTGCTGAAGGCATCAAGGTGGGAAGTGCAGAATTGAAAAACGGGTTACTCTCAATTGACCTTGAACGATTATCCCCCGAAAAGCGCGTCAAACGTATTACAATTATTGCTGCAGAAGATGAGTAATGCGACAGGAGAAAATTAATGAAAAATCAAAAACAATCTTTGTCGATGGAAGAATTTGCTTTGCTGGGCGATGGCGAGATTGCCTATCTGCGTAAAATCCGTTCCGATGAATTAATTGAAAAATTTCCGAATATTCCGCCGATGGCGCCGGGTATCTCGCTATGGGGCTTGTTCGGTGCAGGAGGAGAGCCCATTATCCTGTCGGATATCAGGGCTAAAGCTCTTGAAGGGGCAAACGATCAGGAGCTGAAAACAGTTACCTTGCAATAAGAGTTTGGAAAAATTCTGTACCCCCCTGTTGATACCGATATCCGGTATCAACAGGGGGTATTGGCTTGGTATTTCAAAACAAAGCCACATAGGACAATTTGTGATTGCCTTTGGCGGCAGGGCTATGTTTAAAAATTCTGCACTGGTTGCCTCGGCCATCAGAGAGGTTTGTTCATTTGGCGGTTTTGTTGTTGTCAAATACAGGCTTTGCTATTTTTTTGTTATAACGCCTGTCTTTGTGTGCCGTTGGCTGTTGTTGGTATTGTGTTGGTGTATATTGACCGAGCCAACAACAAACGTAGAACTTTATGGGATCAGTGACATCGGCTTTTGACGGTGACGGGCATTGCCTGATGCGGGTTTTATAGGTTATATCTAAATTTATCTGCTATTCTTTGGTCTGCAAATGCCCGATACAATGAGACGATACTTGTTGTTGCAGGTGTTGGCGTAAGAAAATTATTAAAAAAATCTCACCGTTAACCTGTCTATCACGCAGCTACGATATACCAACCTGTCATGCAGTAAAAATGTATTTATTGTAGCCATAACCGGTTTTACATTGTTTATGGCCGTTTTTCCGTTCGATAAAAATCAATTATTGGTCAATTCTTTATAAAACCGATGGGATCTTTATAAAACCGACGAGAGACAAGCGAATGAATGGGCTAAATCAGTCACGCAATACGGTCGGGAATTGAAATTTCGATAAGCGCGGTCACGGACTTTATGGCATCGATAACTAGCAGGTTCACAAAATGCCACTTCTTTTATGAAATAATATTTGTGGTAGACGGATGAAAATAAAGGATATTTTTTATTTGTAATTCAGAAAAATATTTTCTATAATTGCGTCATGTAGGGTGGGTCCAGGATATAATGAATTCTGTTTTTTTAAACAGGTGTCCTTACCATGTAAATTCAGTGATATAGTTCAACAGGAAGTCAGATTTTTATCTTTCAGCTTTTTAAGCTGGTTCAAATCACTTTAACAATGGTGGGAATGGTTGTGCGAAGACAAGTCGTCATAGCTTTTATAATTTTTATGTTTTTCGGTGGCATGGTACTTTCCGGATGCCACATTGTTGTGAATTATCTATTAGCAGAACTTTTTTTTAATGACCGCTTTATTACTGCCATACTCGACAATTTCGACAGTCTTTCAACAACCGCCATTTTTTTAATAGAAAACTTTGTCATTGCTGGCATTGTCGCAATTTGCCCGTGTATTTCTCTTTATCAGTCCAAAAAGATCACTGTTCATTTTGTCCTTTTCTATTCGTGCGTACTCTACATAATCGATGTTTTTTGTGTGGCGATTTATCTAAATCTTGCTCGATCGGCGTTTTCTCTTGGCGGGAATTTATTTTATGTATTAATGACACCGTTTTTCGACGTTATTGTGCCGATCTGGCTAGCCTATATGGTCTATTATTTTTATTCGCTTGCACACTCTGGAAGCAGAACTTAAAAGTTATGTATCAATAACATAACTTGAGACTGTTATGACAAACCGGAAACAATCAGCTCTTTATAGCTACCCGATGCGTGGCTTTGGCGTAATTACTATTTTTTTGGCTCTCGGGCCAGCCGTCCAGACAATTGCCGGTACCTATCTGCTTCACCATTGGACCGGCGGTGCAAACCTGCTTGTGGAAATCTTTGACGTTTTCAGCGATGAAGCATGGCCGCGCCTTTTGTCCGGCTATTCTTATTATATGTCTTCCGTATTTTTGAGTGGTGTATTTTGTTCGCTGCCCCCTTCTCGTGGTTTGGGCCTTTCCCTTTCGGGGGCGATCTGGCGTACAATAGTGGTAAGTTTTTGCGTAGAAATATTCTACCTTGTTATGTCTCGTCCTTATTTGAGCCATATTGCCAGCGAAAACATTGTTCGTAATCTCGCCTATGGGGTTGTGCAGTGGATTTTCGTCGGCTGGGTTTGCTGGATTTTAGCGTCCGGTTTTCGACTCGACAAAGCTGTCGGAGAAGATTCTTAAGCGGCGGATTGAATAAAAATCGCCGGTTTATCACGGCCAATATTGGTTCTTGTCATTCACCGGATCGGATAAGAAATAGCCATTTGGCGCTCTACAACTGACAGCAAATAATGTTGTAACTTGTGGATAATTCAAATGTGAAACAGGGACATAAAGGCGGATGAGTCGAGCTAGCGATACAAGTTTACGCCCCGTCAGTTTTTTAAAAGCACGTATTGTGCAGGCCATACTTGTTATGGCATCTGCAGTCATTATTTTGCCGGTCGCCTGGTCGTTTTTTTTTCTTCTTTTAGCAGGATGGTTCAAAACATTCGGCTTTTCATTAACGATTGCTTTTTTTCGCCCTTATCAGATTTATCTTCCAAGTTTCATCACGGCGTGTTTGATGGCTCTTGTGCTTGGTATGCGGAGTGCAAGTTGGGGAAGTATTTCGTTACGCTTTACCGCAATTTCTTCAATTGTCATGGCAGCGGTTTTCGACATTTGTGTGCGTGCAACCAAATTTCTGGGTCCACAATATCTCGAAAATATCGGAATTGATAATGAATCTTTTTTCTATTGGCTTTCTGCATGGTTTTGTGCCGGCGCATTATTTTGGCTGATTTTGAATTTGAGTGGTCTTACCGACCGTTATAAGGAACAAGAACGTGCCCGTCTTATCGATGCGGCAAAATTGGCTCTGGTTTATGCGATTTACGGGCCTGTTCTTTATGTCATTATCACTTTACGGGTAATGATTGGTGATAGCCTTGGTCTGCTTGCTGCGCGTGGCACACTTTCAGGAGAAATAAATACGTCCGGTCTTATGCTTGTCAGCCTTGCGGTTTTTTGCGGTGTACGCAAATTGCGCCTTGCTGGCGACTTGACATGGCGATGGCTTTTTTCGGTAACACTTGCCATTGCGGTTTGCCTGTGGATTATTGACAGTATATTTGTGTCCAAATCAGATTGGCAACAGACCGGGCTTTATGTCTTGGCGGTTTATATTTTTACCGCAATTAGCCTCACTCTTGTCGGTGGCGGGCTTCTTCTCCTGATGGGTGTTCCGTTTTCCGGAAAACGGTTTGAAACATTGATTTTGCCTTCACCACGTTTTTATAATGGCCAAAGGGGCTTTTTTGCCCTGATTGTTTTTGCCATCTTTTTTATTGTTGCGCCGCCATTATGGCAGTCGGGAACCTTGTTATGGCGCGCTTTGCTTTTTTCTCTTCCACCGGTTTCGTTTTTCACAGCAAGCCTGATACTTGCCTATCTTAATGCCGGAATTGTTTTTGCCGGTGTTATTGCCGTGATCGCCTTTTTTAAACGACAAATTACCTTTAACACAATTTTTGTTGCAGCATTAATTTGTGCCATTTGCGGTTTGTTTCTGCCGATAAATTATCTTGGTGTAAATTTCGGTATTCTTTTTAACACCATTGGTTGGTCGATGCTGCTGCTTGCACCTTGTTCGGCCTTTGGCTGGTACATTCTGTCGTGCTGTAAACAGGTTATTCTGTCGCGAGGCTAGAAATGGATAATTGGTATATATCTCTATCAACCTGTGTAAAGACCGATAATGATGTTTACCCGTTTTGTTGGCGCGAAAGCGCGCAAATTGCTATCGTCAGAACTATTTTCCAACCGAAATAGAAAAGCCCGGCTATGACACCGGGCTTTATCAAGAAAATTGAATAGTCAAACTTGATGCTCAAGCTTTAGGAGCGGCATTTTTAACTTCGTCATCGACGTGTGGAATGAATTTCTCGAAGTTTTTGATAAACATGCCTGCCAGTTTTTTGACCTGGGCATCGTAGGCAGCTTTATCTTTCCATGTCGAGCGCGGGTCAAGAATACCGGTATCGACGCCGGCAACAGCCTTGGGCACCATAAAGCCGAAATTTTCATCCTTGCGGAATTCGACATTTTTGAGCGATCCGTCCAAAGCGGCATTGAGCAATGCGCGGGTTGCCTTGATTGGCATACGGCTACCAACACCATAAGGGCCGCCGGTCCAACCGGTATTGATGAGCCAGCAGTCAACATGATGTTCGGCAATTTTTTTACGTAGCAGGTTACCATATACCGAAGGATGGCGAGGCATAAATGGTGCGCCAAAGCAGGTCGAGAAGGTTGCTTCCGGTTCTGTCACACCTTTTTCAGTACCGGCAACCTTGGCGGTATAGCCGGAAAGGAAGTGATACATAGCTTGTGCAGGCGTCAATTTTGCGATTGGCGGGATGACACCAAAAGCATCGGCCGTCAGCATAATGATATTTTTGGGCTGGCCACCTTTTCCTGTCTTGCTCGCATTATCGACAAAATAGATCGGATAGGCAGCGCGCGTATTTTCCGTCAACGAGCCATCGTTAAAATCGGGCTGACGATCTTTATCAACAACAACATTTTCCAAAATTGTACCAAAGCGCTGTGTTGTCGAATAAATAACCGGTTCTGCTTCGGGCGACAGGCGAATAACTTTTGCATAACAGCCACCTTCAAAGTTGAAGACGCCATCGTCGCTCCAGCCATGCTCGTCATCACCGATCAATGTACGGCTTGCATCTGCCGAAAGCGTGGTCTTGCCGGTTCCCGAAAGACCGAAGAAAACAGCCGTATCACCTTTTGGGCCTTCATTGGCCGAAGAGTGCATTGGCATAACACCCTTGACAGGGAGAATATAGTTCAGTGCCGTGAACACGGATTTCTTCATTTCACCTGCATAAGAAGTACCGCCAATAAGAACGATAAGGCGTGTAAGGTCACAGGCTATCACTGTTTGTGAGCGTGTCCCGTGGCGTTTCGGATCGGCGCGGAATGACGGCAGATTGATAATGGTCATTTGCGGGACATAGGAAGCAAGTGATTTTTCTTCAGGACGGATTAGAAGGTTACGAATAAAAATCGCATGCCATGCATATTCAGATGCAACACGTGCGCGAATGCTGTTTTCAGAATCCGCACCACCGATGAGATCTTCGACGAAGAGATCGCGGCCTTTTGCATGTTCGACAAAATCGGCAAAAAGCTGGTCGAAATGTTCCTGGCTCATAGGACTATTATTGTCCCACCAGATATTCGGCTCGGTCTCGGCGGTGCGAACAATATATTTATCTTTTGCAGAACGGCCGGTAAATTGCCCTGTATAAGCAACAAGTGCGCCCTGCGCTGTCAGCTCGGCTTCGTTGCGGCGGATTGCTTCTTCATAAAGTAATGGCGGCGTCAGATTATAATAAACATTTTTCAGATCTTTGAAACCGAAGCTTTTCAATGATGCTTCCGGATTAAATATGCCAGTCTCTTTCATGGTGCCTCCGCTAAGGGTTTTTCAAAATTTAACAAATCGCTCACCCGACAGTGAGTATCCATTCTTTCACAAGCAGAAAATATATTAAATATCAAATATTTAATCGATTTAAAGAAATTAAAATTTTTAAAAACTTGCGGGTAATGAAACTTTCACGAGTTACAAGACGTTTATTTTTTCGCATGCCAAGATTGTTTTTCTTTATGAAATCAACGCCTTTTAGTATCTTTGCCACAATTTGTACCATATTTGTTTTGCAAAAGTCATTGGAAAGCCCATATTAAGAACTAAAATGGCAAATAGAACGATGCGTGTAACAAAGCGTGAGATTTAAAAACAACAAGACCGTTGGAAAGGGTCGAAAAACTATGAAAGATATTGCAACGACGACACAGACAATTGCCCTTGTCGATGATGATCGCAACATTCTGACATCAGTGTCGATAGCCCTTGAATCGGAAGGCTATCGTGTCGAGACCTATACAGATGGTGCTTCGGCACTTGAAGGTTTGACGGCAAGACCACCGAATCTGGCTATTTTTGATATTAAAATGCCACGTATGGATGGCATGGAACTGTTGCGTCGGTTGCGCCAGAAGTCGGATTTGCCGGTTATTTTCTTGACATCGAAAGATGACGAGATTGACGAGCTTTTCGGTCTCAAAATGGGGGCAGACGACTTTATTACCAAACCGTTTTCGCAGCGTTTGCTGGTCGAGCGTGTCAAAGCGGTTTTGCGGCGGGCGGCCGCACGTGGCGAACCTGTCAAAGCAAATGCACAAGCCTCCTCTTCAATCGAGCGGGGCGATCTTGTTATGGATCAGGAGCGGCACACCTGCACATGGAAAGGCGAGCCGGTTATTCTTACTGTCACGGAGTTTTTGATTTTACAGGCTTTGGCGCAGCGTCCCGGTGTTGTCAAAAGCCGTGATTCACTGATGGATGCCGCTTATGACGATCAGGTCTATGTTGATGACCGCACAATTGACAGCCACATCAAGCGGTTACGAAAAAAATTCAAACAAGTTGACGATGATTTTGAAATGATTGAAACCTTGTACGGAGTTGGTTATCGTTTCCGTGAGGTCTGAGAATCGTGTCTTCCAGTCATGCTTTATCTTGCCGATAAAAAGTGGAATATTGCGGTCTTATAATAGTGGGAAGCGCGTTTAACGTTGGCGATGAAAGGGAACGGGCGACCGGATGGTCACTGAGGAAGCAACAGCGGGAAGTGGTGAAAAAGCGGATAAGGTGAAAAGTTCTCGCAGACCTTCGCATTTTCGTAGTTGGCGCAGTCGTGGACACTATCTTTTCGAGCAGTTTCTGTTCTCGAGCTTGACGCGGCGTATTGTTATTCTCAATCTGGCGGCGCTATGTGTGCTGGTCGCTGGTATAATGTATCTCAACCAGTTTCGCGATGGCTTGATTGACGCGAAGATCGATTCCTTGCGCACACAAGGCAAAATTATTGCCGGTGCCATTGCCGCATCGGCAACTGTTGATACAAATTCCATCTTGATTGATCCGGAAAAATTGATGGAATTACAGGCAGGCCAAAGCATTACACCGAAACCCGAATCAACCGAAAATTGGGATTTTCCGATAAATCCGGAGCGTGTAGCACCGCTATTGCGCAATGTAATTTCGCCCGAGACGACACGCGCCCGCATTTATGACCGGGATGCCAATCTTCTTCTCGATTCCATGGTGCTTTATTCAAGCGGTCAGGTTTTAAGCTATAATCTTCCGCCAATTGTTGAAGATAAGCCCGGAGTTTTTGAACGTTTCAGAAATTGGCTGACCAATACTATTTATGGTAACGACATCATTATGGATAAGGATCAGCTTGGCGGCAATGGTGCGGTCTATCCGGAGGTCGTAAAAGCCATGAACGGCATTCTAGCAACCGCACAAAGGCGTAATTCGCAAGGCGAACTTGTAGTTTCGGTGGCCGTTCCGGTGCAACGTTATCATTCGGTGGTCGGTGTGCTGTTATTGTCTACAGCCGGATCCGATATCGACAATATTGTGCGGGCAGAGCGGCTGGCAATTTTTAAAGTCTTTGCTGTTGTTGCGGCCGTGCTCCTGGTTTTGTCGCTGTTTTTGGCTTATACAATTGCCAATCCGTTACGGAAATTATCGGCCGCAGCCGACCGGGTGCGCCATGGTACCAATAAGCGTGTAGAAATTCCGGATTTTTCCGACCGGCAGGATGAGGTTGGACATTTGTCTACATCAATCCGTGATATGACTGATGCGCTTTATGCCCGTATTGAAGCGATCGAACAATTTGCCGCCGATGTCAGCCATGAATTGAAAAACCCGCTAACCTCGCTCAGAAGTGCGGTGGAAACTTTGCCTCTTGCCAAAACGCATGAAGCGCGTGAACGTTTGTTTGATATTATCCAGCAGGATGTACGCCGCCTCGACCGGCTGATTACCGATATATCCGATGCTTCTCGTCTTGATGCCGAACTGGCGCGCGAAACATCCAATAAGGTTGATATGGTCGCGATGCTGGAAAGCATTGTGCGCGCCTCGCGGGAAGTGCGGCGCAATAAAGTTTCGGCCACGATCGAACTTGATATAACACCACGCAACGGTGGCAAAAAATATATTGTTGCCGGTCATGATTTGCGTTTGGGGCAAGTGGTTTCCAATCTGATAGAAAATGCACGATCTTTCATTCCGGCAGAAAATGGCAAGATAAAACTGGCCATGCATGCGGACGGCACAAAACTCGTTCTAACCGTTGAAGATAATGGGCCGGGCATTCGTGCCGAAAAAATAGACCGTATTTTTGAACGGTTTTATACCGATCGCCCCGGTGCAGAATCGTTCGGCAAAAATTCGGGTTTGGGCCTTTCGATCAGCCGGCAAATTATCGAGGCACATAACGGTACACTGACGGCTGAAAATATTTACTCCTGCACCGAGCCAAATAAAAAGCTCGGCGCACGTTTCATCATTGTTTTGCCACTCGAGAAATAGGACATTTATAGTGTCGAGAGTTGAAAAAAAAACCAACACAATTCACGCAAATTGTCTTTCTTTGGGCGATAAAGGAATTTTGTTGACCGGCCCGTCGGGTTGCGGAAAATCGGCACTAACACTGGCACTTATTGAACGGGCCGAATGGGCAAAACAACGATCGCTTCTTGTAAGTGACGATTATACCGAGATCTTCGGGAAAAACGGAAGACTTTATGGCCGGCCACCAGCAGCGTTAGCTGGTGGTATAGAAATCAGGGGAGCAGGTCTTTATGCAATGGCTTTTAAAGAAGAAGCTGTCATAGATTTTGCTGTAACCTTGGGTGAAGATTACGAGCGGTTTCCGACAGGAAAAATGGTATCTTTTTGCGGGGTTGAAGTGCCGGTTTTTAATCTTCCCGGATTGAATACTGCCGACGGGCTGACAATTTGTCAGGCAATAGAAGCTTTATGTTTTAAAACACTTTGGCAAAATTCCGATCAAGTGGTTAAATCATGTTGAAAAACAACATTTTTTGATATGAATGCCAAGATTTTTCTTGGCACAAGCAATTTAGCCTGCCAGAATGTAAAACTCGCTGTCGAATTCCATGAGTCAAGACGGTCGGGTTGCTAGTGACAGGAGCTTTGTTGGATGATCGGACTCGTGCTGGTGACGCACGGCAGGTTGGCGGAAGAATTTTTACATGCTGTCGAACATGTCGTCGGGCCGCAAGAAAAATTTGCCACAGTGTGTATTGGGCCTGACGATGATATGGATCGGCGTCGTCAAGATATTGTTGCAGCGGTTGCTTCTGTTGACAGTGGTCAAGGTATTATTATTTTGACAGATATGTTTGGCGGAACCCCTTCCAACTTGGCTATTTCTGTTATGCAGGAAGGCAAGGTCGAGGTCATTGCCGGTGTTAATTTGCCAATGCTGATAAAACTTACATCTGTACGTCAATGCAACGATATTTTATTGGTTGATGCGCTTAAAGCCGCCCAAGAAGCGGGCCGGAAATATATTAATGTGCCAAGCATGTTGCTATCGGACGATTAAATGAACGAAAATGTTCATAAAATAGAGAATAAAAACATTACCCGACAATTGGTTATTCGTAATAAGCGTGGGCTTCATGCCCGTGCTTCGGCCAAATTTGTGCAGATGGTTGACGGTTTTGACGCCACCGTTGAAGTTGAAAAAGACGGACAGACAGTTGGTGGCAACTCGATTATGGGATTAATGATGTTGGCAGCCTCGTTAGGAAGCAGTATTACCGTGACGACGAGTGGTCCGCAGGCCGAAGAGGTGCTTGATGCTCTTGAAAAGTTGATCGAAGAGAAATTCGGCGAAGAAAGTTAGTTGGTTGTTAAAAAACTAAAACTTTTTGCAGTGGCCGATTTTATCAGCAGTTTTGAAAATAGGGAACAGGAAAGAAAAACCGGTTTTCTGTTTCATGTCATTGGCCTGATTAATTTGATGGCAGCAAAATTTGAACTTCAGAAATTTTTAGCAAGGCAAAACTTTAAATTTCAAAATAGCGCTCGTCAGCTGGTGTTTGCAAGCGTTTGCAGCATTTTTTACGAGATTTTTCAGCATCAGATCGATCGCGACAAATAGTTTGCGACGAGGAAAATTAAAAGAAAAATTGGATGAATGGATTTTAGCGAGTTGTTTTGTTGACACGCCATTTTGATAAGTTCATCGTTGAACTCCGAAAATATGAAAGGAAAATGGTATGGAAGATATCCGTTCAACACGTATCGTTCTGGCTTCTCGTCCGGATGGAATGCCTGTTAAGGAAAATTTTTCTTTTGAAACAGTTGAACTGCCGGAATTAAAGAGCGGCGAAGTGTTGATAAAAATCTGTTATTTGTCACTTGATCCTTATATGCGCGGACGTATGGATGATGCTCCTTCCTATGACAAGCCACTTTCCGTCGGCGATGTTATGGTGGGCGGAACCGTCGGAGAAATTGTTGCTTCGCGTCATCCCGATTTCAAAAAAGGTGACAAGGTTCTCTCTTATAGCGGCTGGCAAAGTTACAGTATTGAAAACGGCGTTCATATTGAAAACCTCAATCATTTTCAGGCGCCACTTACGACGGCACTGGGCATTCTCGGTATGCCAGGGTTTACAGCTTATGCAGGTATGCGCAATATTGGCAAACCGAAAAAGGGCGAAACGGTTGTTGTTGCTGCGGCAACGGGCACGGTGGGCACAATGGTGGGTCAATTGGCAAAAATAGCCGGTGCCAAAGCGGTAGGAATTGCCGGCGGGGTCGAAAAATGTGCTTTTGGTCGGGATGTTTTGGGGTTTGATCTGATGATCGACCATAAGAGTCCGGACTTTGCCGAACATCTGGCAAAATCTTGCCCCGAAGGTATCGACGTTTATTATGAAAATGTTGGCGGTGCTGTTTGGGATGCGGTCTTTCCGCTGCTTAATCGCTGTGCCCGCATCCCGGTTTGCGGTTTGATTGCCCAATATAACGGTGTTGAACCGGTGCGTCACAGCGTTGACCGTTTGCCGGAATTGATGCGCACCATTTTGGTTAAAAGTTTACTTATTCGGGGTTTTCTCGAACGCGAATTTGCTAACCAGAAAAGCGAATTTATTGTGCAGGCACAAGAATGGTTGAAAGCAGGTCGCCTTCATTATCGGGAAGATATTGTTGACGGGTTGGAAAACGCACCAGAAGCATTTATCGGGCTTCTTCAGGGCAAGAATTTTGGCAAACTGATTATCCGGTTATAGTGGCGTGGTTCATAACAGGGTAAAATTTTTCGATGGCTTTTGTTACAATTTTAATAAAAGCCGATCGGGAAATAACGCAAATATAGTTCGGTCAGTTTTCCTTTGCGCTCAAGCGACTTCAAGGCATAATCGAGTGCTTCAACAAGTTGCCGATTGTTTTTTGCCACAGCAATTCTAAGGCCGCTTGGCAAAAATTGCGGGGCGGTATAGGCGCCTCCGACAAAGCGGCAACAATTTTCCGAATCCGGGGCATTAAGCCATAGCGAGTACCCCATGCCATCACCAAAAGCGAGGTCTATTTTTTTTGTTTTCAAGGCTCGACGCAAACTCTCCTCATCAGAAAACGGGTACCATTTCACACCTGGAAAATAGTTGGAAAAAAGTGCCTCATGTACGCTGTTATGTACGATGCCGATTTTGTAGCTGCCGAGATTTTTTTCAATAAATTTGTCGCCATCGATATCTTTGGAACTGATAAAACGGGCGGGAAAACGCAAATAGCTTTGGGTGAACGCGAGATCGCTTGCTGTTTTTGGTGTTTCGCTCAAGCCAGCAATGATCGCCTCGCCATCATTATTTTTGATGCGCTCGATCAATTCGTCCCACGGCACCGCCTCGACCTGACAAATCTGCTCGAGCTTTAATTCGCTGCAAATTGCCCGTAAAAGATCAATATTATAGCCCGAAAGCCGTCCTGTTCGGTCAATGAAGTTGAAAGGTGGAAAATCGACGGTCGTTAAAAATCGCAACCGTGTCAATGTGCTAAGATCGGGATGGTTTAAGCGTTCTTGACTATCAAAAAAATGGGGCAAATCTGTTTGTGATGTATCTTGCGCCTCGGCTAAACACGACAAAAAAACAACAAACAAGACAACAAAAATAACGGATAGTGATTTTTTCATATGCTGCATAACACTTATCCGCTTAACATAAAAATCTTTTTGCAAAAACAAAAAAGGATAGGTCATGATATATCACAACCTATCCATTTTTATGCAATCAAATAAGATTGTCGCTGGTTTGGCGCAAAAATTCCGGTCCCACACCGATAATTTTTTCATCTTCCGGGCCAATTGCTGAAATATTGCGGTCGGCATAAGGTATTGACAGAAGAACACGCCGGATAACCGCAAGCCGTGCACGACGCTTGTCGTTGGATTTGACAATTGTCCATGGTGCCATGGCCGAATGGGTGCGTTCGATCATCCGGTCGGCTGCTTTGCCGTATTCATCCCATAGGGTAATTCCGGCCTCGTCCATTTTTGAAAATTTCCAGTGTTTCAAAGCACTGTGGCGGCGTTCATGAAAACGCTTGAGCTGCATTTCCTGACCGATATCAAGCCAGATTTTGAAAAAGCGTATTCCGTCGGAAACGATCAGTTTTTCAAAAGTGGGTGCTTCTGCCAGAAATGTTTCGACTTGTGCCGGACTTGCAAATTTCATGACCGATTCAACACCGGCCCGGTTATACCAAGAGCGGTCAAATGTCACAAACTCACCGCGGGTTGGAAAATGGCGGACATAACGTTGAAAATACCATTGGCCGCTTTCTGTTTCGTCCGGTTTTGGCAATGCAACATTACGCGCGGTACGTGGGTTCATATATTGTCGGAGGGTGAAAATTGTCCCGCCCTTGCCGGCAGCATCACGCCCTTCAAACAAGGCAACAACCCTTTCGCCGGTTTCCAGCAGCCATGATTGGAGTTTGACAAGCTCTATTTGCAAAGCCACCAACGTTTCTTCATATTCTTTACGGGGCATCTTTTTGTCGTAAGGATATCCCCCAGAGGTGAGAGCATTTTTTTCTACCCATTCCGGCAGTTTCTGCTCATTGACATCAAAAACACGTTTTTTGCCTGCAACTGTCAGCTTTATGCCGACATCTTCTTTTTCATGTTTTGTCTGTTCATTTTTCTTAGATTTTTGCGCCACAATTATTCCCTTATCAATAAAACCGCTTCCTATAGCCACGTTTAAGATGTAGCTACGAAATGTAACCGAAGCTTTGTCCAGAATTGACAAATCCCTCGGAGCAAGGCATGCGTCATGCAAAGCATCACTCAATTTGTCGATTATAAAACTTCAAATTGAAAAAAGAAAATATCTTTTCGGTTTCTGCCCCGCAAAATTAAAAAGAAATGGTAAAAAACAGTGTTTTGCAAACAAATCAAAAATGATTAGGCTAAAAATAATGAAATTTGTAGTGGTTTTATCGCAGGTCTCAAGGCGGGACGTCATGTTTTTTGACAATCGGGAATTAATCATTTTAACCATATATATAAATAGATTTTTATAGGAAATAAAAAACGGTTTTTAAAAAAGTGGTTATTTCTTATATAGAACAGCTTAACTTATGGTAGCTATTGCCCTTACATAAACTTATCGGAAGTATAATCATCAATTGATATCTCATTTGTATTTACTGGCTAAATTTGAATAGAGCCGTTATAAAACAATTGTTGTATGACCGATTTTGTCTAATAATCCACTTTTGTCAGATAGAGCCCGCAAGGCGGCGCAACCATGCCGCAGCGTCGACGATCTTTGGCCTTTAAAGCATCTTCAAGATCATTTGCACTCCAGCGGCCGCTTCCCACTTCCATCAGGCTTCCGGCAAACGAGCGTATCTGGTTATGCAAAAACGAGCGCGCACTGGCATAAATATGTATTTTGTCGTTCTCGCGCACGACATCGAGCCGATCAAGAGTTCTAACCGGGCTTTTGGCCTGACACTCGCTGGAGCGGAAGGTGGTAAAATCATGAAGCCCTAGAAGTCGTTTCGCCGCCAGATCCATTGCTTGGGCGTCAAGTTTTCGAGGAATCCACCAGACACGATTGGCCAAAAGAACAGCCGGAGCACGACGGTTCAGGATAATAAAATGATAATGGCGTTTAACCGCGGAAAAACGCGCGTCAAATAGAGATGCAACATTTTCTGCCTCAACAATGGCAACATTTTCTTTGTTTAATGTCAAATGCGCATTGATAGCACCTTGCAGTTTGTCGGCACGCCAATCACTCATCAGATCGACATGGGCAACCTGCCCTGTGGCATGGACACCGGCATCGGTCCGTCCGGCACCGAAAACTGTTACCTTTTGACCGGAAAATGCAAAAATAGCTGTTTCAATGGCTGCTTGAACCGTTTTTAAACCATCCTGGCGTTGCCAGCCAGAATAATTTGTCCCGTCATATTCAATTGTTAATTTAAAACGTGCCATATCAATAAACAGCGTCGACACGAAAACCATGCAAAAAGGTCTGGCCATCCATTGCCTTGCCACCCGATTTTTGTAAAAGCGTTATTTCAAGGCATCCTTCGCCACAATGAACGATCAACGAATTGGGTTCGATATGACCGGCTCCCGAAGAGCGATGGTCAATCAGTTTTGCCCCCAGAAGCTTGACCCGTTCCCGTTTGCCGGCAATGTCCATTTCACACCAACTTCCCGGATATGGTGAAAGGCCGCATATCTGTTTTTGTAGCATTGTTGCCTTTTTCGACCAGTCAATACGCGTTTCCACCTTACTGATTTTTGCCGCGTAGGTTGCTCCTTCTTGCGGTTGCGGCACAAGCGTCAGTGTTCCGTTTTCGAGGTTCTCAAGAGCTTCAACCATGAGCGGGGCGGCAATCTTCGCCAGATCGTCATGCAGTTGGCCAGCAGTCATTTCCGGCAATATATCTATTGTTTTACTGAGTGCGATCGGCCCGGTATCAAGCCCTTCATCCATTTTCATAATCATCATGCCGGTTTTTTTGTCGCCGGCCATAATGGCGCGCTGGATTGGTGCCGCTCCACGCCAACGCGGCAAAAGCGAAGCATGGCCGTTAAAACAGCCAAAACGTGGCGCATCGAGAATAGCTTTTGGCAACAACAGCCCATAAGCCACGACGACAGCAACATCAAGCTCAAGAGCGGTAAAATGCTGTTGTTCGTCAATCGTCTTTAAGGTTTTGGGTGTTTTAACAGGCAGGCCGAGCTTTTGCGCTGCTATGTCAACGGGTGACGCGGTCAGCTGAAGCCCGCGCCTGCCGGCTGGGCGTGGCGGTTGGCTATAGACAGCAACAATCTCGTGTCCGGCGTTATCGAGAGCTTCAAGAACAGGAACCGAAAACTCCGGCGTTCCCATGAAGGCCAGCCGTAGCGCCATTATAACCGTGCTCCGGTTTTATTTTTTTCTTTGGCAAGTTTTTTAAATTTGCGAATGACCATATCACGTTTAAGCTTTGAAATATGGTCGATAAACAAGACACCATCAAGATGGTCGATTTCATGTTGCAAACATGTTGCCAGCAGTCCATTGGCTTCGATTTCATTTTTTTTGCCTTCACGGTCAAGATAGCTTACACGCACCCTTTCCGGCCGCTCAACTTCGGCATAGTAATCAGGAATGGAAAGACACCCCTCTTCATAGACATTGGGTTCGTCCGAATGCCACAGAATTTGCGGATTGATAAAAACCTGAGGGGCAGGCGGTTCATCCTTGCCGGAAACATCAATTACCAGCAGACGCAAAGGTTCGCCAATCTGGATTGCGGCAAGACCAATGCCGGGAGCTTGATACATTGTTTCCAACATATCATCGGCCAGTTTTTGCAAAGACGAATCGACATGCTCGACAGGTTTTGAAACCTCGCGCAAAACAGGATCGGGCAGAATAATCAAAGGTTTTATCGACATATAGAAGAGGTAATCAATCGCTCATCATCCGTCAATGCACAATAAGCGGTTTTTCAGTCCTTTAGCGTGGGAATAGTTCACTTTTAAACGGGAGCTTTCAATAACTAAAAATGAATGTAAGGTGAAAATTTGAAGATCGCCCGATTGGCATTACTGCTTGGGGGAACGCCATCGAAAAAGGCTTTGCTTGGACTGAGGGTTTACAGAAACCCGTTAGAAAGACTGACAAAAAATTGCAGATATCGGCGATTTTGGCTTGTTAGCGTATTTGGCTTTTTATTGTTTATGTTTAGTAAATTCACCAGCCCCTGTTATATCAAAAGGGTTGATGCAGGCATTCTATCGCTTTGCAACTGAAAAACCGCTAATCTCGCAAAATGTTTGATTCGTCTTCCTACCCGCTTTTTACCGTTGCAGGCCATTCGCTCAATCTTATGGATAGTCTGCTTTTGCTGCTTGTTATTGTTCTGATTGCCATGGTCATTGTTGTGATTGGCGGCAATCGCCGCCGTTCTGTTTTTGATGCCCAGTTTGCAGAACGGACGAGAGATGCTGAAATCCATATGAATGCGTTATTGAAAACACAGGCGGAAATGCAAGGGCGCATGCAAACAATGGCGGAAATTTTCGGCCGCCGGCAGGCCGAACTTAACCAGTCCATTCGTGAACAATTGGCCGGTATGAGCAATAATTTGGGGCAAACAATTAATGCCCAGACAAAATCCACCCATGAAAATTTGGCACGCTTGCAGGAAAGACTGGCTGTTATTGATATGGCACAAAATAATATCCAGTCGCTTGCCGGACAAGTTGTCCAGTTACAGGCCATTTTGAATAACAAACAAACGCGTGGCGCGTTTGGCCAAGGGCGGATGGAAGCAATTATAAGTGACGGTTTGCCGCCTAATGCCTATGCGTTTCAGCCGACACTTTCCAATGGTACGCGTCCGGATTGTCTGGTTTTCATGCCTAATCATGCTCCCTCGCTGGTCATTGATGCCAAGTTTCCTTTGGAAGCTTGGAATGCGATGCGCGAGGCGGCAACACCTGAACAGCGCCAACAGGCGGAACGCCAGTTTCAAAATGATATGGATACCCACATCAAGGCAATTGGCGGAAAATATCTGATTTCCGGCGAGACGCAAGATAATGCTTTTATGTTTGTTCCCTCCGAATCTATTTTTGCAACTATCCATGAAGATTTTGAAGGATTGGTGCAAAAAGCCAATCGTGCCAGGGTTATTATTGTTTCGCCATCGTTGCTTATGTTATCAATTCAGGTGGTGCAGGCAATCATGAAAGACGCCCGTATGCGCGAGCAAGCCCATTTGATTCAAAAGGAAGTAGGGCATTTGACGCAAGAAATTGTGCGCCTTGATGACAGGGTGCAAAAATTGCAAGGTCATTTCAGGCAAACAGCTAAAGATGTTGATGACATAGTGATTACAACGGGAAAAGTTAAAAAGTGGGGCGACCGTATTGAAGGGCTCGATTTGAAAGAACCGGGAAATTTTGACGCGGCAACGGCTAAACCGGTGCCGCAACTTGGCAAGCATAGAGACGAATAAGCGGCTTGGCCGTTGACCTTATTTAACGTTGCCAATTCCTGCCAAAGTATCGGCTTTAGCTGTTTTTGTCTCGACGGTCAGGCCGTTCGTAGCGGGCAGGCTATTAGGTGGAAAACGCTTAGCAATTTTGGCTATTTTCTTCAGTGCAATGATTTGATTTTTGTGATGCATTATCCTTGTTGTGTCATCGGATTTTGCAAGCGGTGCCGAATATTTTTGTCCGGCCGGTTAATTATTCGTCGGGCAATTATCCAATGTGTTGAAACAGGCAGTTCATGAAAAGTTAACGCTGAGAAACCGTAAAAACATGGTTAATGGACATATTAATAATCTGTTAAGAGGCGCATTATAATCTCTCGCAATAAATTAGAGGTGTTAATCATGAAGCGCATAGTGTTTTTCGTGGCGCTGGTAGCGGTTCTGGGTGGTTGTGCGACAAAACCGCCCACGCATACAAATAATGTTTGCGCCGTATTTGACCAAAAAGATGGTTTCTTTAACAATTGGGAAAAATCGGCCAAAAAAGCCGAGAGCCGTTATGGCATACCAATGCCGATTATCATGGCAACTATGAATACCGAATCGGGCTATAAACACAATGCCCGCCCGCCAAGAACAAAGCTTTTCGGCTTTATTCCTTGGAAGCGTCGTTCTACTGCTTATGGCTATTCACAGGCGCTCGATGGTACATGGGAACATTATATTCGTGCAACCGGTAACCGTGGTGCCAAGCGGACCAATTTTGCCGACGCTGCCGATTTTATCGGTTGGTATCACAGCCAGAGTGTAAGGCTTAATGGTGTTAATCCAAATAATGCCTATGCACTTTATCTCAATTATTATATGGGCCATGGCGCATATGCGCGAACCGGTGGGCGAGCAAGCAGTGCTATTTTATCGGCCGCAGAACGCACCGACCAGATGGCCCGTCGTTACGATCAGCAATTGCGTAACTGTGGACGTCGCTAGGGCGATAAACAGGGCGTTGGCGATGGTGACGTAAAATCGGGACAACCCGATTTCAAAAGACGATAAACGCAACGCCAAGCGCATAGTATCAATTTGCTGTGCGCTTTTTTATTGCACGTTATTTGCAAAAAATATCGGGCACATTCATTTATTTTTTTTCATTTCCAACTTGTGTCGAGCCAAAGCGGCATTGCGATAGGTATTGATTTCATTGATCAATGAATCCCGATTGGTATCAAGACGAAAATTGAAACCCGAAATCATCAATTTCTTTTTGTCTTTGTCATAATAAGAGCCGCCGCGGCATTTTTGATTTTCTTCAGGTAAGAATTTATCGTCGATAACAAATTCCATTCCCACCGCTATGTTCATCGAATTGCTTTTAGAAGAATTGATCTGAAAATCCTTTATGCCACGCCAGGCAACAGGCGTTTTAAAAACCGTGGTTTCAAGCCCTTCGGGAGTAAGAACCATAAACGGAATACGTCTTCTTAGCATTGTGCGAACGAGTATGAAGAGTAAAAGCAATGCCAAGGCTCCTAGAATGGCCATGCTCATCATCTTGCCAACTTCAAAATTCTGATATGCTGTTCCAATAAGAGCAAGCCCCAATACAAGGAAGGCAAGCGGAATAAAGACACCGCCCTCCCAGACAACGATATTCCCGGTTGCTTCACCGGCTATGGCTTTAAGACTTTTTTCATTATTTGGAAGTTTGACATCACTAATAAGGTGGGTTTCTTCCAATTTATTATCGACCATTTTTTCTCTCGATTGTCTCGACGGACATTCCGCCAGTGCGCACAATGTGGAAATCAGGATTATTTCATGCCCTATCTTATAGGCCTATCTTATCCTATTTACCATAAGTTTATAAAAATCCTGTCGAAGAAACAGAGTTTTGTTGCAACAAGCCGGTTTTGTACACCAAATAACGTCAAAACCGACGTTACCAGATTGTTTTCGGGCGGTTCTTTGCCGAACATTTTTCCAGATGTAATTTGATATTTTGCCGATACTTTCATTAAAACGTTTGAGCGATATCGCTGAGCGGGAAAATTGCATGGACAAAATTTCAGATATCTGTCAATCCTCGGTTTCTTATGCGATTCGTGAATGTTTTCAGTTGGCGAGACAGTTTTAATGAATTGGTTTAAAGCGGTTAAAATGTCCGACCATGTCGTTTTATTCGGCATGTTGCTGATGTTGTTAGGCGACTTCATGTTTGCGGCAAATGATGCAATGGGAAAATGGTTGGTTGCAACTTTTACCGTCGGTCAGGTTTTGCTGCTACGCTCGATTGGAGCATTTCTGATTTTGGGTCCTATGCTTACAACCGTCAGTGTTGATGACCTGTTCAAGCCTAAAAAACCGTTTTTGATATTTTTACGTGTTGTTTGTGCTACGATGGATACGGGGCTGTTTTATGCAGCCGTTGCCTATCTGCCGCTTGCCGATGTGGTTACCTTTTATATGGCAGGGCCGATTTATGTTGCCGCTGTTTCGCACTTTTTCTTGAACGAGCGGATTGGCTGGCGCCGCTGGCTTGCCATTATGGTGGGTTTTGTCGGCGTCATTATCGCACTACGTCCATCGTCGGCGATGTTGTCATGGCCATCGGTTTTTGCTCTGTTAGGGAGTTTCGGCTTTGCAATGGTTATTGTTTTTAGTCGTGTTCTCAAGGATGTGAGTGATACTGTTCTGGTAACCTGGCAAACGTTTGCGGCTTTGCTTGTCGGTTTGGTTTTGACAATTAATAATTGGGTACAGCCGACAATGTTAGAGTGGGGGGCAATGGCATTATTGGGAATTGTATCTTGTGGCGGTCACCTTCTTATTGCCCGTTCGTTAAAACTTGCGCCTGCTTCGGTGCTTGCGCCTCTTCAATATTCACTGTTATTATGGGGCATTATTTTCGGTATTATGTTTTTCAATGATTATCCCGATTTCCATATCCTCATCGGAGCCGCCATTATTATTTTTGCCGGACTTTTCATTTTCCATCGCAAACAAATTGTCGATCATAAAATACCTCAAGAAGATATTGCCAAGATCAAGCAGTGAGGCATTTTAATGACTGCAATAGAGCAACAATAAAGACCAAGGTTACCAAGATTTAATGGAAAGCAGTCTTTATCGTTTTAATTTTCCGCAATATTGCCTTTTTGTGGAAGCAAAATGTGAAAATAGAACAGATTTTTCGGTAAGAGAATTTGTTGAGGTTAATGTGAAGGGAGTAAAAAATGAAAAAAATATTGCTGGCTTCAGTGCTTGCTTCGTCAATGCTTGCACCGGTTGCCTTATCATCTGCCTTGGCAGAACCAACACCGCCATCAGCGCGTGGTGAACATCATCCAAAACCATCGCACCACGCCAAGGGGCCGGAAGCCAAGGGGCCGGAAGCCAAGGGGCCGGAAGACAAGGGATCGGAAGCCAGGGGGCCTCATCATTTTAAAGGGCCTCTTGCTGCCAAACATATGGCTGAAAAACTATCAGCAATGGAAACAGCCGTCGGAATTCGCTCGAACCAGCTTGATGCCTGGCGCAAATACACATCAAGTCTGGTCGATTTGGTAGATATGACACCGCCACCTCCGCCAGCTCCTGATGAAAAGCCGGCACCCGACAAAGTAAAGCCGATTTTTGGCGAACCGATTGCCGATAGGGTGCTTGATCAAACAGAAAAAGCCAAGAAGTTCAAAACAGCAGCCGAAGAGCTGCGTAAAGTTCTGGATGCCGACCAGTTACAAAAACTGGAACGCTATGCTTTGCCGCATCCGGGGCCGAAAGATGGACCGAAAGGCTCGAAAGAACCCGATGCAGCCGAGCCTCCAGCACATCCGCATCCTTGAGTTTTATGCTTGAGGTGACATGTTCGTATCAAAAATAATATAAAAAAGCTCCGGCGTGGAAAGGCCGGGGCTTTTTATTGGTATTATCGGTTGTTCAATAAGTTAAAACCGCTTTACAGTCTTATAATATTTTATTAAATAGTTTTGATTTCTGTGCCTGGTATCCTATATTTGCAACAGAATTTCGTTCGGAAACCCTTTTGGTGCGGAACGGGTTTAGCGTTTTAGGAAGGAACGTGAATTATGAAATATCAAAAATCTCTTTTTACATCGTTGGCATTTGCCGCAACGGCATTATTGGCTTTACAAAATGGGGCTCAAGCAACAGGTCTTGTTTCCGGTACACTTACTTGCGACAGTAATGGTGGCGTAGGGCAGGTATTTAGTTCGTCTAAGGAACTTAACTGCGAGTTTATTCCGATTAGCGGCCATTCTATCAACGATCGTTATGTTGGCCGTATCGAAAACTATGGCCTTGATTTGGGTGTTACAGGACGCTTAAAAATGACGTGGTGGGTTCTTGCCACTTCTGCGAATGCCCATTCAAAAGGCGCACTGGCAGGCAGCTATGGCGGTGTCGGTTCAAGTGTAGGTTTGGCAGCCGGTGCAGGTAGCCAGCTTCTCGGTTTTGGCCCGGCAAACGGACTTACTTTGCAGCCTTTAAGTGTTGATGCACATGAAGGGCTAAACCTTGCCCTCGGCGTATCAAAAATGTCTTTGGCACCGGCCTATACGGTCCAGCATGCGAGCTATCATCACAAAAAATCGGTAGTTCATAAAAAGAACGCTGCCAACAAGCACAAAAAAGCAGCCGTTCAACATAAAACTACAAAAAAATAATTTCTTTTAAAGAAAAAATGCAAGGGTCAGTCAGTTTTGGCTGACCCTTTTTCTATTGCATTCCGGTAGTATGCTGTCAATCATATATTTCGACCTGATCAATGGTGCTGCCAGTCTTTTTCTGTAGGGAAATTTAGAAACACAGAGAAATGAAGTGCTTTTTCTTCTGTGTAACGACTTCACTTCGATGAAGAAGGGCAATTGTTCAATACAAAGGTTGCGACCTGTTTTAGACCAACCATATCTGAAAACTCTACATGAAATAAATTATCAAGTGTTTCAGGGACATTTTCACCTTTCAGATATGGTGCATCAACACGCCAATTGCGTAGCGGATTTTTTGGAAGTTCGATTGTATAGACAATATGTCCTTCCGATACATTGATCTGTAATTGTCCGATATTGATCGGCATGCCCCAAATATCCAGTGTTGAAACCGATTGTTGGTAATTTTTGTAATTTTCAAGGCTATAACGAGTTGTCCCGTTAATTTCTAGAAACATGGTCTTGTGACTATCGCAATAAAGACGCGCCGAGGTTTTTCTATCGTTACTTACAGCAATTGCAGCAAGCGATTTTTCGATCGGGACAAGTTGCCATTTGCCAATAATATCGGGTGAAAAAGCAATGTTATAGGCATTAATTTCGTCATCGGTAAAAATATGCGAATCGGCATTATCCCAATTCAAAAACGCGATAAGTGGATTAAAACCCATTCTGGTTGAATAATCGGCGATATAGGCAATATCTGCCAGTTGTTGTTTGCGCACACTTACTTCTTGGCCGGATGTCGTTCCGGCTCCGTCAAGGGGCGGACGATATGTTCGCAATACGAGTTTTCCAAGGGCGACATCGCGTGCTCTTCCGCCCAGAAAAGCCCAGACACAGGCTTCTCGACATACGCCTTCGGCACGTTCGGAAACGGTTTGATTATTGTTCGCTAGAGCCGCGTTGTCTTCGCTTTTTTTATCTTCAGCCGGTTTTGCCTCTAAAGCTGCGCTTTGAGCAGGTTTTTCGATTGTTTCACCTATTGTCGTGTCAAAGTTATTTTTTCTGATTTCGCTACCAAGTGTTATTGCAGCCAGAAGATCTCCCCCATCGGAATGGAATGAAACCAACAGCCCGTCTTGACGAGAATCGGCGTTATCGAGTTTGTTTTCAGCCAGAAAATTATTGAATAGTGCCGGTGTATCGGGAACAATATTGCCTTCTGCACTGACCCAACGACAAGACGGGCAGTCTCCACCATTTATCTGGTGAAGCGTAAAGACCATCGGCTTGCTCGTCGGCTCGGTCATTATAGCACTTGCCGGCGTAGCGGCTTGATCATTTGGCTGGCCGGTTTCAACCGTTTTGGTATCTGTTAGAGGAGCTTTACCATTTTCATCTTTATGCTCGTCTGCAGCAAAGGTTGCAGAACAAAATGTCAACAAAATAATAAACGCAGCAATAACAGGTTTCATCAATGCCACTCCGCCTGAAAATACCAATAATATCCAATTTGTAGCACCGGCAGACATGTTCTGCAATCTATGTCAGCGGGCGAACGTCGGGTTTGATTATCCGGCATCAGAAACGTAAATTATACACAATTTTTGCATAATTTTGCCGTGATGTTGTTTCTCTAAATAACAGTTTTGACATTGCAAAGAATTATCATGCAAGATTTCGTAGAAAAGAGCAAAAAGGCGCAAGCGCTTGGCAATTTTTAAAGGGGTGATGTTTGCCTTGCAATCACCTTGAATATCGGTAGTGTTAGCAAACTGTCAGTCAGCTTCATTTGTTCCATCAATCAGCTTCATTTGTTCCATCAATCAACGGCGGACTACAGTTCATCAAGAAAAACCTGTAACGTGAGTTTAAGGGTGTTTTATCGAGTCTGTGGCAATAAAACTGCCATTTCAGCTAATGGAAAATAGCAGGGCGATGGCTCAAGGTTTTGCGACAAATTGTTGAATGGTCGCGATTGTGGCAAGCGCGATAGGGCGCTGAAAATATTTGATTTCAAGAGCTTTTCGGATTTCTTCGCTTCCTTCACAGGGAAAATACGAATAATATGATATCGCAATGCTTCCGGTTGCGATAATCGTGCAGTACTATTATTGCCCAGATGTGTTGTTCATGCGGCAATAGCCTGCCATTATCCGGAATTGAATTGATTGAAACTTTACGACACCGATGAAAGTAATCTAGCCAATGCATGCATTTTTTCAAAATTATTGGCCACATATTCTTGCGGCGTTATCGCTTGTTTTGGGGCTGGGCGCGGCAATCCATGCAACCATGACCAAGCAGGAAGTGCGCACGGCAATTGGTTGGGTGGGTATAATTATGCTTTCACCGATTCTGGGAGCGGTAATCTATTGTCTTTTTGGTATCAACCGCATGCACAATAATGTCGTTTATGAAAAACACCGCCATGCCCGGGGAAAAGGGCGGGTGCATGCTGTCGATTATGACTGTACAGACAACTATATTTTACAAAGGTTTGGCCGTCTTGCCATGCCGATGAAAAGGCTCGGCGATCATGTCAGTCTTGGCCGCATGACCTATGGCAATCATCTACAGGTTTTTGATAGCGGTGATGAAGCTTATACCGCTATGCTTGAAGCTATAGACACCGCCAGACATTCACTTATCCTCGAGTGTTATATTTTTGACAGGGACGGAATGGGCGAACTTTTTGTTGATGCCCTTGCCAATGCGGTTGGTCGTGGTGTCGAGGTTCGTGTTTTGATAGATGCTGTTGGTGCACGCTATTCGATTCCAAGTATTGTCCATGATTTGCGCCGAAAAAATGTTCCTGTAGCCGTCTTTAACGGCAATATTATCATCGGTCTACGTCTTCCTTATGCCAATTTACGAACCCACAGGAAAATTCTTGTAGTCGATGGCAGTTTTGCATTTACCGGTGGCATGAATATACGCGCCGGTTTTTCGCAGACCCTGAGTGGTGAAACTGCAGCCAATGATACGCATTTCAGGGTTGAAGGGCCTGCCGTTGCCGATCTTTTTTCTGTTGCGGCCAATGACTGGTGTTTTGCTACGGGTGAAAATCTTGATACCAAAAAATGGGCTATACCAGTTATGGCAAAAACGAACGACGAGGGGATCTGTATTCGTGTCGTGCCGACAGGCCCCGACCGGCTCATTGAAACCAACCAGCGTATGTTGATCGGTGCGTTCTCACTTGCAGAAAAACATATACGTATTATGACGCCTTATCTTTTACCCGACAGGGAATTGATTAGTGCTTTGGTAACAGCGGCCCGACGCGGTGTCGAAGTTGATATAGTCGTTCCCGGAAATAACAATCTGAAACTCGTTGATCGAGCGATGCGCGCACAATTTGATCAGCTTTTGTGCGATGGTTGCCGGATCTGGCGAGCTAACGGCCCTTTTAATCACTCCAAGCTGATGGCAATAGACGACCGTTGGAGTTATGTCGGCTCCTCAAATCTTGATGCGCGGTCGCTGCGACTCAACTTCGAGATTGACATGGAAATTTTTGATGACGCGCTGGCTCGGCGTTTGTCACAAAAAATTATTGGCGAGCGTGAAAACTCGAGAGAAGTAATGATGAAAGATCTGGTAAGCCGGCCATTCCCCAGTCGATTGATCGACAGGATTATCTGGCTGGGTTCTCCATATCTTTGAGTATTTTTGTCGCTGCCTCAAGGTCTATTTCAGCTTTGATAGGCAAATGATCGGAGGCCACCCGCGCCAGTGGCGAAGTGTGTATTTCGATATTGGAAACAAGCTCGTGCGGATAGGCAAACACGCGATCAAGTGCCAATACCGGAAAACGGGAAGGAAAACTCGGCAATGTGCCCAGACGCACGTCAAAAAATGGCGAAAGAGTTTTTAGCGATGATGTTTTGCCAATGCGCCATTCATTCAGGTCGCCCACCATGATCGTCGGCATGATTTTGCGTTTTTCCAGAATAGACAGGATTAGCTTTGCCTGTTGAATTCTCGAATGGTGTAATAGGCCAAAATGAGCCGCTACAATGCGGATAAGGCCAAGCGGCATTTCAAGTTCGACAATCAAGGCTCCCCGAGGTTCAACACCGGGCAGGTTGATTTGCACAATATCATTAACTTTGCCGTTGCGAAAAAACAGCGCATTGCCATGCCAGCCGTGTCCGAGCGGCGACATTGTATTGATGGGCACTGGTATCAAACCGGTTTCCGATTTTAGCAAGTCGAGATCTAGCAGGCCAACCCGCTCGCCAAACCGTTTATCAGCTTCCTGAAAGGCCATAATATCGGCATCAAGCTCGGCAACAACGTGAATAATTCGTGCCGGATCAAATATATTGTCAACGCCAACGCATTTATGAACATTGTATGACCCGACAACCATATCATAGTTGTCACGGTCAGCGTCTTTTGGCCGGTGCCCGTTCCGATTGCGAATAACTTGTAATAACTTGTTTTGAAGTGCTTTTTGATTTAATTGGCTTGGCCAATGAAACTTTTTATTTTTAAGGATTTCTATCATTTTTATTCAGAAAGCAGCCTTGTTCCCGACCTGTAAATTATATGGCTAATATGATTTGATGGTATTTAAAGTGCAAGTCTTGTCGCTAGAAGTTGAAGACTTTTAACACCGTTTTCCTATCTATTATGATAAAACATACTGCGTTTAACGGCACAGATAAGGACCAATTGTGTCAAATTGGAAATTATCATTAACAGTGAAAGATGAATAAAATGGCTGATATGGGCGATAGCGAACCGATTATTGTGGAAACGTTTTCCCCGACAAATATTAAAAAACATGCCGGCCCTATTGCTTTTAATCGAGTTGAATTGAATGCGATATTGCGTGTCTATGGACAAATGGTAGCGGCTGGCGAATGGCGCGATTATGCAATTGATCATCTGGATGACCGTGCGGTATTTTCCATTTTTCGTCGCACTGCTGAAATACCGCTTTACCGTGTTGAAAAAAATCCGAAACTAGCCAGCCGACAGGGCGCATATAGTGTGATTGCCGCAAGTGGTTTGATATTAAAGCGCGGCCACGAATTGCGCAATGTTTTAAAGGTCTTTGACAAGAAACTGTTGAAAATTGTCTAGAAGATGACAACCTTTCTGCCGAGCCAACTGCAAATCTAGACTCCGGCAGTGTTTTGTTTTCGGTGGGGCAGATAATCAGTATTTACCAAGAGTTTTTTCTATCAAGAATATTGGCTCGTTTCCGGCTGAACATAGGCCATGAGATTGTTTCGAGCAGATTTGTTGCGGATTCTTCCACCATTCTGTTGATATTGCGCTTATTGATTTCATTAAAACCGGATATGGCATGGATAGGCCGGTGTTCCTATTTTCACCTCATAAGATACCTGCATATTGCCTTTTATGCGTCAGGCCATAACGACAGTGAGATAAAGATCATTCTTGTATCAACCGCTCATCAGTGGACAAGCCCATCAGCTCGTCATTACTGGCAGAAAGCATAACGACGAACCGCGTCAGAGTACAGTTTTTCAGGAAGATATCGCAGTGGTCGGCGTGGTCTCCATTGATTTTCTATAAAAAGGGCACAATAAACGCCCGAATATGAGGCCAGTTTCATTTTTTTACGGTGCATCAACGAAATGTTATAAGTAACATGGTAAGAAATTATTTTGGCAGCCGCCTTATAAATAGAATTTCAGACGTTGAATTAAAAATAATTTTGGCTTAATTGTTGAATAAATTTCAAAAATTTATTGAAAATTTGTTTGATGTGAATTATTATTCGTAGAATAATATATTGAGTTGTATGAGATGAGAAGTTTTTACAAATTTCAGTAAGTCATAGGCGAACCATGACAACTATAAAATACTTTTACTAACAAAAAAATTAAATGGAAATCCGGTTTTATCCTTTTTTGGGATGCAAAAGAAGAAATGATAAAATGAGCTATATCAAACCACAAGATGTTGTAGCGCCTCAATCGAGGTGGATAATGCAAGAAGTTATACGCGATGACGGTGAAGGAAAATGTTCATACGCTATGGGTTGGTGGGATACGAATATTGATGATAGGCAAGAGAAAGATAAAGTTATTGTTTTTCGATGGAACGGTAACGAAGATAATCCGAAAGGTGTTCCAACCAGCAATAGTTATCCGATATGGATAGTGTTAGAAGATATACTTTATGATAGCATCATAGATACTATTGCTACTGATGAAGTATCGTCTGCTAAAATCAGAAAGTTTTTGAATCTAAATACAGAAGATAAAAAATGTTTAAATATAAGCATAGAATTGAAGAATTTATAATTTTGAATGTTTTTTTGAAAATGTAAATTTATCTTTCTTTCTTTTTTGAGCTCAAATTAGTACAGAAATTATCGGCACGCTCGTTAAAATAGCGCGAATATACGGGTGTCGAACCTTCTTTGATCCATCAATTCTTTTCATTCTAGCCTAATGTGGTTGATATAGCGCTCATTAATTCTATCAAAAACCGCCTACGGCACGGATAGGCCGGTGCACGGTATTTTCACCTCATAAGATACCAGCATATTGCCTTTTATGCGTCAGGCCATAGCGAATAAAAGGCATCTTGCGGTTTATTTTCTATTTTGTGGAATACCTCCGGTAAAGCGTCAGATGGTCATAACGATAGTGAGATAAAGATCATTCGTGTATCAACCGCTTACGAACAAGCAAGCCCATCAGCTCTTCATTATTGGCAGAAAGCATAACGACGAACGGCGTCAGAGTACAGTTTTTCAAAAAGATATCGCGATGGCCGGCTTGGTTTATAACTCTTCCAACAACGATGGCCTTATGGCGATAAAAAATGCCCGGTTTTGTTCGATATCTGTTTGTAAAAATCCGATAATCTCGATAAACAATATCGAGAAAACGACAAAATAATATTCATCTTTTGTTACAAACGGGCAATAGCAACTGGTTCGGCAGTTTTTTCCGGAAATTTGTCTTTTATACTATTTCAACGAGATTGATATAGCTTGTGGTCAGAGGCACTGGTTTTAGGACAAGGCAATGGTAGTAAAATAAAACCCCATCTCGGATAAGACGGGGTTTTCACATAAACAGCAGTCAATAAGTCAAGAATTGCGTTTCTGGAAATCAGGAATTACGATTTTGACCGAGGAACTGCAATAAAAAGACGAACATATTGATGAAATCAAGATAAAGTGTCAACGCACCCATAACAACCTTGCGGCCACGTGTTTCAGCTTCATCACCTTCATAATACAAAACCTTGATTGTCTGTGTATCATAGGCGGTCAGACCGGCGAAAATGAGAACACCGATAATCGAAATGGCAAATTGCAATGCATTCGAGCCGAGAAAAAGATTGACAATCATGGCAAGAAGAAGACCGATCAGCCCCATGAACAGGAACGAACCTATTCCGGTCAAATCGCGCTTTGTCGTGTAGCCATAAAGCGAAAGGGAGCCGAAAGCTGCTGCCGTAATGAAGAAAGTCTGGGTGATGCTTGCCGGCGTATAACGCAAAACGATAGATGACAGTGACAAACCAACCAGCGCTGCATAGATAAAGAATAATGTGCGCGCCGAACTTGTGGTGAGCGATTCAATCTTAAAGCTTAAAAAGAATACCGCAATCAGCGGGGCAAACATTACAACATACGCAAATGGCGAGGTATAAAATGTAACGCCAAATGATGTAAGATGAACACCATTCGGTAACATGTAAGGTGTCGGGTCACTGCTTGTTGCCAGTGATGCAATAACGAAAGCAGCAATACCCGTAATCACGAGTCCGATTGCCATTGCGTTATAAACGCCGAGCATATAACTGCGCAAACCTTGGTCGATGGAAGCATCAGCCTGAATAGTTGTAGTTGGGCGTAAATTTCTAAAATCAGCCATATAAATAATCCTCTAGCTTGTGTTCCATACGGTGTCGGGCGATGGACCATTTTCCCCACGCAACCCAGGCGCCGCTGGTGGAACCCCAGCATGCCTATCTGCTATTATGGGCATGAATTGCAAAAATTACAAGTCTTTGACTGCATTTGCCAGCCTATAATTCTCTCAGAAAACGCGACGGTTTTTCACCCAGAATGTGCCATGTGCCAAGCAAACCAAAGCCGATGGTCAAAATTAAAGCGGCAACTATTACAACAAAACCTGTTCCGGCAGTGATATGAATGTTGTCTATGTCCATTTGGTAGCGTGCAATGAGCGAGCCTGCTAGTTCGCCGGCGAGCGACGCAAAAATTGCCGTCACACAACCGATAATGGCATATTCATAAAGATAGGCCTTCAAAAGCATTTTGCGGGTAGCCCCGAGAGTTTTTAAAATCACCGCATCATGGATGCGCGCGCGGTTGCTGGCCGAAAGGGTGCCGATAAGCACCAAAATAGCAGCCAGAATAGCAATGAATGATGAAACGCGGATTGCCATGCCAATTTCACCGACAATTTTACGTGCATCACCAAGAAGCTGATGCACTGGCACAATAGTGATTGAAGGGAAATTGTGTGCAATATCGCGCATTATCTGCGCCTCGTCAACGAATGTATCATTGCCGCTCTTGAACGTTGCAAGAAAAACATGCGGAGCGTTTTTCAACGTATTTGGAGAAAAAATCATGACAAAATTCATATTGAAAGAGTCCCAGTCGACATCGCGCAAACTGGTAACTCTGGAAGTGATTTCATGCCCGAGAATATTGACGGTGACAGTATCTCCAAGTTTCAAGTGAAGTCCACGCGCTTCGCGTTGCGAAAAAGAAATTTCACTATTATTGCCGTCTTGTCCGTTCCACCATTTTCCTTCCGATAAAACAGTGTTTTCCGGCATCTTTTCTGAATAGGTAATATTGCGGTCACCACGCAACACCCATTCACTATTTTCAGAAACTTTGACATCCTTTGCTGCAACATTGTTAAGTTTGGTAATACGAGCGCGTAACGTCGGCATTATTTTTAACAGGCCTTGCGGATCTTTGTCTTTGAGAAAACGGGAAAAATTTTCGGCATCACTCTTGCGGATATCCATAAAGAAAAAATCCGGGGTTTTCTCGGGAACCGAATCAGTAAGTACGGCACGCAAATTGCTATCGATTGAGGAAAGGGTGACAAGTAATGTCAAACCAAGCCCAAGTGCCAGCACAACAGAAGGCGTAATTGAACCCGGACGGTAAATATTGGTAATTGCCAGACGTAAAACCGGTGAACGGGCATGGGCGCATTTTCTGGCAACCGAAGAAATGAGTGCGGCGAGAAGTCGCAAAACAACAAAAACAGCAGTAACGGCAACAAGAAATAATGCCGCCATGCGATGGTCGGATGCACTCCATACAGCCAATAATACTATTGTTATAAATAAAATGGCGACGATTACCAAAGAGCTTTTTTCATGGTTTATTTTATAAGAGGCAACAAAGGGACGAAGCAGCGTGGTGACAGAAATATAACGGGCGCGCGACAACGGAATAAAGGCAAATGCCGCAGTGGTCAGCACAGCGAAGACAAGGGCTAGCAACAAACTTACCGGATAAATCCGCGCGTGGGTAAAGAATGGCAGGTAATGGCTGACGATAAGGCTTGCAACAAACGGGGTAACAATAGCAAAACAAAGCCCTATGGCAATTCCTATTAACGCGATGAGCATGATTTGTGAAAAATAGATTTCCATAATCATGCGCGAACTTGCGCCGAGTGCCTTGAAAATGGCAATGACGTTGCGTTTTTCATCCATATATGTGGCCACAGAGTTAGCAACCCCGACACCACCGACAATAAGAGCGGTAAGGCCAATAAGTGTCAAAAAACTGGTGAAACGTTCAAGGTTTTTTGCAAGCACCGGTGTGGCATCAAGTCTCGTTCGTATCGACCATTCGCTATTAGAAAACTGTTTTTCACTTTGTTGTTTCAGCCTTTGCAAATGATCGTCAGAACTAATTGCAAAGGCAATTTTATAGACGAAATTACGCAGACTGCCCGGCTCTAAAAGTCCGGTTGTTTTTAAGGCCTCGGTTGACATGAAAAGACGCGGCCCCAGTTGGAACCCTTCCGAAAGTAGATCAGGTTCTTCATCTACAACGGCACGAATGGAAAGTTTAATGTTACCAACTTTGATTTTGTCACCGACATGAAGTTGTAATCGGTCAAGAAGAAGCTTTTGGGCGACAACCCCATATTCCTGGCCGTCTTCTTTTTCAAATAATTTTTCCAAACGGTTCGGCGGTGTCGTTTTTAACTCGCCATAAAACGGGTAATATTTATCAACGGCTTTTATTTCAACAAGGGTGCTGTCATCGCTGTCAACGCGCCGCGCCATAGAACGCATCAAAATAGTTTCGCAAACTTTGCCATTTTTTTGAAAAAAGGCCATTTCGGTTTCATTGGCCGGGCGTTGGGTCTGGCTGAAACGCATATCGCCAGCAAGGATTGTGCGACCCTGATTTTGCAATTCATGCGAAATATTGCGTGAAACATTGTCAACGGCGCCAATTGCCGCAACACCAAGTGCAATAAGAGCGATGAAAATATAAAATCCTTTAAGACCACCGCGCATTTCGCGCAAGGCAAAACGCCATGCCAGAAAAAGTTCGTGAAGCCATGTCATGCCCCCGCCCCGTTATCTTGCACGATCTGGCCATTTCGGACATGAACCTGATGCTTGCAACGGGCAGCAAGCCCGAGGTCATGGGTTACGAGCACTGTCGTCAGCCCATGCTCTTTTGCCCGTTCAAAGATAAGATCGGCAATAATTTTTCCTGTATCGGCATCAAGATTTCCCGTTGGTTCGTCAGCGACCAAAATGCGTGGATTGGGCGACAGTGCCCGCGCAATGGCAACACGTTGTTGTTCGCCACCAGATAATGCCGACGGGTAATGGTTAAGACGTTCTCCAAGTCCGACAGCTTCAAGTTCGCGCGTTGCAACAACAAAGGCATCTTTGCGCCCCGACAGTTCTAGCGGAACAGCAGTATTTTCTAAGGCCGTCATATTGGGGATAAGTTGGAAAGACTGAAAAACAATGCCGATATTTTTGCCGCGAAATATTGCCGCTTCATCTTCGTCCAGTTTGTCAATGCGCGTGCCAGCAATTGTTATTTCGCCACTGTCAATTTTTTCAAGCCCTGCAAGAACCATGAGAAGAGTTGACTTTCCTGAACCGGAAGGCCCGACAATGCCGACAGTCTCCGCCTCTCTAATCGTCAGCGACAGATTTTTCAAAACGTGAACACGTGAAGTGCCATTACCAAGAGTAAGATCGATATTTTTTAGTTCAACAACGACCTTTGCCACAAATAACTCCTGTTCTTATGTCACATACTCAATTATGGTTATGATTATACTTCACGCACAGAGGTAAACCAATGTTGCGATCATCATTATGCGCTATTATCGGGCTTTTTTTAGGCCTTTTTATATTTTTGCCTTCTTACGCGCAAGAAAGCGGACCAACAATCGAACCCGGACAGGAAGAAATGGAAGTACCTGTTCTGGATGACGATCTGGCTCCTCAAAGTCCTTTTCAGATTGTCGGGGTTGGCGACAGTTTGATGGCCGGTTATAAACTACCTGCCGATAAATCCTTTACCTCTCAGCTTGAAAGTGCACTCGAGGCAAAAAATTATAACGTTTCTATTGTTAATGCCGGCGTTTCCGGGGACACAACAACAGGTGGACGCGAGCGCATTGACTGGTCGGTACCCGATGGTACAGGACTGGTTATTCTCGAACTTGGTGCAAATGATATGTTGCGGGGCATTTCCCCGAAAGTAACAGAAGAAAATCTTGATTTTATGTTGGCACGATTGCAACAACGTAAAATACCCGTCATTCTGGCCGGCATGAAGAGTGCGCCCAATTTGGGGAAAGAAAAAGCAGACCAGTTTAATTCGATCTATCAACGCCTTGCCAACAAATATCATGTTACTCTTTATCCGTTTTTTATGGATGGCGTCGCCGGACAAAAAGATTTCCAGCTTGAAGATGGTATGCACCCGAATGAACAGGGTGTGGCATTGATTGTTGAAAAAATGTTGCCAATCATTGAAAACAAATTAAACGAACTCGGTGTCAACCACCAATAAGGTTTCATCCAAGATAAAACGTCTATGCCAATTATCAATCTTCATAAAGATCATCCTCTTGATGACGGGCGCCAGTCAGAAAAAGCATTATTGGTACGCCATGGCGTGCAAAGGCTGTTTTTAAGGCTGGGAATACCGGTTTTGAGCGAGTTGCCGCTTGCTGACGGGCGACGTGCCGACCTTGTCGGTATTACGCGCAAAAGCGAAGTGATAATTGTCGAAATCAAATCGTCGATTGAAGATTTGAAGGCCGACCATAAATGGCAAGATTATCGCGCCCATTGTGACCGGCTCTATTTTGCCAGTCATAACGGGGTGGCAATGGAGCTTTTCCCTGCTGATTGCGGATTTATTCTGGCAGATGATTTTGATGGTTATATTATGCGCGAGGCACCCGAGCACCGTATGTCATCGCCAAGCAGAAAAGCTCTTATGTTGCGTTTTTCGCGTGTTGCCGCGCGTCGGCTGACAAAAGCCGAGCTAGAAGGTTTCGATCTTTCCAATGATGGCGATGATCAAACGGTCTGAACGTTCCAATTTTTGGCTGATGAAAAAGCTGCCGCTAGATTTTAAATAAGACGGTAAGGCGGCGGCAGTTTTGCCAGCTATTTTGAAAATGGCCACCAGTTTCCTGTTACGCGCTCGTTTTTCAAGCACAGCTTTCTATAAAAATTTATCCTCGCCCATCAACGCGGTGCGCGTTTGGCCAAAATGCGCTGCAACGTGCGCCGGTGCATATTGAGCCGGCGGGCCGTTTCGGAAACGTTGCGTTCGCACATTTCATAGACGCGCTGGATATGTTCCCAACGTACGCGATCAGCCGACATCGGATTTTCCGGCACCGGCACTTTTTCACCGGCGTGCCGGGTGAGGGCGTTAAAAATATCGTCGGCATCGGCGGGTTTTGACAGATAGTCGATTGCACCAAGCTTGACAGCATTGACAGCAGAAGCAATATTGCCATAGCCGGTCAGCACAATCATGTGGGTATCGTTGCGGCGCTTGCGGATTTCTTCAATAACATCCAGCCCGTTGCCGTCGCCCAACTTCAAATCAACAACGGCAAATGCCGGCGGTTTAAACCGGACATGGGCAATTCCGTCCTGAACGGACTCGGCCATTGTTACATCAAAACCGCGTGCTTCCATAGCGCGCGCTAAACGGTGAAGAAACGGCTTATCATCGTCAACCAGAAGCAAGGTGGCATCGGCCCCGATGGCATTCTGATTATGTTCATTATCCGTCATGCATCATCCTTTATCTGGTCTTGATCGGGCAATAACAGCGTGGATGGCAACATTAGCCTTGACTGCGACAAAATGTCAAATCTGCTTATCGTTATTCAGGCTTTTTCTGCTCCAGGCCAGATAGACTTCCGCACCGAACTCTTTTTTCGGGCTGTTTCTAAAACGCAGGAGTGCCCCTGATCTTTCAAGAAGCGTTTTGGCAATAAACAGTCCAAGCCCCAGGCCCCCGCCCTGACTGTCGGCATGGCGGCTTGTTGTATAAGGCTCGCCAATGCGGTCGAGAATAGACGGGTCATAACCATGCCCATCGTCGATAATGGTGAGTGCCACATATTTTTCATTCCATTTATATCGGATGATAATTTTGCTACGGGCAAAATCAACGGCATTTTCCAGAAGATTGCCAAGTCCGTACAGAATACCGGGATTGCGCGGAAAGATTGGTTCCTCACCGCTTGTTTCATCTTTTTGCGTAATAATATCAATGCCGAATTCGCGTAATGGCTCGGATACTTCTTCTAACAATTCCAATAATGTAAGATGCGAAAGATGTTCCTCACCTTCGCTGGAAAGAGTGGTCAGGCGTTTCAGAATATTGCGGCAGCGTTCCGTCTGGCTGAGCAGCAAGTTCAGGTCGTCACCGACGACCGGGTCGTTTTTCAAACCGTTATACATTTCCTTGACGACAAGCTGGATTGTTGCCAACGGTGTGCCAAGCTCATGGGCGGCAGCAGCGGCCAAACCGTCAAGTTCCGACAAGTGCTTTTCATGTTGCAGAACAAGCTCGGTGGCATTGAGGGCGTCGGCAAGGCTACGTGTTTCTTCAGCAACACGATAGCCATAGGTGGTAATAAATAAAAGGGATGAAACAATTGCTGTCCAGATACCATCTACAAGGAGTCGAGGTGTTTCAATCATCCGACCCGGGTACCATGGTAGCGGTTCGGAATAAGTGGAAAGAATACTTGCAAGAATAATGACGAGAAAATTGAGAAAGATAATGTGTTTTCCCGGCAGCGATGTCGCAGAAATGACGGCCGGTGCAATCAAAAGTAATGAAAACGGATTTTGTAGGCCACCGGTCAAATAAAGTAAGGCAGCATATTGCAATACATCAATCCCGAGGATGGCTGTCGCCACTGTTGATGAAAGGCGGTCATTGATAGAATAATAGAAAGTAAGAAAAACATTGAGCCAAATTGACAGGCCGATCAAGATTGCACAGGGAATGATGGGTACTTTGAACCCAAGGTACACAGAAACGAAAACAATGGTCATCGTCTGACAAAAAATGGCAAGCCAGCGGATGCGAACCAGCGTTGTTGAACGCAGCCGACGCGAATAGGTGGATGTTCGTTGTATGAATTCTTTTTCCATTATCGAAGCTTTACGAGGTCGTCTGCTCTTTGTTAAAAAATACAAAATACAGATAGTTTTCTTTTATGTCATCTGCCATCTGATTTTCAACCATTCCGCGGTTTTGCCCGTCGTGTTGGCAGAGCGGCAAGGGGGTCTTCCGGCCAGTAATGTTTGGGATAGCGCCCGCGCATATCGGCGCGGGTATCGGCCCATGAGCCACGCCAAAAACCGGGCAAATTTCCGGTCACCTGAATAGGCCTTCTGGCCGGCGACAAAAGTTCGACAACAAGCGGTATTTTGCCGTCGGCAATTGCCGGATGTTCGTTCAATCCGAAAAGTTCCTGAACACGCACAGAAAGAAGCGGGGCTTCTCCTTCATAATTAATGGCTATCTCAGAACCGGTGGGCACGGTGAAATGGGATGGTGCTTTTTTATCAATTTCTTTTTGCAATGCATAAGGCACAAGTGACAAAAGACCGTCATGGATGGCTTCGTCGGTGATAGTTTCTAATCGCGCTTCTCCTTTGAGAAAGGGTAGCAACCATTCATCAAGCCGTTTGGCAAGTGCCTCGTTTGACATTGCAGGCCAGGGATCTCCCAGAGCGCGATAAAGCCAGTCCAGTCTTTTACGCAGCGACAGTGTTTTTGCCGACCAAGGTAGCAAATCAAGGCCATAACGCTTGATGGCACCAATCATTGCCCGGTCAGCCTCCTCGCCTCGCGGCAGGGGAAGGGGCTTTTCGCTTAAACAAATTGCACCGAGTTTTTCCAGCTTTTTGGCACGGAAATTTTGCGATTGTGGATCAAAATCAAGCGCGATCGAAGTTTGTATTTGCTCATTCAGAACGCTACGGATTGTTTCTTCGTCGATCTTTGCTGCTGCCAAAACGCGCGCTTGTTCGGCCTTGCCCATCAAATCACCGACAACAAGATAGTCGCTTTTGCCAAACAGGGAAAATTCATCGACAACAACCCCCCGACCATTGGCAAGAAGAAAGCGTCCACCTTGGCCACGCGATTTTGCAACACGGTCTGGCCAGGCCGAAAGCATCAGACGTCCGACATTGCCTGCCGGCGAAAGAACGTGAGGAGTCGATGTAACTGTGTCATTTGCCAATTTTGACGAGGTTGCAAGGCGATTGACAAGAATGCGCGCTTTGTTGGCCTTATCCGATTTGTCACGACGAAAATTTTCGATACGCCGTTCAATATCTTCATCATTGCCTCCCAGTCCCCGTTCGGTCAGGATAACGGCAATTTCGGCTGCCAGTTTGGCTTCTTGTGCATTTTTAGCCTTGATCAGCATGGCCGCCAAGCGCACCGGCAGTGCTTTTTGGCGCATCTGTTCGCCGATATCGGTGATGCGGCCATTTTGATCCAAAGCACCGAGTTTTTGAAGGAGATAGACGGCTTCATTTAATTGCGGTTTTGGTGGCGCGTCGAGAAAGGTAAGCTGGTTTATATCGGTAATACCAAAAGCAGCACTGTCGAGGACAAGATTTGAAAGATCAGCGACGAGTATTTCCGGTGTCTGATAATCGGGAAGCGATGATGTTTGTCCTTCCTGCCAAAGACGCACGGCAATGCCGCTTGCCGTGCGACCGGCACGGCCGCTGCGCTGATCGACCGAGGCTCGCGATGCTTTAACGGTTTCAAGACGTGTGACACCGGTTGCCGGCTCAAAAACGGGAACACGAGCAAGCCCGCTATCTATGACAATATTGACCCCGTCAATGGTCAGCGAACTTTCGGCAATCGAGGTTGCAAGAACGACTTTTCGTTTTCCTGCTTCTGCCGGTTTTATTGCAATATCCTGATCTTTGCTGTCCATTGCGCCATAAAGAGGTGCTAGAACGACATTTTTATCAAGTTTATCATGAAGAAGATCGGCGGTTCGTTTAATTTCTTTTTGTCCGGGAAGAAAAGCGAGAATGCTACCTTGTTGTGATGAAAGCCAATAGCGGATTGCCGATGCCATTGAATCTTCCAGCCGCTCGTTGATTTTGCGAGGTTGATAGACAATTTCGACAGGAAAAGCGCGTCCATGCGTTTCAATCAGCGGTGCCGACTGAAGTACTTTGGTAATTCTGGCACCGTCAAGTGTTGCCGACATGACAACCAAGCGCAAATCTGGCCGCAAACCCGCCATCACATCCAGCGTTAATGCCAAACCGAAATCGGCATCGAGACTGCGTTCATGAAATTCGTCAAACAAAACGGCTGCAACCGAAGACAATTCAGGATCGTCCAAAATCATGCGGGAAAAAACGCCTTCAGTAACGACAATAATGCGGGTATTTTTTGAAACCTTGGAATCAAGTCTCATCCGGTAGCCGACCGTTTCGCCAAGCTTTTCGCCGATCAGGGTGGCTATTTGCCGTGCGGCTGCGCGCGCGGCAAGCCGCCTTGGTTCAAGAAGGATAATTTTTTTGCTCTGACACCAGTTTTGCCTGATAAGATGAAGTGGCACCAATGTGGTTTTCCCCGCACCGGGCGGGGCAACCAATACTGCCTTGCCCTGGGTGTTTAGTGCGCTGTCAAGCGCAGGCAGTATTTCCGTGACAGGTAGTTTTAACATATTTGCAACCATGCCGTTTTATAGCGGGATAGCATCATTTTTCGCAAGTGGGCAAAGACGTGGACTTTTGCCACTGAATTGCCAATAAACCGACATACCATTATTATACGAATCCGGTTTAACTTCAAAAAGATAACTTTAAAAAGATAGTATTGTCATGGAAACTCTAAAAGCGAATGCGGTCGAGACAGCAAATTGTTTGCCTTTCGGCCGGTTGGTGGATGCACTTGATCACGGGTTTGCAACGGGATGCACGCAGCCCGAACGACATCATATAAAAATAGAAAAAAATAACCAGACAACGCCGATGATGCTGTTGATGCCGGCTTGGAGCAAGGCTGACGACGATAGGCAATATCTTGGTGTCAAAGTGGTCAATATTTATCCTGATAACCGTTTAAAAAATCTGCCGGGTCTTAACTCGACTTATGTGCTTTATAACGGTGACACCGGTGAAGAACTGGCCATTTTTGATGGCAATACCTTAACGGCACGACGAACAGCAGCCACATCGGCATTGGCCGCGCGTTATCTCGCACCTGCGCAGGCGGAAAAATTAGCCATTATCGGTGCTGGCGAAGTAGCAAATCTTTTACCCGAAGCTTTTTCTGTCGTGCGTCCGATCAAGGAAGTTATTATTTGGAACAGAACCGAGCAGGCCGCCTCCCATCTGGCTCAACGGCTAATTAGCAAAGGTTTTTCAGTGCGTGTTGCCGAAACTGTCGAACAAGCTGTTTGTGATGCCGATATTGTTTCGGCAGCCACCCTTTCGACGAAACCGCTCATCCATGGGACGTGGCTGAAACGCGGGGCACATATCGATCTTATCGGGGCTTTTTCACCCCATATGAGAGAATCCGATGATGATCTGGTGAGAAAAGCAAAAATCTATATCGATACACCCGAAGCAATCAATGAAGCAGGCGATTTAAGCCAACCGATTGCTAAAGGTGTCATACAAAAAAGCGATGTTATCGCCACTTTGAGTGATCTTGCCAAACGGCATCAAAACGTTGTCCGTAATGATGGCGAGATAACGTTGTTTAAGGCGGTGGGTTCGGGTCTGGCTGATCTTTATGCGGCAACGCTTGCTTTTGAAACAATGAACGTCAAATTGAAGACTTAGGTTTCATGAGTTGGTAATCGAGAATTAAAAACTTAAACCGGGGATTTAAAACTGGAAAGAGGGCGGCAAATGGCAATACAACGTATCGGTGTGGGTGGGCGAATGAGCGAGGCTGTTGTTTTTAATGGAATGGTTTTTCTTGCCGGTCAGGTTGGTAGCCCGGGAAAAACGGCGAAAGAACAGACAGTTGAGGCACTCAGTGCGATTGACCGTTTGTTGAAAGAAGCAGGAAGCGACAAGTCAAAGCTTTTATCGGCAACGATCTGGCTTGCCGATATGGCCGATTTTGAGGTTATGAACGAGATTTGGGATGCATGGGTTGTCGAAGGGCAGACACCGGCCCGCGCGACCTGTCAGGCGCAATAGGCTTCCCCTCTTTATCGTGTCGAAATTATTGTGACGGCGGCGTTGTAAGCTGCTGCGCGCCCGACAAATCCATTTCATAACTGCCGGTTTTTTTAAAATGTTGAAGATAACGCGTTCATAGGCTTTGTTCGTCGAATGAAAATACCGGTTGCCAAAAACACAATCATAGGTAGCAAAGCTAACAGTTTTTTACTCGATTTTTAAGGGATAGGGCGTATGAATGCCTGTCCACGGAAAAATCGTTTAAAAACTTGGTAAATCAGGGCACTTGGCGTATAAATGGAAGGCTTATTTGCCTTGATTCGTCGGGCGCGATAACATGATGTTTTTAAAGAGAAAATGGACTAACTTATGAGTGATCAAACATTGCCGCATCAACAAGACGATTATGATGCCGATTCCATCAAGGTGCTCAAAGGTCTTGATGCTGTGCGTAAACGTCCGGGCATGTATATCGGCGATACGGATGATGGCTCGGGTTTGCACCATATGGTCTATGAAGTTGTCGATAATGCTATTGACGAAGCATTGGCTGGCTATGCAACGTTGATTACTGTTACACTCAATGCTGACGGTTCATGCACGGTAACAGATAATGGTCGCGGCATTCCGACAGAAATCCATCCAACGGAAGGTGTGTCGGCCGCCGAAGTCATTATGACACAGCTCCATGCCGGCGGCAAGTTTGACCAGAATTCGTATAAGGTTTCCGGCGGCCTTCATGGTGTCGGTGTTTCGGTGGTCAATGCACTTTCGGTGTGGTTGAAATTACGCATCAAACGCAAGGGTAAAATTCATGAAATGACTTTTACCCATGGCGAAGTCGATGCACCGCTTAAAATTGTTGGCGAATGTGGTGAGGAGACCGGCACAGAAGTGACTTTTTTGCCGAGCACCGAAACCTTTACTATGGTTGATTTCGATTTCGATACATTGGAGCGGCGTCTGAGGGAGCTTGCTTTCTTGAATTCGGGTGTTCGTATCCGTCTGACCGATCGTCGCCATGCCGATGTGCGTGAGGAAACATTACATTATGAAGGTGGTCTGATCGAATTTGTCAAATATATTGACCAATCGAAAAAACCGCTTATTGCCGAACCGATTTATATCAATGGTGAAAAAGATGGTATGAATGTCGAATTGGCAATGTGGTGGAATGATTCCTATCATGAAAAGGTCTTGTGTTTCACCAATAATATTCCCCAGCGCGATGGTGGTACCCATTTGGCCGGTTTTCGCGGAGCTCTGACACGCCAGATTAATGGTTATGCCGATTCAACAGGCATTGCCAAGAAGGAAAAAGTTGCCCTGACTGGTGATGATTGTCGTGAAGGTTTGACAGCAATTTTATCTGTCAAAGTGCCTGATCCGAAATTTTCGTCTCAAACAAAAGACAAGCTTGTTTCGTCTGAAGTGCGCCCCGTTGTTGAAAATCTGGTTAATGAAGGTTTATCCAATTGGCTGGAAGAGCACCCGACAGAAGCAAAAATTCTCGTTGGTAAGGTTGTTGAAGCTGCTGCAGCCCGTGAGGCGGCGCGCAAAGCACGCGAGTTGACGCGTCGTAAAGGTGCTTTGGATATTTCATCGCTTCCGGGCAAGCTTGCCGATTGTCAGGAACGTGACCCGTCAAAGTCGGAAATTTTTATTGTCGAAGGCGATTCTGCCGGTGGCTCGGCCAAAAGTGGTCGCTCCCGTCAAAATCAGGCGATTTTGCCTTTGCGTGGCAAAATTTTGAATGTCGAGCGCGCCCGCTTTGATCGTATGTTATCATCGGACATGATTGGTACATTGATTACCGCTTTGGGTACATCAATCGGCAAGGATGAATTCGATCCGGATAAATTACGCTATCACAAAATCATCATCATGACGGATGCCGATGTTGATGGCGCACATATTCGCACCTTGCTGTTGACCTTCTTTTTCCGGCAGATGCCGGAATTGATCGAGCGTGGTTATGTCTATATTGCCCAGCCACCACTTTACAAAGTAACCCGCGGCAAATCTTCGCAATATATCAAAAATGAAACAGCCTTCGAGGAATCGCTTATCGAAGCAGGCCTTGAGGGTAGCGTGCTTGAACTTGCCAATGGCGAAATGCGGGCGGGAGCCGATCTGCACCAGCTTGTCGAGGACGCGCGTGTGATACGCAATTTGCTGCATGGTTTGCATACAAGGTACAACCGCACGGTTGTCGAACAGGCTGCCATTGCCGGTGCTCTTAATCCGGAAGCCTTGTCGACGCATGAAAAAGCCCAGGAAACTGCCGATCACGTGGCTGCCCGTCTTGATATGATTGCCGAAGATATGGAACAGGGCTGGACGGGACATGTCAATGATGATGGTGGCTTGCGTTTCGAGCGGATTTTGCGTGGTGTCAAGGATGTCGTTGTCCTCGATATGGGGCTTATTGCTTCGGCCGATGCCAAACGCATCGATAATATGTCACGCCATTTGAATGAAATTTACGGAAAGCTTCCGGTTTTGCGACGCAAAGACACAACCGAAACAATCTCGGGTCCGATTGCTTTGCTGGATACTATTTTTGCCAATGGCAAAAAAGGTCTGACCATGCAGCGTTATAAAGGCTTGGGTGAAATGAACGCCGAACAGCTTTGGGAAACGACACTTGATCCGGATGCCCGTTCGTTACTGCAGGTCAAAATTGGCGATGCATCCGACGCTGATGCGGTATTTGCCAAACTAATGGGCGATGAAGTCGAGCCTCGCCGCGAATTCATTCAAGACAATGCACTCAATGTTGCCAATCTTGACGTATGAACGGCTTTGCTGGTGACAATCAAGCTTGTCAGGCAAACTTGCGGGTGCAGCAATTCTTATCAGCGAAGAAGCCAGCATTGCCATGCCGGTTTTTTGTTCAAATACCAATTGTCAGAAGCAAAAATTTCGACATTTTGCCGTTAGAAAGCTTCGTGGACGATAGTATTATTTGAGCTTTAAAGCGGTACAAAAAATCTGTTTTAAAGGCAGAAGTTTGCCGTTTGATATGATTATCGAACGTCCGACTTTGACTTTCATCCAAACAATATATCTTTCAAGCGGTCGGCCTTTCAACTGGTCTTTCTTTCAAACAGTTTGCCGATGCGCGATCAAAAGCGGACAGAAATGCTTCTTGTCAAATTTTTACCGGCTTTGAAATACGTTCTTCGTTACCGAAAAAACTGAGATAACGACGGATTTCAGATGGTTCGCCGATTGCTTTTTCCGGATTGTCGGAAAGTTTGACAGCAGGCCGACCGTTGGCATGGGTAACCTTGCAAACCAGCGAGATTGCATCAAGCTCTTTAATATCGTTAGGTGCGCAGCCGACAAAATCATTAGTCAAATTTGTGCCCCAACCAAAACTCATTCTCACACGTCCCTGAAAGTGCCGATAGGTTTTTTCTATAGTGTCAACATCTAAAGCATCAGAAAAAACAATCAGCTTCTCACGTGGATCTTTTCCATGTTCTTTCCACCACTTGATGATGCGCTCGCCGCCTTCGATCGGCGGGGCACTATCGGGCCGGAATCCCGTCCAGTCAGCCACCCATTGAGGAGCATTTTTCAAAAACGAGGCAGTGCCAAAAGCGTCGGGTAGTGCGACAAGCAAATTCCCGCCATAATAGCGGTTCCAATTCTGCATAACCTGATAAGGGGCATTGCGCAATTCTTCATCATTATTTGCAAGTGCAGCAACAACCATTGGTAACTCGTGGGCGTTGGTTCCGATTGCCTCGAGGTCGTTATCCATTGCAAGTAAAACATTGGATGTACCGGAAAATGAACTGCCAATACCTTCCTTCAAAGCTTCTACACACCAACGTTGCCATAAAAATGAATGGCGTCTGCGCGTGCCGAAATCGGAAATTCTGATGTCCGGATATTTTTTTAGCCGTTCGACTTTGCTCCACATTTTCGCTTTGGCTCTTGCATAGAGAATATCAAGGGCAAATCGTCCGAGATTGCGCATAGCTGTACGCGAGCGTAACTCGTTAATAATGGAAAGAGCCGGTATTTCCCACATCGTTGTGTGTGTCCACGGCCCTTCAAAGTTCAAAATATACTGCCCGTCTTTACGGGTCAGCTCATAGTCGGGCAGTTGAAAACCTTCCAGCCAATGAAGAAAATCAGGAGTAAAAATCTGTTTGCGGCCATAAAATGTATTTCCGGCCAGCCAAATCATTTCTTTTTTGGTAAATTTCAAAGTGCGGGCATGGTCGAGTTGGGCACGCAGTTCCAATTCTTCGATTTCATCGGCAAGATGAACCGTTTTTGTCCGGTTAAAAAGCGAGAAAGTAACATCTATATCCGAATAAAGTCCCCAAATCATCTGTAACATGAGGAGCTTGTAAAAATCGGTGTCAAGAAGTGACCGGATTATCGGGTCAAGTTTCCAGGCATGATTATATACACGTTCAGCAATATCAGTTCGTGCCATGGCTCCATCTATCTATTTACTGTTACCACCACACTCTAGAGGTTACCTTGTTTATACGGTGATGAAAAGTAAAGCATTCGCGAGGCAATCAAGGGGAGACATTTCCCCCCTTGATTTAATCACCAAGAGTAAGGTTGATTTCGTGATGACCGGTTTTTTTCAGAGTGATACCGTCGTCGATTTTGTCAATTTTTTTGCCGTCGACTGTCAAAGCCGCGGTTTTTCCACGCTCTACCTTGATAAGGTAAGTTGCACCGTCAAATTTAACCGTCGCTTCAAAACCCGGCCAGTCTTTTGGTAAAGATGGTGCCAGATAAAGTCGGTTACCGCATCGGCTGATACCTAGAATGGTTTCGGTGGCTGCACGATAGAACCAGCCGGATGAACCGGTATACCAAGTCCAGCCCCCTTCACCACGGCGTGGTTCGACCGAATAAATATCGGCAGAAACAGCGTAAGGCTCGACACGATAGGTATGCGGTTCTTTACCGTGAGAAATCGGGTTAATCATCGAGAATATCCGATAGGCCATGTCGTTCTGGTTAAGTTTGGCAAATGCCAATATGCTCCAGATTGCGCCGTGGGTATATTGCCCGCCATTTTCACGAATGCCGGGGGGATAACCTTTAATATATCCCGGTTCGAGGTCGGTCTTGTCGAAAGGTGGCCAGAACAACCGGATGAGCTCGCCTTTTTCGTCGAGAAGGTGATCGGCCATAGATTGCATAGCCTCATTCTGGTGTTCTTCAGTTCCCAAGCCGGAAATAACGCTCCACGATTGGGCAATTGTGTCAATCTGGCATTCGTCATTACTTTGGGATCCCAATGGTGTGCCATCATCAAAATAGCCGCGGCGATACCATTTTCCATCCCACCCGTGTTTTTCCAATGCATGGGCAAGTTTTTCCAGATAATCTGTCCAATTCTTTACGCGCACTTCGTCATTGCGGGCTTGAGCAATTGGAATGAAACTTTTTAACGAAGCTCCGAGGAACCAGCCAAGCCAGATGCTTTCGCCTTTCCCCTTAATACCGACAAGGTTCATGCCATCATTCCAGTCGCCCCCGAGGATAAGCGGTATGCCGTGTTCCCCGGTGCGGCTGACGGCCAAGTCAAGCGCCAGAGCGCAATGTTCATAAAGCGTCGCAATTTGCGGTGAAGTTGCCGGTTGGAAATAGGCATCATGCTGGCCTTCTTTTAATTGTTCGCCATCAATAAAAGCTATTTGCGTATCGAGAACATCTTCATCGCCGGTCGTATTGACATAAAGTGCGACACCATAACCAAGCCAGGCGACATCATCTGAAATCAATGTGCGCACACCCGCACCGGTTGATGGCAACCACCAATGCTGGACATCTCCTTGCGGAAATTGACGGGAAGCAGCGTTGATAAGTTGCTCACGGGCAAGCTCGGGCTTGAGCAGCAGCATTGACAATGTATCCTGCAACTGATCGCGGAATCCGAACGCACCGCTTGCCTGATAGAAAGCGGCACGAGCCATGATACGGCAGGCATAGGTCTGGTAAGGCAGCCAGTTATTGACCATCAGATCAAACGATGGATCGACAGTCTTTACCTGTAGGCCGGAGACAAAATCGTGCCATTGTTTCTTTTCCTGTTCAAGAATAGCAGAAAATGATTCTTTGCGAATGGTATCGAGAAGTTTTTCACCCTCGCCACGATTCTTGGCGTTGCCGAAATAAAAGATTATCTCCTTCGTTTCACCGGCTTTAAGCTCAATATCGAAAGCAAGAGCAGAACAAGGATCACGTCCGGCTTCGACCGTATTCGACAGGGCTTCACCTTTGCGAATAGCCTGCGGGTGTTTTACTGTTCCGATCGAACCGATGAATTCTGTTCTATCGGCTGTGAAAGAGGTTGGCTGAGCCGACGCGGCGATAAAACTGACGTGATCGGCCTTTTCCGTATGATAGGGATTACGTACAAAGAATGCGCCACGCTTACTATCATAATCGGGAACAATAAACGGAGCGTTTTTGGCACGAACCGAGCCAAGCACCCATTCGACATAATCATAAAGTCTTAGACTGCGCGGGGTTTTGTCGGTATTCTGGATAACAAGGCGAGACAAGCGGACCGGCCGCTGGCGGTCAACTGTATGGGTAAGCTCCAGACTGATTGCCCCGTGTTTTGAAGTGAATGTGGAATAGCCAAGGCCGTGGCGGACCTCATAAACGGTACTATCATCGCATTCAACAACCGAAACCGGTGAAAACCGCTTCAGCGAACGCCGGTCAACAATGTAAATTGCTTCGCCCGGGCGATTAACAACCGGATCATTCGCCCATGGCGTAAGTTGATAATCACGGCTATTGTCGGCCCAGGTAAAGCTCGAACCTTCAGCTGAAACGTGAAAACCGAAATTTTCATTGGTAATAACATTGATCCATGGATTAGGTGTAGCATTTCGTCCTGAAAGGCGAATGACGTAACTACCATCTTTGTCAAAACCGCCATAGCCGTTCCAAAAAGCAAGATCTTTGCCATCGGGAAGCGGGCAGGCTTTATGCTGGTCGCCAATAATACCAATTGAGGTAAATTGTCCCTGCTCCAGTGGTAAAATGACTTGTTCTTTTTTACCGTTTTTGCGCTGGGCGACTTTAGCGTTAGTAGAAGCTTTGCTGCTAATATCGTTATTGTCGTTGTTATTGTCCTTATTGCGTAGGGCAAGGTCGGAATCGATATTTTCCATCCGGCGCATCTGTTCGGATAGCGACCCGTTCTGTGCTTGCAAAACAACACGTGCACTTGCTAGCAATGTCTTGAAGCTTTGTTCGTTCATCTGGTCGCGGCGAATGGTAAAAATATGCTGACGACCATCGGCCTCAGCCGTTCGGTTACGATAGCCCTCACACATCCATTCAACGGCACGCTGCGTGTCTTGAACATAGGAAAAAGCCCGCTCATTCAAAATCACAATGTCAACAATAAGGCCGCGCATCCGCCAATATTCATGGGCTTTTAAAAGGCCCCGCAAGACATCGAGATCGGCCTCGTTATCAAGTCTTAATAAAAAGATCGGGAAATCGCCGGATATCGACATCGGCCAAAGATCGGACTGTTTACCGAGATTTTCAGCCAATGCTTCGGCTGGCAGACGCCATGTGCGGTCAGGATAGATAAGCGAGGCAGCAAATTTCTGATAGACGATTGATTCTTTCGGTTTGATGCCAAGCTGGTATAGTGAAACCTGTGAACGCGTCCAAGCGAGTGAAAATTCGCGCTGGAACACGTTTGGCTGACGATAATAGTCAACTTGCGAACTGAGTTTTTCTTTTGAATTGGCGGCAAATGTCCAGAAGATCAGCCCGGCTTTTTTACGGGCCGGAACGCGAATGCGACAGCGGATAGCCGCAATCGGATCGAGAACACATCCCTGACTGCCACTCAAAGTGGCTCCGCGGTCAAAAGCAGCCGGCCGCCGGATTGAGCGCCCGCGACCGATAAATACGCGCCGGTCGGTTTCTGCTTCGGCATCACGAATGGCACCGGAAGTGTCGGTAACAAAATGGGCAACATGAATATCGGGATCGTGCGGGTCGCGTTTGCGTCGTTTGGCATAGATCGTACTTCCCGAGTCGGCAATTTCTGTTTCGACAAACATGCGCGAAAATACGGTATGGGCCGAATCTGTTTCCGGTGTGGTCAATACCAGTTCGGCATATGAGGTGATTTCGAGAATACGATCTTTCGAGGTTGTATTGATAAGCTCGATGCGTCTGCCTTCGCCATCGCCTTCGGATGCTACAATGCATTCGACGGTCGATTTGATTCCGTCAACGGTTTTTGAATATTCGGCTTTTTCTTCAGTGAAAACGGTTGATGCCTCTTCGTCGGCCACGCGGGTTGGCTCGCCCGTTGCTGACCACCAGCGTCCGCTTTCCGGATCGCGCAAGAAAAAGAATGTACCCTGCTGATCTTCGGCAGCATCGGGCATAAAGCGTGTAACGGCAATATTGTTCCAGCGGCTATAGCCGGAGCCTTTACCCGTTACCATGACCGAATAGGAACCATTGGACAATAACATTGTCGAACGTGGTTTTGTCAGCGGGTTATCAATAACGCGAATCGGGGCATCTTCAAAACCGCCGGCATCACTACGCATCGGGTTGGCTGTTTTGGCGTGCACCATCGGTATTTCACGCGGTGCTTTTTCCTGCAATAACAGTTGGGCCGCTTCAATGACCGGGTCGCGATGGAAACGGTTGCGCATGCGGCCGTCAAAAATAACATTGTTGATAGCCAGAATAGACATGCCATGATGGTGGGCATAGTAATTCTTGACAACGGCATATTTTTCGCCTTCTCGCACACGTGCCGGCGTAAAATCCACCGAGTCATGAAAGCCATATTCGCCAAGCGCGCCCAAACGGCGTAACCGTTTTAAATTGGCCACGGCTTCGGTCGGCATATATTGTGAGGCAAGGATGCTGGCATAAGGGGCAATGACTGCGTTACGCGACAATCCGCGCTGGAGCCCTAGGCTGGGAACACCAAAATTGGAGTATTGGTAATTCATTTGTTGGTCACGCGCATTAAAGGCTGCCTCCGAAATGCCCCATGGCAGTCCCCGTTCATTGGCATATTGAATTTGCCGACGCACAACAAGCCGGTTTGTCTGGTCAAGGAGCGAGCCCAATGGTTCACGCATGACAAGAGGTGGCATTAGATATTCAAACATTGAACCCGACCAGGAAAGGAGCGCACCTTTCCAGCCGACAGGAACAAGCATACGACCAAGGCGGAACCAGTGTTCAACCTTTATATCGCCTTTGGCAATGGCAAAAAGGCTCGACAGGCGGGCTTCAGAGGCAAGCAAATCATAGCAGCTTTCATCAAGTTCGTTTTCCTGAACCCGATAGCCGATTGACAATAGACGCCGCTCCGGACGTTCGAGAAAATCGAATTTCATATCAAATGCAAATTGGCGTGCTTTTGTGGCAAGGTCATTGAGAGTATTACGCAACGCTTCCGTATCATGGTCGGAAGTCGCATCATGGGCATGGGCTTCACATGTTTCAATAAGGCATTCAGCCCAGGAAACGGCTCGTTGTGATTCAGCACTACCAATTTCGCTGTTAAGTTCACTTGTAAGCCGGCCAATTTCATTTGCAGCGATTGTTAGATTTGTTGTGCGGAAAGTTGCTGTTTCTGGCTCGTCCATAATAGAGCGCACAGCCCGGCGGAAATTGGCAATGCGCTCGTCGATGCGCCGACGCAGTGGCCGCAAGATACGCCTATCATCTGGAATAAGGTCGAGCGTTTCCTGCAATATATCATTAACGTCAAGAAGACCGGCAAGGTCACCTTGTAAAAACACGGAAGGAGCTTCGGCCCATTCGCTAAGTGCCGAAGAAAGTGTAACAAGGTGACCGGCCAAATTTCCTGAATCAACGGTGGAGACATAGCTGGGAACCAACGGTCGCAACGTGTCGGTTTCATACCAATTGTAAAAATGACCGCGGAACCGTTCCATTTTTTCCATTGTATTCAACGTCCGATCAATACGCAAAATAGCGTCATCGAAGCTTATCCAACCGAAATCACGGGCGGCAACTGTTGAAAGAAGATAGACGCCAATGTTTGTTGGCGATGTTTTGCGCGCAACGACAGGCACCGGATCTTCCTGAAAATTGTCAGGTGGCAAAAAGTTGTTTTCGGCATCGGTAAAGGTTTCATAATAATGCCAGGTACGCCGGGCAATACGACGCAAATCGTTCTTGTCGGATGGACGGATTTCAAGTGAGTCCTGTATGACTGCGGAGCGGCTCACAATCCAGGCTATAAGCGGTGAAAAAAACCAGGCCAGGCCAAAGGGAAGTGCGACAAAAACCGCAGAACTATGTAGAAATGCCGGTAATGCGATGGAAATGACACCGATTAGTGATGCGGGCCACATTGTGGTGATGTAGTATAACAACGTATTGGGCGAGGAACGTGTCGCCGCAGAAGTTTTCCATTCCAGTAAAAGTTTATGTGACACAAACATGCGATAAAGTGTACGGATAATCGCATCGACCATATAAAAAGCCGAATAGGCAAGGAATGTTGTGCGCAATGCAACGTCGGCGGTGCTTGTGGCAATATTGGTGAACACCGACTGGAAATGGCCACGCAGCGAATTATCCATGCTGGTCGGCATAATATTGCGAATGACACCAAGTGTCGGTGCCGTAAACATGCCAAGTACCAGAAATAATTGCCAGAATACCGCTGTATTGAGTGGCAATAGACACCAGCCTGCAAGAGAAGCGATGATCCACATGAGCGGCGTTAACGAGCGCCGCAAATTATCCTGCATTTTCCAGCGGGTGATAAGGTTGATATTATGACGCGTAAAAAGGTAGGGCAGCAATTGCCAGTCGCCGCGGATCCAGCGATGATGGCGCGCGACATCGACATTATAAGCGGTCGGATAGTCTTCAACCACTTCGACATCACTGACAAAACCGACACGTGCATAACCACCTTCGAGCAAATCATGGCTTAAAACGCTGTTTTCACGAACTTTGTCGGCAAGAGCCGTTTCAAAAGCATCAATATCATAAAGGCCTTTTCCGGTATATGTCCCTTCGCCGAGAAGATCCTGATAAGTGTCGGATACGGCAAAAACATAGGGGTCTAAACCACGGTTGACCGAAAATACACGTTGTAAAAACGAAGCTTCATCACCGGTTGTCAGCGATGGTGTGACACGTGGTTGCAAAATGCCATAACCGCTTTTGACGGTGCGGGTTTTTGGGTCGATAACTGGCCGGTTTAATGGATGGTTGAGTTTGCCGACAAGGCGGGTGACGGCTTCGGGGGTAAGCTTTGTGTCGGAATCAAGCGTCATGACAAAGCGGCAATCCATAGGTAAACGTGGATCAGCCGGAAAGAAACTTGTGTCTTGGTCTCCGCGCAAAAGCAGGTTCAACTCGTGAAGCTTGCCGCGTTTTCTTTCCCACCCCATGAAACAACCTTCGCTGGGATTGAAAAGACGATGGCGATGTAAAATAAAAAACAATGGTTGCCCGTCACCACGGTAATGCTGGTTTAGATTGGCAATACCTTTTTGCGCATATTCGAGCAAATCGCGATCATCAGCCGTTTCTTCTTCTTTTGCATCAGCCCAGTCAGTAACCAATGCGAAATAAATCGCCCCTTGCGGATTTGACAGATAATGGACTTCAAGATTTCTTATTTGTTCATCAATGTTGTCACGTGATGTGATCATTGTCGGGACAACAACAAGTGTTTTTGCCTCTTCGGGAATGCCGTCCTTATATTCATATCCGACAAGACGGCGCGGTTCGACTGTCCATGCGATGAGAGTATTTAAAAGGGCAAATGCAGTATCCATCGTCGGGAAGAGTGCTAAAGCGGTAAATGTCAGCGATAAACCGGTGCTCAAACCTGAATAGCGCAATAAAGCATAGACAGCGGCGAGAATAAGAATCGTGATTGCGGAAACAGGAATAGCGATACTGAAAATTTTCATCGCGCGGAATTTGCGCATAAAACGGGTGCTGAAGGGGCGGTTATATTTGCAGGCATCTTCAAACGCATCTCGACCAGAACCTACAAGATACCACGCCACCGATGCTTTTGTTGTTGCGCCTTCTTTATTGTCTTTTGCCGCCATATCGAGGGCTTTTTTTGTCACCTCAAGCTCGCTTAGCGGCGAAAGACGCGCTATTTTTTCGATAACAATACGATAGCTGTTGCGTGACTGGAAGTCGATTTCGGCAAAATCACTATTTTCGCGCAGCATGGCATCAACATGACTGACACTCTCGAACCATGTCGTCCAATCAACATCGTCAATTGCTTTTAACGCACGGATAATATTGCCCATCGTAACACCGCCCGTCGATTGACGGGAATGTTCTTCGGCCGTGGCACTTTCCGGATCGCTTCCATGGCGATGCAATTGGTCTTCAAGCCAGTTCAGAGCTGTTGTCGAGTCAACCGATGCCCCCCGCAACCGGTAAAGGAGGTGAGCCGCAAAGGTCGGGTCTGCAACAAGCTTTTCATAAACCGAAAAAATGTTCTTCAGATCACTGTCATTTTTCGCCAGTGCCATTTTGTCAGCTGCTTGGTTGGCAACGCGGCGCATAAGACCGGCTTTTTCGATTCGCAATGAAAGTCTGCGAGCATTTTCAATAAGAATAATACGCACCGCCGAAGGCAAAGCCCATAATTCGCCAATTTGGAAATCATCGACCTGTTGATAGCCATTGACCATTGCCGTTAATGTTTTGAGCGAAAAGCTGCTATCGGTGTGGGCTACATAAAGCCAGGCAAGCGCAAAAATACGCGGCAATTCCGTTTCCCCTTTATAGGGGGGAAGCTGTTTGACAAAGGCGCGCGGAAAATCACGACGCGCTTGCTGGACGGTTTTATCAATTGTGTAATGGTTGTCCAAAAGCCATTGTGCCGCCGGCGTAATTGTTTCATTGTTGCGCGCCGCCGCATCGGTTGCACGAAAGGTATGAAGAATGATTTTTGAATTTTCTGTCAGCCTTTTGCTGAAATCGAACGGCGTATATTCGGGTAGAGCAATTTTTACTCCTTCCGCCATTTCACGAGCAAGCTGATATAGCTCTTCCTCAGACTTGAATGTCGAACGGATGGGAAAGGCTGTATCGGGAAAATATCGCACTTCTGTTTGTTGTGAAAGAAGCCATTTTATTGATGATGCTGTTTCCGCCATGTCGTTCGATCCTTGCCCTAGAAAAAGTTCGGGCGACAGAATTTTGCCCGCTTTTCTACCGATAAATTATACCTTTTTTATTAAGCTGTTTTTCAGGTTTTTTGGTTATCGCAAAACACATTATGTTACATTTTAATAAAATCGGTATCTAACTATAGCAATTTTATAAAACGAAAATAAGTCCTGACCGAGCTTTTGTCGCCAACGACACGAAGATCAGTTCTGTTTTTAGCGCGTAAATCCGTTTTATAGTATGAAAGGCTCTGCCTTTCAGGCAGAGCCAAGAAAGCAAAAAGCTATTTCGTTGCATTATAGGCGGCAATGGCTGCCATGGTGACAATATTAGAATCACGTCCTCCGAGCGGCACAATCTGCACCGATTTTTCAAGGCCGACAAGAATGGGGCCAATGATGTTTGCTCCACCGAGTTCTTGTAGCATTTTGCTTGCTATCGAAGCCGAGTGGTAACCAGGCATAACAAGCACATTAGCAGGTTTTGTCAGCTTCATGAACGGGTATTGCTCCATCATTTTTGAATTAAGCGCGACATCAGCACTCATTTCGCCATCAACCTCGAAATGGACATTGCGTAGCCTGAGTATTCTGATTGCTTCCTGAATACGCTGGGCACCTTCTCCTTTCATATGACCAAAGGTTGAAAAAGCCAGTAATGCCACTCTTGGAGTATAGCCCATGTCCTTGGCAAAATCGGCCGCCTCTTCTGCTATATCGGCTAATTCTTTTGGATCAGGATGTTCGGAGATAGCCGTATCGGCAATGAAAACAGTCCGCCCGCGGCAAATAGCAATCGAAATGCCGACAAGCTGTTCGTTGGGCTTGACATCAATAACACGGCGCACATCGGCAAGGCCGGTTTCGTAATTACGTGTCACACCGGTAATCATCGCATCCGCATCGCCCAATGCCACCATGCAGGCGGCAAAATGGTTGCGGTCATTGTTGATATAACGGTGACAATCGCGCAACAACCAGCCTTTACGCTGCATTTTACTATAAAGGTAATTGGCATATGCATCTTTGCGATCCGAAAGACGCGCATTGATGATGGTTATGCCTTCGCGATGGATGTCAATTCCGGCTTGTTGTGCTCTTTTTATAATAACATCTTCGTGCCCGACAAGAATAGCACTGCCAAGTTTCTGGTTAACGTAAGATACTGCCGCCCGCATAACCTGTTCTTCTTCACCCTCGGCAAAGACAATGCGTTTCGGGTTTTGGCGAACACGGTTATAAACGTCGCGCATTGTTGCGGCAATCGGGTCACGGCGGGCACGCAAATCACGCGCATAGGCTTCAAGATCGGCAATCGGTTTTCCAGCAACGCCACTTTCCATTGCAGCTTTCGCCACAGCAGTCGGAATTGCCGACAATAAACGCGGGTCAAACGGTACCGGAATAATATAATTGGGGCCGAAAATCAGCTTGTTGCCACGATAGGCGTCGGCAACATCATCAGGTACCTCTTCGCGCGCAAGTTTTGCAATTGCATTGGCGGCAGCAATTTGCATCTCCTCGTTGATGGTGCTTGCACGCACATCAAGTGCTCCGCGGAAAATATAAGGAAAACACAATACATTGTTGATCTGGTTCGGATAATCGGAACGGCCCGTTGCCATAATGGCATCATCACGTACTTTTGTTACTTCTTCCGGCGTGATTTCGGGGTCGGGGTTGGCCATAGCAAAGATAATCGGGTTGGCTGCCATCGACTTGACCATTTCAGGTTTTAAAGCCCCTTTTGCCGAAAGACCAAAGAAAACATCCGCACCTACAAGAGCTTCGGCAAGCGTGCGCTTGTCTGTCTTGATCGCGTTAGCCGCTTTCCACTGGTTCATGTTTTCCGCACGCCCCTCATAGACAATTCCTTTAGTGTCGCAAAGGGTAATGTTTTCGGCTTTGAATCCCATTGCCTTGATAAGCTCGATACAGGCTATTCCGGCAGAACCTGCACCATTACAGACAAGGCGGGTATGTTCCATATCGCGCCCGGTCAAATAGAGAGCATTGATAAGACCGGCAGCTGCGATGATCGCGGTGCCATGCTGGTCGTCATGGAAGACGGGAATATTCATCAATTCCCGCAGGCGACTTTCTATAATAAAACAATCGGGTGCTTTAATGTCTTCAAGATTGATTCCGCCGAAGGACGGCCCCAAATATCGCACCGAATTGATGAAAGCATCAACATCGGTTGTATCAACTTCAAGATCAATGGAATCGACATCGGCAAAACGTTTGAACAAAACCGCTTTGCCTTCCATAACGGGTTTGGATGCAAGGGCACCCAGATGGCCAAGGCCGAGGATAGCTGTTCCATTGGAAATGACAGCAACAAGATTGCCCTTGTCTGTGTAATCATAGGCAAGCGCCGGATTTTTTGCGATTACTTCGACCGGTATGGCAACACCGGGAGAATAGGCCAGCGCCAGATCATGCTGCGTCGCCATTGGTTTTGTTGCAACAATCTCGAGTTTTCCCGGACGGCCGCGACTATGAAAGTCGAGAGCTTCCTGTTCCAAAGCAGTATAAGGCGTTGTTTTAGTTTTGTTGTTTTGATCTTTTGTGCTCATTTTTCTATCATTTTCCGCGCTATCATTATTATCAGGGGTTGTGTTACCGGTTAGGAGCTGATGTTAATCCAAAAGTATGGATGAACTTTAAACAATAGTCCAAGTTTTTTTATTTATTTGAGAGAATTTAAATCACAGATCAGGGGATAACGGCGTTGGCAATGTTGGTTGCCAATATAAATCGTTAAAACAGCCATTGAATAATATGCGCCGACGGACCTAAATAGGTTACGGTTTTGATGCACAATAATTGAATAATGAATCGGGCAAAAAAGGCAGAAACAGGTATGACAGCAAGCGCAAGCGTGACAGCAGGGGAAACTCAGAATCGTTCGCAAGAGCGTGTTACACCGATGATGGAACAATATATTGAAATAAAGGCAGCAAATAGCGACTATCTTCTATTTTACCGAATGGGTGATTTTTACGAGTTATTCTTTGATGATGCACTGGAAGCTTCAAAAGCATTAGGAATTGCGCTTACAAAGCGCGGAAAACATCTGGGCGAAGATATACCAATGTGCGGCGTGCCTGTACATTCAGCCGACGATTATTTGCAAAAACTTATTGCTTGCGGTTATCGTGTGGCCGTTTGTGAACAGTTAGAAGATCCGGCAGAAGCAAAAAAACGCGGCGCAAAATCGGTTGTCCGACGCGACGTGATCCGCCTTGTCACCCCGGGAACACTGACAGAAGACAAGCTTCTTGATCCGGCACGGGCTAACTATCTTATGGCGCTTTCCCGTATAAAAGGCAGTGATGAAGATGAATTTGCCATCGCCTGGATAGATATTTCCACCGGCATTTTCAAGGTCAGTAGCAGCGCAAGTGACCGTCTGCTAGCCGATATTATGCGCATTGATCCGCAAGAAATCATTGTTTCCGACGGTGTTTTTCATGATGAAGCCCTACGTCCGCTTTTTAACGTACTTGGCCATATTGTTAATCCGCAAGCCGCTAGTCTTTTCGATAGCAGTCAGGCAGAGCGAAATATTTGCGACTATTTCAAACTTGCCACTCTTGCCGGCCTTGCCGATTATCGCCGAGCAGAACTTTCTGCCATTTCAGCTGCTATCGGCTATATTGAAAAGACCCAGATCAACGAGCGCCCGCCATTGATGCGGCCAAAACGCGAGGACGAGGGGGCTTGTCTGTTTATTGATCCGTCAACACGCAATAATCTCGAGTTGATAAGAACATTGACGGGGCAACGTGATGGAAGCTTGGTGAAAGCAATCGACCGCACAGTGACCGGCGGTGGTGCGCGGCTGTTAAGCGAGCGACTTATGGCACCATTAACGTCACCGGTTGCAATCAACGAGAGGCTTGATTCGGTGGCGTTTTTTCTCAACGATATGCGCTGCGCCGAAGCGTTGCAGGTGACGTTGAAAAGTTTAACCGATATGCCGCGTGCTCTTTCGCGTCTTGCAGTCGGTCGTGGCGGGCCGCGCGATATGGCTTCAATTCAGCGTGGTTTTGAAATTATTTATGAAACCAGGCAATTATTTGCCGATTGCTTGTTGCCGCTGGAACTGAGCGAAGCCTTGTCGGTGCTCGATAAAATGCCCGTCGATTTACATGAGCATCTCGACCGTATTCTTGCCGATGATTTACCGCTATTGAAGCGCGATGGCGGTTTTGTACGCAGCAATTATAATAAAGAACTGGACGAACTTAGGGTTTTACGTGATGAATCACGCCGCTTTATTGCCGAATTGCAGGTTCATTATGCTGAAGAAACCGGTGTCAAAGCGTTGAAAATTCGACACAATAATATTCTTGGCTATTTTATTGAAGTGACGGCTCTTCAAGCACCCGCACTTACCGAAACGCCAGAAGCCAAAAGCCGTTTTATTCACCGACAAACCATGGCGAACGCGATGCGCTTTACGACAACGGAATTGGCAGAACTGGAAACTCGCATTGCCAATGCGGCCGATCGTGCCTTGACAATCGAACTTGAATTATTTGAAAAACTGGTCGAGGAAATATCGAGCCACGCCGATTTTATTCGTGAAGCGGCCATGGCTCTTTCAGTGTTGGATGTTTCGGCTTCTTTTGCCCGTCTTGCCGAAGAACAAGGCTATTGCCGTCCCGTTGTCGACCAGTCGCTCAATTTTGAAATAGTGGCCGGGCGCCATCCGGTGGTCGAACAGGCATTGAGAAAACAGGCGCAGGATCCTTTTGTCGCTAACGATTGCGACCTGTCGCCAGCCAATGATCAACATTATGGAGCAATCTGGCTGCTGACCGGCCCCAATATGGGCGGCAAATCGACTTTTTTGCGTCAAAATGCGTTAATTGCCATTATGGCGCAGATGGGGTCGTTTGTTCCTGCTGGCTCCGCCCATATTGGCGTGATCGACCGCCTTTTCAGTCGCGTTGGTGCTTCCGATGATCTTGCCCATGGCCGTTCAACTTTTATGGTAGAAATGGTTGAAACCGCCACCATTCTCAATCAGGCTGGCGAACGCTCGCTTGTTATCCTTGATGAAATTGGCCGTGGAACCTCGACCTTCGACGGTCTTTCTATTGCCTGGGCGGCGATTGAATATCTCCATGAAGTCAACCATTGCCGGGCAATTTTTGCCACCCATTTCCATGAAATGACTGCTTTGACCGAAAAACTCAACCGTCTTCATAACGTTACGATGAAGGTTAAGGAATGGAATGGCGAGGTTGTATTTCTTCATGAAGTGGGAAAAGGTGCGGCCGATCGCTCCTATGGCGTGCAAGTAGCCAAACTTGCCGGTCTTCCCGAGGCGGTGTTGTCGCGGGCAAAAGACGTTCTCCACCAACTGGAAGAGGGCGAGGCTGCTGGCAAAAGCCATAAGCTTATTGATGATTTGCCGTTGTTTTCTGTTGCTTTGTCCCGTGGTAAAAATGCAACGACAACGATTTCAAAGGTTGAAGAAGCGTTAAAGACAGTCAACCCTGATGAGCTATCGCCAAAGCAGGCACTTGAAGAACTCTATCGGCTAAAGCAACTGAGCTTGTCGGATAAATAGTTTTTTGTTGACACATCAAATGGGCTAAAAGACCGGCACAGAGTGGGGTCGCATACGAGCTGTGGAGCATTTCAATTAAACGGTGCAGTAAATTTTAGAGATGCCGCATGATCATAGGAAAGGTTAGACAAACCTGAACCACAAGGATTTTGAACATGATCAGCGATTCAAAGGACTATCGCCCCGGCATGGTCAGAATATTTGTGCTTCATCAACAAGAGCTCGCGAAAATCATCCTGCCAACAACACCATCATGCTTCTTTAGCGAGCCGGTTAATATCACTTAGCGTTTTATAACGCTCTTAACCTTAAAAAAAGCGGCTTAACCTCACTAATAGCTCTCTATAACCTTTTGCCTCGTTAAGCATAAATCTGACCGGGTCATGAAGTTTTTAAAGCTATCCAATCGAAAAGACGACAGCCGTTCATGAACCGATGATTTTTAAAAAATCTAACCATCTCAATATTTTAACAATATGATATCTGATGAATTGCTATATTTTTCCGCCAATGCCTTTAAACTTTTCGACAAAAGCGGAGATTTTTTCAAATACCGTTTTCTTTTTTGAAGAATATTGCGGA
>NZ_CALYQK010000003.1 GCF_945285465.1 uncultured Bartonella sp. | reverse complement strand
ATCGTTTTCCAGCCTTGTGACGGGTTTTACAGTCATGGTCATTTCCATCATCAGCGCCACATCACTTGCTGGATTTCTTGGTGGTGGCGGTTTGGGCGACATGGCCATCCGCTATGGCTACCAGCGCTATAACCCGGAAATTATGAATATCGTCATTGGTGTGTTGATTGTCATGAATCTGGTTGTGCAATCATGTGGCGACAGGCTAGCACAAAAACTGGACCGGACCAAACGCTAGTCCAAATTAGATTTAACTGAGAGGGAAATTTGAAGAGCAGAAAATATAGTGCTTAAACGGAGTTTTTAACGATTGCACCACTGGCTGGTGCTTTCGCCGTTATTATGATGTCGAGCGGTTGTGCCGGGCGCGACCCCCATCCTGTCGCTTTGACCAACCCGAATGATAACGTCATGGATTGTGCCGGCATTACGCGCGAATTTCATGCCAATGAGCGGCAAATCCAATCTGTCATTCATGAGCGTACGGCTGCGCAAGGAAAAAATGTCGCTTAGGGGGCTGCCGGAATATTTTTCTTCCCCGCGTGGTTTTTCATGGATTTAAAATCACCTGAACGAGTGGAAATCGACGCGTTGCGTAACCGCAATGGCGTATTGCAGGATATTGCCCGCACAAAAAATTGCCAGCCGATGCAATCACAATTAACCGAAGCTTATAAACAGCTTGATAGCCAAAAAGCGGCTAACACCAAAAAGAAATAAGTTTATAAAAAAATAAAAGGCCAAAACCGGCTTTTTATTTTTCCCGCGCCGGTGGTAGCTTTTTTTACCAGCGGTTTTTTGGCCCATAACAGCACCGGACAAGCCTAATGACGTTTGCCTAACGCCTCGGCAAGAACCGAACCAAAACTGCCCTCATGCGAAACCGGTTTATTATCTTTTGCCGGATGGGCTCTGTTATTCCTGACATTTTCTGAGGGTTTTGCCCTTCCCGCATGATCGGAAGAAAGATCGGGCTGTTTTTTCATGCTGAGCGAAATTCGCTTCCTTGCGCCATCAACATCAAGAACCGTAACATTGACGATATCACCGGCTTTTACCACCTTATGCGGGTCGCTCACGTAATTGTCGGACAGTTGCGAAATATGCACCAAGCCGTCCTGATGGACACCGATGTCGACAAAAGCCCCGAAAGCAGCAACATTTGTAACCGTTCCCTCAAGTTTCATGCCGACCTTGAGATCGGCAATGTCCTCAACACCTTCGGCAAAAGTCGCGGTCTTGAATTCCGGTCGCGGGTCGCGGCCGGGCTTTTCCAGTTCGCTGATAATATCTTTAATTGTTGGCAAACCGAAACGCTCGTCAATAAAGGTTTTAGGATCAAGTTTTTTTAACGCCGTACTGTCGCCCATCAGCGAACGTAAATCGCGCCCGCAGGCGGCAATGATTTTGCGCGCAACACTATACGCCTCCGGATGAACCGATGACGCATCCAATGGTTCGTCGCCATTTTGAATGCGTAAAAAACCGGCACATTGCTCGAAGGTTTTTGCACCAAGCCGTGGCACGGCTTTCAAAGCATGACGATTCTTGAATGGGCCATTTTCATTGCGATAGGAAACAATTGCATCGGCCAAGGAAGGCCCAACACCGGCAACGCGGGCCAGAAGCGACGAGGATGCCGTATTCAAATCAACCCCCACCGCATTGACCGCATCTTCAACGACTCCGTCAAGTGCTCGAGCGAGTTGAAACTGGTCGACATCATGCTGATATTGCCCCACACCGATTGCTTTCGGCTCGATTTTTACCAATTCGGCCAACGGGTCTTGCAGACGCCGCGCAATTGATACTGCACCGCGCAGCGAAACATCAAGATCGGGAAATTCGCCTGCGGCAAGTTGAGAAGCCGAATAAACCGATGCTCCCGCCTCTGAAACAACGACTTTGGTTGGTCTTGGTGCGGCAACGAGTTTTAAAAGATCGCCCACCAATTTTTCCGTTTCGCGGCTTGCCGTGCCATTGCCAACAGCTATCAGATCGACTTTATGCTTTGAAATCAATGTGGCAAGAACCGCTTGCGCCCCGCGCACATCATTTTTTGGCGGAAACGGATAGATTGTCGCTGTTTCTTCGAGTTTTCCGGTTTTGTCCACCACCGCAACCTTGACGCCTGTACGTATTCCCGGATCAAGCCCCATAGTTGCGCGTTCGCCGGCCGGTGCTGCCAATAAAAGTGCTTTAAGATTGCGGGCGAAAACAGCAATAGCCTCTTCATCGGCGCGCTCGTGCAAATCGCGCATCAAATCAAGCGAAAGGTGAAGCGACAGTTTGACCCGCCATGCCCACAGTGCCACATTTTCGAGAAACATATCACCGGGAAGCTTGGAGCCGATATTATAGGTTTGTTTAATGAGCTTTAACACCGGCTTTTCGCACCCTGCAAACTCTTCGTCAACCTCGATATCGACATCCAGAAATTCTTCGTTGCGGCCACGAAACATGGCAAGGGCACGATGGCCTGGCACATTGGCCCATTTTTCCCGATGATCGAAATAATCGGCAAACTTGGCGCCCGCCTGTTCTTTGCCGGAAATGACTTTTGCATGAATAAAAGCGTTTGTTAGCATGTAATGGCGAAGTTTGCCAACAAGCTCGGCATTTTCAGCCATCATTTCTGAAATAATATCACGTGCCCCGTCAAGAGCTTCTTTGATATCTGTGACTTTGTCATTGATATAATCTTTGGCAAGAAATTCGGGCTCTTTGGCGCGCTCGGCCAGAATAGCTTCGGCAAGCGGCAAAAGGCCATTTTCACTGGCAATAGCCGCGCGTGTACGCCGCTTCGGCCTGAACGGCAAATATAGATCTTCCAGTTCGGCCTTTGACGAGGCTTCCTTTAATGATTTTTCGAGCTCGTCTGTTAATTTTCCCTGTTCGCGAATAGACTGGATAATAGCGTCACGACGCGCTTCCATTTCGCGCAAATAGACAAGCCGGTCGGCAAGCAAGCGCAATTGGCTGTCATCAAGCCCGCCTGTGACTTCCTTGCGGTAGCGGGCTATAAAAGGGATTGTTGCCCCTTCGTCAATCAAACCGATGGCTGCCGCCACCTGTCGTTCTGCCGCCTTGATTTCGCCAGCAATTGTTTGGCAGATAGATCGGTTTACATCAGTCATTATTTTCACCGGATATTGAAATTTTTTTCATTCCTTACCGATTGCACACGAGAACGCAACCTTATTCGTTTGATCCATAAAATTAAAGTGATCCCTTTTTAATTGGTGTATTCCTTCTTATGTGTAAAGTTTAGATATCTATAAAAGAGGCTTTTCCATGACTTCACTTTTTGATCCGATTAAGGCTGGCGACCTTGTACTGAAAAACCGCATAGCAATGGCACCGCTGACAAGAGCACGGTCGCTCAATGCTATACCAAACGAATTGAATGTTATCTATTATCGGCAACGCGCCACCGCCGGTCTCATTGTTTCGGAAGGCACAGCAATTTCGCAACAAGGGCAAGGCAATATCGACGTACCCGGACTATATGAAAAAGCGCAGCTTCTGGGCTGGAAAAAAGTAACCGACGCTGTTCACGATGCTGGCGGCAAAATTGTTGCCCAGCTTTGGCATACGGGGCGGATTTCCCATAATTCCCTGCAACCGGGGGGTGGTCAGCCTGTTGCTCCGTCTGCCATTCAGGCAAACGCCAGAACCTATATTAGAAGTAGCGACGGCAAAGGCGAATTTGTCGCAACATCGCTGCCGCGTGCACTAGAAGCGTCGGAAATTCCCGGCATTATTGACGATTACCGCAAAGCCGCCCGCAATGCCGTTGATGTTGCCGGTTTTGACGGCGTAGAAATCCATTCGGCCAACGGTTATCTGCTCGACCAATTCTTGCGTTCCGGCTCCAACCACCGCACCGACGAATATGGTGGCTCGATTGAAAACCGCGCCCGTTTTCCGCTTCTTGTTGCCGAAGCTGTGGCCAAAGAAATCGGTGGCGGACGGACAGGCATCCGCATTTCGCCGGTCACTCCTGCCAATGATGCCCAAGACCCCGACCCACAACCACTTTTCGACTTTTTTGTTGATGCACTGGCGGCTTACGAGCTTGCCTTTATTCATCTGATTGAAGGCGCAACCGGTGGCGATCGTAATTATAACGAGGCAAAATACCCCTTCGATTATCAACGTTTGAAACATGTTTATCGCGATGGTGGTGGTAATGGCGCATGGATGGTCAATAATGGCTATACTGCCGAGATGGCTGAAAAAGCTGTTGAATCAGGTTATGCTGATATTGTTTCATTCGGCCGCCCGTTCATTGCCAATCCCGATCTGGTACGCCGTATCAAGGAAAAAGCTCCGTGGAACGCCGTTGACCAGTCAACGCTTTATGGCGGTGGAGAAAAAGGTTACATCGACTACCCGACCTTGAGCTAATTGGGCTTAAGACTATCAGACAAAAAACCACCCGGAGATAAACGGGTGGTTTTAATTATTTACTGTAATTTTCTACTGGCATCTTTCAGTGCCGATTTCAGGCCGAAATATCAATAATGCCTGCTTCACCACTTTGCGCGCCAAAGGCAAGGCGACAGCCTTTATCATCCCATGCCATTGTTGAAATGGCACCTTTACCCGGGCGACGTAACAAAACCTCTTTGGCATCGCTAAAACGGATAAACAAAATCATCCCGTCATTAAAACCGGCGGCGACAATGTCTTCTTCGGGATGACAGCACACACAACTAACCATGGCATCAGCACGCGTACCCAGTTCCAGAGGTGCTTTGCCCATAGGGCCATCTTTGGCTTGAAATGGCCAGACAATGGCCGCGGGCGCACCCGATGTTGCAAGCCATTTGCCTTTGGCACTCCATGACCAGCTTTTGACTTTTGTCGGGTAGCCGCTCATGCGCAAATGTAACTCGTCACTCAAGCGCCAGCCATGCAAGGCATTTTCCTGCATGGAAGAAATGACATAACGGTTGTCGGGCGAAAATGTAACAGCAAAATGCGCCCCCTTCCATTCGAGATCGGTAGGCTTGGAATCACCCCCAAGCCAATGGAGTGTAACACCGTTATAGCGTGCTACGGCCAATCTTAACCCTTTTGGAGCAAAGGCCAAATCTTCAACACTACGTTCATGGGAGAATTCTTGTAGCCCGTCGTCACCATCGGCCCAGGCGGTGCGGGAAAAACCGAATGCATAGGCATTGTTGGGGCCGGTTGCAACCGAGGTGATCCACTTGTTTTTGTGGTGAGCAAGCTCTGTGCAGCTTGCATCGGCCAAAGTACGGCAGATACGCCCGTCCTCACCGCCCGTTATCAGCGATTTTTTGTCTGTTGCCAAAGCGGCTGAAGCAATGCCTTCATGGGCTTCAACCACTTTCTGCTTGTCGCCCAACAAGGTTATCTCGCCACTTGCCGTGACAAAAACCGGTTGATCTTCCAAAAAGCCGGTGAGCAGGCAATGACTATCGAGGTCAAAATGTGCAATTGTTGGCATCAAATCCTCTTCATCAAGCGCAATTGTCAAAACCGGCTTTCAACTTGTCCGCATCAAGATTACGGCCAATGAATACCAGACGGCTTTCATGTTTTTCGTCTTTTTTCCACGGTCTTTGATGGTCGCCTTCCAATATCATATGAACGCCCTGAACGACATAGCGGTCATCATCGCCTTTAAATGCAATAATACCTTTCAGCCGTAAAATATTCGGCCCTTGTTCCTGCGTTAATTGCTGGATCCACGGAAAAAACTTTGCCGGATTCAATTCGCCAGCGCGCAATGAAACCGATTTGACCGTAACATCGTGAAGAGCTTTGCCATGAACGTGCTCATGGTCACCATGGTAGTGGTCATGATCATCGTGGTGGTGCTCGTGGCTGCCATGTTCGTGATGGTGGTGCTCATGGTCGCAATCGGGGCCGCAAACATGATCGTGCTCTTCTTCGTCGCGATCAAGAAAATGCGGGTCATTTTCCAAAGCACGTTTAAGATCGAAAGCACCGCGATCAAGCACCTTATCAAGATCAACATCGGCACGTTTGGTGCGATAGATGACGGCAGCCGGGTTGATGGCGCGAACTGTTGCTTCGACATCGGCCAATTCTTGCGGGCTGACAAGATCTGTCTTGTTCAACAAAACGACATCGGCAAAGGCTATCTGATCTTCCGCCTCACGACTGTCTTTCAACCGTAACGGCAAATGTTTGGCATCGACCAATGCGACAACGGCATCAAGCTCGGATTTTGCCCGCACATCATCATCCATAAAAAATGTCTGGGCAACAGGCACCGGATCGGCCAGACCTGTTGTCTCGACAATAATGCCGTCAAAGCGGCCGGGCCGGCGCATCAAACCTTCAACAACGCGGATAAGATCGCCGCGCACGGTACAACAGATGCAACCGTTGTTCATTTCGTAAATTTCTTCGTCGGATTCGACAATCAGATCATTGTCGATACCGATTTCGCCAAATTCGTTGACAATAACGGCATAGTGCTTGCCGTGGTTTTCGCTCAAAATACGATTGAGAAGGGTTGTCTTACCTGCCCCCAGATAACCGGTAAGAACCGTGACCGGAATTTTGCGGGGTGTGTTTTCAGTCTCGCTCATGGCATGACCTTTCATTTGGCAAAAATTTTGACTGTGTCCGATATAGGCAATAATCGCGGTGATTTCTACCTGTTTACTGAGCTTTCTCTCATGCTTTCTATTTGAGTTGATGATATGCGAATTGATCGACATTAAAACGTTGCATGTCGTCAATCAGCCCGACAAAGCCTTCCACCGCATGGTCGAATATGGCTTTTCCGGCTTCTTTACTGGCTTTTGTCGCATTGCCGGCCGCCCCGTCGGGGTTGAGATCACGCATTTTCCAACCAAAAGCAAAAGGCCCGTAGGCACGCAAGTATTTGTAGTTTTGTTGAAAGTCTTTTTGGCGATTAGAAAAATTTTTTGCTTTATCCATTGCAACATCGTTCGGGCGCAAATAAAGCATTAACGATGTTTCGATAAAACCGGCATGGATATCGAACGGTTTTTCTTCAGGCGAAATCACCCCGTCAGGAAGCCCGAAACGGCCCCAGCTTGTGGCTACAGCAAGCATAGGATAGCGACACCGCAGTTCGGTAATAACAATGTTCATCAACGGCGAATTGCCACCATGGGCATTAAGAACAAGAAGCTTTTTTATACCCTTTTTATAGCAATCGGCCCCTATCGACACCCAGCGATCGATAGCTTCGGAATAACTTAGCGTTTTTGTACCGGATCTGCCTTGATGTTCAACAGAATAGCCGATGTTTTCAACGGGCAATGCAATAAGCTTTGCATCACAAAAAGACCGGCTTTCCAGATGTCGGGCGAAAGAACCGGCAATAACGGCGTCGGTGGTAACCGGCAAATGCGGGCCATGATATTCATGGGCTCCGAGCGGCAAAATCGCTATTGTTTCCGTTTTTTTATTCACAAACTTCATCCTTGACGAAACAAAAATTTATCAAGTTATACACAACTTTTACTTCTTTTTACATATTTCCCGGCAAAACAGCATTGTGCACCCTCCCGCGAATCAGCATCATGTACTGGTTTCGAGAATAATATTCTTTTGAAACGTCTTCGGGGAGACATAGCTGCCATGTTAAAACGCAACCAGACATCAGCACTGGATATTTTACAATCAACTGCACGAATGATAAAAACCTTACTGGCGCACCGCTTTTATGACTTCGGATTATATGCTGGTCAAGACAGAATAATTCTTTCACTTGCCGTCAAAGACGGGCAGACACCAAGCAATCTGGCAAAACAGCTCGGTGTTAAACCACCAACAGTGACAAAAACGATAGCACGGTTGCAAGAGCAAGGTTTTGTGACCAAACGCGGTTCACATAAAGACCAGAGACAACTTAACATCTACCTTACCAAGGACGGCCACAAGATCGTCGATCTCATTGAAACAGCGATTAAAAAAACCGAACATGATATTATGGATGGTCTTGACGAAACAGAATATTTGATGCTGATTGCATTATTGAAGCGCATTCAGAATAATATCGACCACCAACAGGTAGATATTCCACAAGTCTACGCAAATCATCAAGCCGGGATATTCTAGCCAGCAAGCCGGAATATTGCGGAATTTAACTGGAAATGGCATAAAACGAGCCTAACCGTACCCGGGCTTGCGCTCGTTTTATGCCTTACAGCCGGGCAAACAAGCAATTTCAAATTGGAAAATTTTCCGAATGAAATTGATAACCGGCACAACAATACTCGAGCGTGTTGGCAAATCCGTCACAACTCTGTTCACCACAGCTCTGTTCATTTGCCACAGTTGCAGCTATGGATAACGGGTGGTTGTTTTATCTTGAAGGATAAAGTTCGTTGGTGCAAAAAATCAAACTTTCCACTATTGCCGAAGCGTTAGACGTATCGACAGCCACCGTTTCGCTTGCTTTGCGCAACAGTCCGCTTGTTGCTGACGATACACGCGATAAAATCAAGGATTATGCCAGCCATATCGGCTATATCTATAATCGCAGAGCGGCAAGTTTGCGCACATCACGCTCTGGTATTGTCGGCGTTGTTGTCCATGACATTATGAACCCGTTTTTTGCCGAAATATTGCGTTCGATTGAAACCGAGCTTGACCGGTCGCGGCAGACCTTCATTCTGTCAAACCATTACGACCAACTTGATAAACAACGCAATTTTCTCGAAACACTTTTGCAATTGGGGGCCGACGGTGTCATCATGTCACCGGCAATCGGAACACCGGCAAAAGATATTGAAATGGCGCAAACCAACGGTCTGCCGATCGTCTTTGTTGCCCGTCATGTCGAAGGCGTTGACGTGCCGGTTTTCCTTGGCGACGATACCTATGGCATTTCACTGGCAACCAACCATCTCATTTCTTTAGGGCATAAATGTATTGCCATGGTTGGCGGTACCGACTTCACATCCACCGGACGTGACCGATATGAAGGGTATCGCCATGCGATGTGTCTTGCCGGACTTGAAGTGAAACCGGAATGGCGCCTGCAGGGGCCGCGAACAAAGCAGGCCGGTTTTGAAATTGCCCCTCAATTTCTTGCGTTGAAAGATAAACCGACAGCGGCAGTCTGCTTCAATGACCTGTCGGCCATTGGTTTGATGAACGGAATTGCCCGCGCCGGCCTTGTTGCCGGACATGATATTTCGGTCACCGGTTATGACGATCTGGAAGAAGCGGCCATTGCCACACCAGCGCTGACCACCGTATGGAACGGCCAAAGAGAAGTCGGCAGGCGAGCGGCGCGCGCCCTTCTTGACCTTCTAAACGGTATAGAAGTTAAAAACGGCCATGACCTTATCAAACCGGAATTGCGCATTCGCCAATCGACCGGGCGGGTTACAAGCAGCAAAACTTAAAATGTTTGCTATAATCTTTGGCGCCTTGATCTGTCCTTGTATTTGCAGTGACAGGAAAACTAGCAATGGTTGCCCGACAATCAGGACACATTCGTCGCCTGTCGTTGTTTTTTATGGGCAATAACGGCTTTGCCAAAGGCTTTGAAAATTTTTTTTGATGGACTATCACTTTCAGCCCAATATTCAGGATGCCACTGCACGCCAAGTGTCAGTGTTTTTGCGTTCCTGACACTGACCGCTTCAATCGTGCCATCGGGCGCTGTGGCTTCGCAAATCAAGCGTGGTGCCAAAGCTTTTATGCCTTGTTGATGTACCGAATTGACCATAATTTCACTTGTTTTCACAATTGCCGCAAGAACGCCATTGGCATGGACAAAAACGTTGTGTCTTATGGCAAATTTTTTGTCATTGTTGTCGTTATCAACGGCTCTATGATCCAATCGCCCGGGTATTTTTTGAAGTGCGGGCGAAAGAGTGCCGCCGAGCGCGACATTAAGCTCTTGTAAGCCACGACAGATGGCAAGCAGAGGTAGCCCCCGTTCAATAGCGGCACGAATAAGGAAAAATGACACTTCATCTCGTGCCGGATCAAAAGGTTCGGTTTCCGTTGTCGCCTTTTGTCCGTAACGGGTTGGTTCGACATTGGATTTTGCACCTGTAATCAGGACACCGTCAACAACATCAAGCAATGCCTCAATATCACCGTCATTACTTAATGAGGGAACAATAACCGGTGCGACTCCGGCAACGCCGGACGCCGCTTTTAAATATTGTTCGGGTGCGCCATGCCACACATAACCGTCAAAATAGGGACAATCGGCAGGGACAGCGACCAACGGTTTCAAATTGGTGGGCATGACAGGTATTTCCCTATTATGTTTACGGTCTTGTTTTTGCCATGTTCGGGAAAAATTCAAAAAAGTCAAATGGCTGTCATAACTTCCAGCCGATTATTGGCACACTTTATAAAACTTTCGGCAAAGAGATTAAGCCCTCTAGAAAAGGAGGCGAAAATTTGCGCAAAACTACTGGTAATGATGGCTATTTATGGTTAAAACTAAAGTGTTCCGTATTTTTTAATAACCGGCATCGTGAATAGATGGGAAAAGCAATTGTTATGACAAAACAGTTCGTTCCCGAGAAATCAAGGAGATAACATTTGGGTCAAACAATTTTTGTTGCCAAAGAAACGGTCAATGGAGAGACACGCGTTGCCGCTTCTCCCGAAACTGTTAAAAAGCTCATCAATCTCGGCTATAATGTACTGGTTGAGAAAGGTGCCGGCCTGCTGTCTTTGATAAGTGACGCAGACTACAGTCAGGCCGGAGCCGAAATCGTTAATGCAAATGATGCAAACAAAGCTGACATTATTTTGAAACTGCGTCGGCCGACAGCTGCGGAAATAGCGCATTATAAAAAAGGTGCTGCCCTTATTGGTATTCTGGATCCATTCGGCCACGAGGATGATATTGCAGCAATAGCCAAAGCCGGTCTTAATGCCTTTTCGATGGAATTTATGCCGCGTATTACGCGTGCTCAGGTTATGGACGTACTTTCCTCGCAGGCTAATCTTGCCGGTTACCAGGCTGTCATTGATGCCGCCGAATATTATGATCGGGCGCTTCCAATGATGATGACGGCAGCCGGCACCGTACCAGCCGCCAAAGTTTTTGTTATGGGGGCGGGTGTTGCAGGACTTCAGGCCATTGCCACAGCACGCCGTCTTGGGGCATCGGTTACAGCAAATGATGTGCGCCCTGCGGCAAAAGAGCAGGTTGCCTCGCTCGGTGCCAAATTTATTGCTGTAGAAGACGACGAGTTCAAGGCGGCAGAAACCAGCGGCGGCTATGCCAAAGAAATGTCGAAAGACTATCAGAAAAAGCAGGCGGCCTTGACGGCCGACCATCTCGCCAAACAGGACATCGTCATTACCACAGCATTGATACCCGGGCGCCCTGCTCCGCGTCTTATCACCAAAGACATGCTGAAGACCATGCGCAATGGTTCGGTCGTTGTGGATCTTGCGGTTGAACGTGGCGGCAATGTCGAAGGTTCCGTCAGCGACGAGGTTGTCGAGGTTGAAGGTGTCAAGATTGTCGGTTTCACCAATGTTCCCGGGCGGATTGCCGCCAGCGCATCGCAACTTTATGCCCGCAATCTTTATGCCTTTATCGACACAATGACCAATAAAGAAACAAAGTCGTTTTCTGTTGACCTCAATGATGAAATCGTCAATGCAACATTGCTCACCTTTGAGGGGGCAATTGTCCACCCCGCTTTTAGTCAGAAAACAGCAGAAAAAGCGGTGGACGAAACAGTGTCCGCACCTGAAAAGGCAACAGTAAAATCTGAAAAAGCAAACGAAACTCCAACCAAGCCGAATACAAATAAAACGGAAAAAGGAGTCAAATAAATGCCAAACGAGGCTCTCGATAAGGCCCTTCAAGGGTTAGATCAAGCTATTGCCGCAGTGCGTGAAGCGGGCGGCCAAATTACCAATAATGCGGTTGACGCTGTCCATACGGCAACGAGCGGTGTCGTTGACCCTTTCATTTTCCAACTGGCCATTTTTGTGCTGGCCATTTTTGTCGGCTATTATGTTGTTTGGGCGGTAACACCGGCACTTCACACACCTCTTATGGCGGTTACCAACGCAATTTCTTCAGTCATTGTTGTTGGTGCCCTGCTTGCGGTCGGTCTGTCGGCATCGGGCATGGCGGGCACATTCGGTTTTATTGCCTTGGTTCTGGCAAGCGTCAATATCTTTGGCGGCTTTCTTGTTACCCAACGCATGTTGGCCATGTACAAGAAAAAAGATAAGTGAGGTTGTTGAATATGAGCGTTAATCTTGCAGCCTTTCTCTATCTCATCTCGGGTGTCATGTTCATTATGGCATTGCGTGGCCTTTCCCATCCGACGACAAGCCGAAAGGGCAATGCCTATGGCATGGTCGGCATGGCGATTGCCATCATTACAACTTTACTTCTTGCAAAACCAAGTTTCGGCGGTCTTGTCCTGATTATTGTAGGTCTTGCTATTGGTGGCAGTGTCGGTGCCGTTGTTGCCCGTCGCATCGCCATGACTGCAATGCCGCAGCTTGTTGCGTTTTTCCATTCGCTTGTCGGCCTTGCCGCCGTTATGGTGGCAGCAGGTGCACTTTATTCGCCCCATTCCTTCGGTATTGGTGAAATTGGCTCGATTCACGGTCGGGCACTGGTTGAAATGGCTCTTGGTGTTGCCATTGGTGCAATCACCTTTACCGGTTCAATCATTGCGTTTTTGAAACTTGATGGGCGTATGTCGGGCAAACCCATTATTTTGCCGAACCGTCATCTTATCAACATTGCGCTTACCATAGCAATTGTGGCTCTCATCGCCGTTCTGGTTGGCACCGAAAGCCATTTTGTTTTCTGGCTTATTGTACTTTTGTCGCTTGTTATCGGTGTCACCCTCATTATTCCGATTGGCGGCGCCGATATGCCTGTTGTTGTTTCTATGCTTAATTCCTATTCGGGTTGGGCAGCAGCAGGTATCGGTTTCACACTTGGCAATATGGCACTGATTATTACCGGCGCACTTGTCGGCTCATCCGGTGCTATTTTGTCCTACATTATGTGTAAAGGCATGAACCGCTCGTTTGTATCCGTCATTCTGGGAGGATTTGGTGGTGGTGATTCTGCAACTGGTGGTAATGTGCAAGCCGAGCGCCGTCCGGTCAAACAGGGTTCGGCCGATGATGCGGCGTTCATTATGAAAAATGCCGGCAAGGTTATTATTGTGCCCGGCTACGGCATGGCTGTAGCTCAAGCCCAACATGCGCTTCGTGAAATGGCCGACAAGCTCAAGGAAAATGGTGTTGAAGTAAAATACGCCATTCACCCTGTAGCCGGTCGTATGCCCGGCCATATGAACGTGCTGCTTGCCGAAGCTAATGTTCCTTATGACGAAGTTTTCGAGCTTGACGACATTAATTCCGAATTTGCAACGGCCGATGTTGCCTTTGTCATCGGAGCCAATGATGTCACCAATCCGGCTGCCAAAACCGATCCCACATCGCCCATTTATGGTATGCCGATTCTTGATGTCGAAAAGGCTGGCACCGTTCTGTTTCTAAAACGCGGCATGGGTGCCGGTTATGCCGGTGTTGAAAACGAGCTGTTTTTCCGTGACAACACGATGATGCTGTTTGGCGACGCTAAAAAGACGGTCGAAAGCATTGTCAAAGCGATGGAACAATAAGCAATTGCAACAATCAAAATGCCGCCTTTCGAGGGGCGGCATTTTTTAACCGATAAAGATCGCAGACGGCTGTTGAAATGAAACGGCACTGGCCGCCATGCCTTTTTAACCGTAAATGAGCTTATCCTGTTTTCTGCGCAAACGGGCAATCCACTGGTTTTCGTTAATTGCTGCGTTTTTGGCCGTAATCAGCTCGTTTTTTTTGATCGGTGCGGTAATGGTTGCCCCTTCAAGCAGTCCACAAGGAATTGCCTGACAGGCGCGCGCGTCTTCAACCGTCATATTCCACGCGCGATAGGTATAAAGACCAATAAAATCCAGTTTGTCGCCTGGTTTCAGATCTTTTTTGGCCACAGCACAGACTTCGGCAACCGGCCGGTCAAGCGGCACCATATCGGCCCTGCCATAAAGCATGACGCGGGCACAGGTTAAAGGAACTTCCATCGCTGTTAGATGATAGGGGCGATGAAAGGTAAAATACGGCCCCTCACCAATTTTCAAATCTTCCATCCGTTCCCAAACACGGGGATGGCGCATTTCGGCAACCACAAAGACACCCGGTGAAACACCACGACCAATTGAATAGTCGACAACACCCGGTTTTGATAGAACCCCCCCATCTTTTTGTGGAACCAGAACCTTGTTCAAATGGTCGATATCGGCTTTTGGCCCGTGCATGCCCGGACAATCGGGCACCAGACCGGTGGCATTGGCAATGGCGGTCATTTCGACCATGGTTTTAGAACCATCAATAAACTCGACCAGCATGCGCACATTCATGTTGCGTTGGTGGGCTTCTTCTTCGTAATCATCGGGGATGGCATCAAAATCGAGCGGATTGTTCTTGCCCTTGCCGGCTGCAACAATATTGTGGCCGAGTGCCGAGACAAACTCGATCAGTTCCATGCAGGAAGAAGGCTCGTCACCGGCACCTAGTGTATAGACGAGACCGCGTTTATCTGCCTCATGTTTGAGATAAGGCCCGATCGTCACATCGGCTTCAACATTCATCATTACTAGATGCTTGTTATTTTCAAGCGCCTTGTAACCGATTTCGGCACCCGCTTCAGGATAGCCGGTGGCATCGACAATAACATCGACAAGATCGTTTTTTAACAACATATCAAGATCGTCAGTGGCAGCTATCTTACCTGCCTCGATAGCTGTTGTCATTTGCACACTATTGCCAACTTCGCAGGCGTGTCCACTTTCGTCATAGGCAATTTTTGCTGCATCCATCACCCGTTCGGGTGTGCGCGTTGACACGGCGGCAACCTCGATACCATCCATATGGGCAACACCGGTTAAAAGATCTGTCCCCATTTCGCCACAACCGACCAGAGCGATTCGGATAGGTTTGCCAGTTTCTTTGCGTTTTTTAAGGTCGCGAGCCAAACCGGTAAGGGCTACATTGCTAGTCATTTCAAAAATTTCTCCGGATAAAAGATATGGTCAATTCGATCATTCATAAAAACTGTTCTTTGCCGACACGCTTGACCAATCGTTAGCCATTTTGTTTTTCGAGTGAGCCGTAATAATATGTGCCACTAATTGCAAGCTTTGTCATTATCTAACTCAATGTCCCACCGGCAAAATCGGCTTAAAACCTAACAAAAATTTGCACCATGCTTTTTTGATCTATATAGATGCAGTCAACCTGACAAATAAATTGCCCTGCGGCCCAAGATGGTTGGTGAAAACAGGGTTGATGACAAGGAGAACGCTTATGGCAGGCAAAGTGACAGTAGACGATATTCCCGCTTCCATCGGCAAAGAGGTCGGCATTTCCAGCTGGCGCACGGTCACACAGGAAATGATTAACCAGTTTGCCGATGCCACCGACGACCATCAATGGATCCATGTTGACGAGAACAGAGCCAGGGAAACGCCCTTTGGCGGCACAATTGCCCATGGATTTTTGACATTGTCGCTGCTGTCTACTCTGGCTTATGAAGCCCTTCCGGAGCTTGAAGGCACAACAATGGGCATCAATTATGGCTTCGACAAAGTGCGCTTGATGAATCCGGTAAAAACTGGCACCAAGGTGCGTGCCCGTTTTGTCTTGAGCGATGCCGAAATTCGTCCATCCGGACGCATTGTCTTTCATTATGCCGTTACATTGGAAATCGAAAATGTGAAAAAACCCGCTTTGACAGCCGACTGGATTACAATAGCTATGGTGCCGCCCAAAGCATCCTAGATTTTGTGAGAAAACACGGGCTTGCAACAAAATGACCTTTTGCCGGTCAAAGAATGATCATAATAGTATTTTAGTGATTTTTTTATGAGAACTATTTTGCCATCAAAACTTTTTGTTTGGCATTTTAGGGAAGATAACCGGCATAAGTTGATGATTTTTGGTAAAAACAACAGCTTTTATAAAAGCTATATAGACAAGTGTGCCTTTTATGTGGTATTGGCACCGCAACCATTTGAAATCTTGCGCTTTTCAAGCGTAGGTTTTTGGGGTAACCCTATTTAACTAACATAGTAAAAACAAAGCAGGAAAAAACGTGCAAGTACTCGTTCGCGATAATAATGTTGACCAGGCGCTCCGTGCGCTGAAAAAGAAAATGCAACGTGAAGGCATCTTCCGTGAAATGAAGATGCGTGGCCATTATGAAAAGCCGTCTGAAAAGCGTGCTCGTGAAAAGGCGGAAGCCGTCCGTCGTGCCCGCAAATTGGCACGTAAGCGCGCGCAACGTGAAGGGCTGGTAAGCGGGCGCGGTGCAGCCCACTAATATCCGCAATTTTACTGAAAACTTTTGCCATGCCAAGGTTGCTTTGCCTTGAATGGCCTTCCCTGCTTCGGGAATCGTTCAGGTGTTGAAAAATTCGTTTTCACCCTGTTAAGTGGAAATGCTTTGTGCATCTCCACTTTTTTGTATTCGCTTCATTGCTCGTTTCATTGCTTATTATGCCGGATTTCGTGTCGGCAATTGATTAAAATAGGATCATACGCCATGAAAAAATTGAAATTGTCTGCTTTTTTTCTTGTCGGTGCTATCGTCATGGCAGGATGCACCACAAACAACAATGTGCTTGATCCTGAAGATGTGGCACAAGGCTCGCACGAGAATATTTCGTCACTGACGGCAGTTATCAATGCTAACCCGCGCAATCCTGTCGGCTATAATGTACGTGGTTCGGCTTATGGACGGGCCGGACGGAACAAGGAAGCAATTGCTGATTTTACGACAGCCATCCAGCTTAACCCGAATTTTTATAATGCCTATGCCAACCGTGCCTTGATTTACCGCAATATGGGCAATATGTCGGCGGCACTTGCCGATTATAACCGCGCTTTGCAAATCAATCCAAATTACGATGTAGCATTAATCGGGCGTGGGAATGTCTATCGTTTAAGCGGCAAGCCCGATCTTGCCTATAATGATTTTAACAGTGCCATCCAGGCTGGCACAACAGACGGGCGGGCATGGCACAATCGTGCGCTGATTGAACAAGCGCGTGGCGACCAGCAACAAGCTATTGCCGATTTTGGTGCCGCTTTATCCCGGCAACCCAATGCACCGGCTCCTTATAACGGGCGTGGTCTTTCTTATGCTGCTCTGGGTGACTGGGACAATGCTTTCGACGATTTTAATGCTGCCATTCGACTGGACGGTAATGTTGCTGAAAGCTGGTCAAACCAGGCGATGGTTTATGAACATCGCGGCGACAAAAAGAGAGCTTATGCTTCCTATACAAAGGCACTGTCTCTCGACCCAAGCTTTAAACCGGCCAAAGACGGGCAAAACCGCACCCGCGGTTGAAAAATTTATGCGACAATCAAAGCTGCAGTAAAGCCCGAAACGATTTTTCGTTTCGGGCTTATCCGTTATTGCAAGACTGTTGAAATTGTCAGCTTGCGCCTGTTTTATAAAAAGACCGGCCTATTTGCTGCGGTATTCACAGCAAAATTCGCTTACAGCTAAATTCTGAAGCGGAAAATTGCCGCCAATGACTGGTTATTTGGAATATCGCTCTTGCGCACCGCAAGCACACGACCACCATTTGCCAGAACACGACTGGCGATTTCATCAACAACATTATAGGTTTCCGGCCCTTCTTTGCCAAAGCTTACGGCACCGGTTTCCTCGTCGATTGTACCGTGGATCATGTCATCCATATCAGCCAACAAAGTGTCAATCTGTCCGAATGTGGCAGCACGAGCTGCGAGCGCAATATCGGTTGTCGTGCGTCCCTCTGCGGTCAAGCGCTCGAAGCGTGAGCGAATATCGGCCACCTGCCGCTCATAATAGCGGTCAAGAACCGGACGGGCGAGTTCGCCGATTTCCGTTGGATTGGCGCGATCAAGGCCGGCATTGGATATTTCGCCAATAAGGTTGTTTCCGCTATAGACGGAACGGAATGCATTGATTGCCGCTTCACTGCCTGCGACAATAAGCGGAATCTCTGTCCTTGTCAGATAACGGCGCAACGCTGAATCGACAAGACGGCAATATTGCACCAAACGACCGGTCGTATTGGAACTGATTTTCTCGTTACCCGTCCCTACAGCACTATTCATGTCTTTCGGCATATCGGGCACCTTTACCTCGTAGGGCTCGATGTCGCTGGCAATTTCGATAAGCCGCGCGGTCGATTCTGAAATAACAATGACATGGGCTGTATGGGCAAAAGTAATCGACCGTAAAAGCGGACTCAACATAAAGCGGTCAGCAACTTCGACAAATGACTTCAACCGGTTGGCCAGACGGAAAGTCCATATACGGTCGGGTGTTGCCAGTACCGCAAGACTGCGCGCCTGTTTCAGCCAGAATTCTTCATAGTTGGAAAGACCGGTCAGCAACTCTTCCAAATTTGCCAGACGCCGTTTATCCGTTAACGACTGTGATTGCGCCAGCGCTTCCTTTATCTGATTGGCATATTCGATCTTGCAAGCACCAATCTCGGAAGTAATCGGGGTTGTCGGCAAGTAAATTGACACACATGCATCAGCCCTCACCTCTCGCAGTTTATTAAAATCCGACATTGACGGAATATCGACATGATGCATTGAAAATCCCTTTCCTCATTTAATCACTCAATATTGATATGGGAAATTATAACGATCAACAACAGAGTAAATTTAGTAAAGTTTTCCTTTTGCTAAAGAAATCACAAATATTTATTAAAAATCTTCACTTTTCAGTTAAATTGTTCATTACCACCAATTATTGTAAAATAGAATTGGCCAAAATTGCGCAACTAAACTCGGCTTGATGACGCTGAAAATGAATCAGAAGATGATCTTTTAATAGGCATATTCTAAAAACACCGGATCAACCGAACCACCCCAAATGGAGTCATATTTCGACAATAAACGTTCCGAATCGCATTTGCCAATCATTGCCACTTCAAAAAGCGGGTCAAGAAACAATGTCTCGTCATTTCCTTTGGCATTCAATTGATGGCGGTTGACAAGACCTTTGCGTGATATTTCCAGAATCTCGCGGGCAAGAGTTAAAACGGTGGTGTTGCGAAACGGCGTTTTTAGCCCCAGTGCGGGAACACGATTGCGCATCGCCAGAACTTCTTCATAACACCAGTCCCTTGTCATGTCATAAGCTTCGTCAAGTGCCTGTTTGTCGTAAAGAAGCCCGACCCAGAACGCCGGTAGCGCACAAATGCGCCGCCACGGGCCACCATCAGCGCCACGCATTTCCAGAAAACGTTTAAGCCTCACTTCAGGAAAAAGTGTTGACAGGTGATTGACCCAGTCACCCATATTGGCATGATAGTCATCAACCACGCCTTTCATTGCCCCGTCCATAAACTGACGAAAAGTTATATTGGTGCAATCATGATAATGGCCGTCGCGAACAATAAAATACATCGGGATATCAAGTGCCCATGCGGCATAATCGGCAAAACCGAAATTTTCGTTGAAAACGAAAGGCAGCACGCCGGAGCGGCGATTATCGGTGTCGCGCCATATTTCCGACCGCCATGACATGAAGCCATTGGGCTTTCCTTCGCTAAAGGGCGAAGTGGCAAACAGCGCTGTGGCAATTGATTGCAATTTCATCGAAACCTGCATTTTGCGGCGCATATCACTTTCGGATGAAAAATCGAGATTAACCTGAATTGTGCAGGTTCTATACATCATATCAAGGCCATAACGCCCCACTTTCGGCATGTAATTTGCCATGATCCGGTAGCGCGACTTCGGCATTCTCGGCGTTTCGTCCAAGCGCCATTTTGGACTGGCACCAAGCCCTAGAAATCTGATGCCAAGCGGTTCAGCTATTTCTTTGACTTGTGCCAGATGGGCATTGACCTCGCGACAGGTTTGATGAACTGTTTTAAGCGGCGCACCCGACAGCTCGAACTGTCCACCGGGCTCGAGCGAAATGGCTCCCGCACCGGTCGGCTCGACAAGACCGATAATGTTGCCTTCGTCCATGATAGGTTCCCAGCCCAGCATGTTTTGCATACCCTCAAGAAGTTTGCGTATACTTCGTCTGCCATTATAAGGCACAGGGCGGTTACCTTCGAGGAAAAACGGAAATTTTTCATGTTCGGTACCAATACGCCATTTTTCAGCGTTTTTTGAACCACCGGCAAGATAATCTACCAAATCTTCAAAACCGTTAATTGCTGTGTCATCATTGATATCGCGCGCCATAACTCACATTTTCCATCTGATTTTTTCGTGTTTTATCATTGTACGGTTTTAGCCTGCTGTTCAAGTACCCGTTTTATCACACCAGTCACCAAGGGTGGCATTGATAACGGCCAGCGCGGCAACTGCAGCCGTATCGGCACGCAAAATTCGCGGCCCCAGCGGAATGGCATGAACAAAAGAAAATTGTCCAAGCATGGTGCGTTCTTCATCACTGAAACCACCTTCCGGACCAATAAGAACACCAAGTGGTGCCGATGACATTTTTTTCAAGATTTCAAGCGGGTTTTGGGTATCTGCCGCCTCGTCACAAAAAATGAGATGACGAGCGGGCTGCCATTGTTGTAACAGGTCGGGTAGCGCAAGGGGTGCTTGAAGATCGGCCAATGACAAAACACCGCATTGTTCACAGGCCTCGATAATGTTGGCCCGCATCCGTTCTTCATTCAGACGTGTTGCCTGGGTAAAACGTGTCATCACCGGCTGCAAAACCGATGCACCCATTTCGACCGCTTTTTGAACCATGTAATCCAGACGGGCATGTTTTAACGGTGCAAAACAATAAATCAAATCTGTTGGTTCGGGTTGTTCGCGCTCTTTGGCAACGATTTGCACAAAAACGGTTTTCTTTTTTATTGCAGTAATTGCGCCACGCCATTCGCCATCCCTCCCATTAAACACAAGCAGACTTTCACCCTCTTTCATGCGCAAAACATTTTTCAGATAATGCGACTGTGGTTCCGATAACGTAATTTCCTGACCAAGTGACAACGGTTCACTTAGAAAAAGCCGTTGCAGTTTATAATTGGCGCGCATCAAACTATTATTCCTTCTGTCCTTCATCTCGTTCGAAGACGTTCTTTAAAATCAAGCAAAACAATAGAGCGATATAATCAAAATTCGTAGTCTGTTTTTACGAAAAGGTGATTGGAAACTCGTCCGGAATAATTCTAGATATGGAAGGGAAGTATCCATTCTCTTTGCGTTCAAATTGGCATTTTGCCAAGAAAATAGCTTTGTTGTGGTTAATCCGGGCAGAAAGATCTTATCTTTTTGCCCGCTTTTATGTGTTTGTTTGAAAAATTTGATGACAATTGTTGAAAAACAACCGACAGTTTGGGATGTTGTCTTCTCGCTAAAAACTTTTGGCGCGGCGGCTCTGGCTCTCTATATAGCCTTTTTATGCGACCTTCCCAATCCTTATTGGACGATGACAGCCGTCTATATCGTTGCCCACCCCCTGTCGGGCGCGCTCACCTCCAAAGCTTTCTACCGTTTACTTGGTACGGCGATCGGCGGAATGGCAACTGTCATTATGTTACCGCTTTTCATTCCGTCACCGGAGCTCACAACTCTGGCTTTGGCCTTATGGCTTGGCGGGTGTCTTTTTATTAGTGTGCTCGACCGGACACCGCGCGCCTATGTGTCGATGCTTGCCGGTTATAGTGCCGGTATTATCGCTTTTATGATTGTCGATAAACCGCAAGATGTTTTTGATTATGCAACAAGCCGTGCTGAAGAAATCAGTGTCGGAATTATTTGTGCCGCTATGGTTGGGCGTCTCATTTTTCCGCGCCATGCCGGGCCGGTTCTGGCAAACCGGATTGATAAATGGCTGAAAAACAGTGCCGACCTTGCAATTATCAATATTAACGGCCAAGGCAGCACTGAAGAAGCATTGGAAAGCCGCCAGAAGCTCGCCATTGATGCGGTGGACTTGCGAAGCTTTACCACCCATGTCACTTATGACGCATCGACATTGCGCTCGACCGTCAATGCCATGCGCACATTGCAAAACCGCATGGTTTCGCTCCTGCCGATGGTGGCAAGCTGTAGCGACCTTGTTAACCAGCGCAACAACTTGATCAGGGATGAACGTGGGGGCAAAAGCAATAGCAGCAAACTCGATGAATTGATCGAAAAAACAACGGCATGGCTACAAACCTGCGAGCCAATGCAGCCAAACGAAATCTCGCATATAAAAAATCTAAAACAGTCCATACTGGAAGACTTGGAACACTCCAAACAATGGATCGATCTTATATCGCGCAACTTGACCATGCGTCTTGTCGATATTATGCAAATTTATTCGGATTGTCTGCATTTGCGAAACGATATTGTAAACGGCACACAACACAAATTGCGCTGGCACCGTTTCGACTTTCTGGGAGAAGTGCGTTCAACCCATTATGACTTTGGCATTGCCTTTCTTTCCGCTCTTTCAGCCATTCTTGCCATTTTTATAACCGTCACCTTGTGGCGTATGACCGAATGGACACAAGGTGGCACCGCTGCCATGATGACGGGGATTTTTAGCAGTCTGTTTGCCACAAAAGACGACCCCGTGCCGGCAATTCGCGGCATGCTCAAACAAATTCTGATTGTCCTTGTTATTGCTTTTGTTTTGCAATTTGCTATTCTTCCCTTCATTGACGGCTATCTACCCTTGATGCTTTGTCTGGCACTGGTACTTATTCCGGCCGGCATTATGATGGCTATTCCTTCCAAATTCGCCATGGGCATGACAATGACTGTCAATCTTCCCAACCTGTTGTTATTGCAGTCACGTATGATTGGTGATTTCTTGATTTTCATTTAGATCAACACAGCATTGATTTTGGGTTTTGTCATCGCCGCTGTTACTGCGAGTGTTGTGCGCTCTGTCGGTGCCGAATGGAGCGCCTTGCGCCTTATTCGTGCTTCATGGCTCGATATAGTTGATGTCGCCGAAAATCCGGCAAATACCCAGACCTATAACGAGCTTCTTCATCGTATGCTTGATCGTTACGGCCTGATTGCACCGCGTTATGCACTCATTCCACTGCACTCGCGCGTGCGCCAGAGCGACATTCTCAAAGATATCCGCGTCGGTCTCGATACGATCGAACTACAATTTTTGAGAGAACAACAAGGCCCGACAAGCCGGCAAAATATCGGCAATCTTTTAGACGAACTGGCATTTTATTATCGCGTCAAGGCAAAGAACACGGACGAACCGGATGGAAAAGAATTGCTTGAAACAATCGATAATGCTTTGAACTGGATTACCGCCCTTCCCGATTCAGAAGACCACCAAAAAATTTCGTTTGCCCTGACCGGCTTGCGGCAAAATTTGTTTGCTAATGCCAAACCGTATAAAGCTGTTTTGCCAGCGATATTCAAGGGACATGACTCATGAACCCGGAAATCGACATTTATGGCGTCTATATTCCGACAATAGGAATTCTTGCTCTTGTGAGCTATTTCCTGAATGTCGCGTTGCAAAAATTCATCTTGCGTAAAAGGTGGCAACGGTTCATCTGGCACCACGCGCTTTTTGCGGCAGCAACCTATTTCATTATTTTGAGCATTCTTTCTTTGATCGTAACACGGATTTAACAATCATGGACAAATTCATGGCCAATTCCGGTCGTATATTTTTTACCCTTGTCATGGCATTGGTCGCCGGACTTTTGCTTTGGAATTTGTGGAATTATTACATGAATGACCCATGGACGCGCGATGGTAAAATAAGTGCCGATATTGTGCGTATTGCTCCTGATGTTTCCGGTTTTGTTACCGACGTTCTCGTTGTCGATAATGCGACGGTCAAAAAAGGCGATATTATTTTCCAGATAGATCAGGCACGTTTCAAATTGGCTCTTGAAGATGCTCAGGCCATGGTTGACAATGCAAAAGCGGCTCACGATCAGGCAGAGCGTGACCTTGCGCGCAACCGCAAACTCGATGATAAAACCATTACGCGCCAGCAACTTGAAACAGCCGAGATGCAGGAATTGCAGACGGCAGCAACATTACGCAAGGCGCGTGTGCAGCTTGATACGGCAAAGCTCGATTTGGAACGGTCAAGCGTGCGCGCGGCGGTCAACGGTAAAATTACCAATTTTTCCTTGCAGCCGGGAGAATATGTTACACGCGGAAAACCTGTGACAGCACTTGTTGACACTGATTCTTTTTATGCTTCCGGTTATTTCGAGGAAAACAAGCTTGACCGTATTCATGTCGGCAATCGGGCAACTATTCATATTATGGGTTCAAATACTGTGCTGACCGGCGTTGTCGAAGGATTTGCCGCAGGTATTGAAGACCGTGAGCGCTCAGAATCGGCCAGTTTACTTGCCAATGTCGCCCCCACCTTCAACTGGGTGCGCCTTGCCCAACGCATACCGGTGCGTATCAAACTTGATCCGGTACCGGATAATGTCCACCTTGTTTCGGGGCGAACTATCAGCGTCGCTGTTGAAGAAAATTAGCAAAAGCACCAGGTGGCTTTCAGCTGCACCATTCGTCGCTAAAGTGCAACAGATTTAATTTTTCTTTACCTTAAATGTGAAAAACACTGATAAAACGTCATGCGTTTGTTGAAAAAAAATTACTTCGCTATATGACATCAATCACGTTGATAACCAAAAAAATTGCATTCGATCGGAGAATAAAATGTCTGCAAAGAGAGCCACTCTGGTGACTGTCACAGCCCTTTTCACATTCATTCTTGTGGCTGCTGGTATCGGTTCGGTGGGTGCAGGTAACAACGAATTCGTCAGCAAAGACGGCTATGGTGTTCATAACGCAACGAAATGAATTTGTTGAGTAATTTGGCATTTTCCAACCAAAAGGGGCGTCTGCCCCTTGTTTTTTTCAACACTTCTTCTGTTGTTTTTACTTCCTGCCATTGCACGTTGAATGCTCCAAAACTGCAAATTGAATGCCCATTAACCGCAGAGGAAATGGGCCAAGCTAACAAACAGCGCAAATCCGTTTCATAGCAGTGCACCAATCAGGCTTTTATCCTTGCTGTCGATGCCACCTGTTGCGAATAAGGACAAAATTCCACCAGAAACAGCTAGCCTTGAAATTCTGAAGGATTAGGCCCCAAACGCCCATCCACTCGATCAAGCGAAGCAATGGCATCGTGATTAGCGGCCGTAAGCTGAAAATCGAATATATTGAAATTCTCCGCCATACGTGCCGGCGATTGCGATTTTGGAATAGCAACCGTACCCATTTCCATGTGCCAGCGCAAAATAATCTGGGCAACGGTTTTTTGATGTTCGTCAGCAATTTTTTTCAAAATTGCATTATCAAAAAATTGACCGCGGCCAAGAGGAGCCCATGCTTCTGTCAAAATATTGTTTTTATCATGGAAAATGCGTAATTGCTTTTGTTGGAATCGCGGGTGCAATTCAACCTGATTGACAGCCGGAACCACACCGGTTTCTTTGATCAATCGTTCAAGATCGACGATGCGAAAATTGCAAACACCAATCGAGCGAACACGATTTTCCTGTTTTAATCTTATCAACGCTTTCCATGTATCAACAAAAAGGTCACGCGCTGGCACCGGCCAGTGGATAAGATAAAGATCAATGGCATCAACATGAAGCCGTTTAGCGCTTTCCTCGAAGGCTTTCATCGTTTTGTCGTAACCTTGATCGCTATTCCAGACTTTTGTCGCCAAAAATATCTTTTTGCGCTCCAGTCCTTGCTGGCCAATAGCACGTCCGACACCGGTTTCGTTATCGTATGCCTTTGCTGTATCAATATGCCTGTAACCTATTTTTAACGCCTGTTTCACCGCATCGCAAACATCGCTTTCGGAAATTTTCCAGACACCATATCCCAGTTGCGGAATGGCCAATCCATCATTCATTTTAAGCAAAGGTACCGTCATTTATTTCCCCTTGTTCTTTTAAGCGATAAATAGTTTTGCTTTTATACATCGTATTAAATAAGCCATCTTTCCTTGCCACAAAAAACAGGTTTACTAAAGATAACTCAATCGTTATTTTTTTAAACAAAAAAAACGTGATAATTGCAACTCTATCACTTTAAAAAAAATTAAAAATGTGCTTATATCGGCATTTTATCTTCGATAAAGTCTTACCCGATCGAAACGGCATTTCTTTTTGGTTTTGAGAAGAAAAAATAGCCGCAAAAAAGTAAAATAGCAGGCAAATTTCTGCCCATTTCACCGGCACCTAAATATTAAAAAATGTGCCTTCTTTCTGGTTTAAAGCCAAATAACGATGCGCCAAGCTCTGATGCGTGCATTTACGTTGTTTTTCAACAATTTATTGACTTGTTTTATCACACGTTATTTTGCAACGCCATACAATCTTTTTGTCCAGTCTTCGGTTTTTCCGGTCACTATCCGGTTTTGGGCAAGATTGCGCCAACTCGAAGAAAGTGCTGGAAGACAAGCAATTTCAGCCAATTCGCCATGGTTGGTGCGCGTCACATAAAACGCTTTCCATATCCGGTAAATTGTCCATTGTTCAGATTCTCGTTCGATAAGGTCAAGCGTATCGGCAGCCGAAACGAGCCCTTCTTGCAATACACGATAATACCACCCTGTCCGGCCGCTATTTTGCACTTGTAATGCCATATCCGGCTCGCCAAATCGCACATTGAGCTTGAAGCACGGCTGGCGGCCTTGTGAGACTTGGATTATCGCTTTGCCTAAACGATATACATCGCCGACACAAACCTCTTTTTCACTCAAGCCTGTGGTGGAAAGATTTTCTCCGAATGCATTCGGCCGGTCAAAAACCGCCTTTTGGCCCAATTGTTTTCGCCAAAACGCATAATGGTCAAAATCATAATGGTGGACAGCTTTTTCGACCCCGCCATGGTGCTTTTTATCGGCTTGCTCGTCACCGCAAAAACCGGTCCTGGTCAGCATAATTTCGCCGTTTACGGGCAATTTGTTGATTGCGCTTTGTACCGGCTCTGGTCCGATTGGCGCTATTTTGCCAACCGATAATGCTAATAGTTTTACCATTCATCTTTTTCCAAAAGCACGACATCCACTAGTTCTTCAGGAGCTACGCGCTTTATTCTTTATTGTTGTATTTGTTCAATCCTGTCACTTCGTTGAATATGAATATCATCAAAGGGAAAATTTTTACCCGTTGTCGAAAAGGCAATCGGTTGCAGCAGACTATTTTTAACACATGCGACATCCTGACAAATGCTGTCAGAGCGTGGAACTTTTTGCAACACTGAATCGAAATGAACCAAATATCCCTTATTGTCGGTGTTTTTATTGTCCGTGTTTTCGGTTTCAAGATCGGCTTTGCCTTGTGTTAGAAGGAGCCAATTGCCCATATACATGGCCGACTTGTTAATGATCAGATTTTCGTCCGTTATTTTTGCGTCGATATCCCATCTGTCAAAATCTGTCGAAGCAGTATCGGACTGTGCAATGTCAAACTGTGCAATGTCGGTTTGCGGGCTTTCAGACAGAATTTTGCGCATCCCGTTAATATCGTAGCCATTTAAACGACCCGATGACATATTCAAAGTCAATTTCCCGGCCATTCTAGAGACAACTTCTGACCATCGGCTAAAGGGGGCATGCATAGTCAAAATGAAACCGGTTTTCGCATCAACAAAACAAGGATGGCGAAAAGATCGGACAATTGACTGCACATCAAGTGAACTGCCCGAAAAGCGTCCTTCGATCGTAGCACGCTCATTGTCGCGGCTGATCTGGATGTTCGACTGGATTGCCCCGCCAAAGACGTTGGCATTACCAAGATCGAAAATACCGCGGCCGTTTCTGATCTGGATGGCCGCAGCAAGATTGTTCAAACCGATATTATCAAGTTTGGCCTCTGGGGCAGACATCCGGATATCAAGTCCAATCCGATCAAGTACCGAAAGATCAAGATATTCATTTTTTTCCTCGTCAGGGAAAAAAGTAGCAACCAGAGTGTCGAGATTTAGCTTGTCAAATGCCAGCGAGCCGGCAATTATCGGTATGTCGTCCTGATAATTGGCGGCCAAGGCACCACGTGCGCTATCATTGCCAAGTTTGAAGAAAATATTGTCAAGCTGCATATGGCCGGGCTGCGCCGAAAAATCTGATTCCCAAACAACGGGTGCTTTCAACCCCTGTCCTAAAACCTGATGATAACCCAGCCAATCCATTGTCTGGTTCCAGCCGGGAGAACGCGCAAATAAGCGACCGCTAAACAAATAATTTTGCGAAAGCCGTCCCTTGCCTTCAAATGTGATACCGCCGCGAAGAGAATTAACGCTCGCCCTTAGCTCGCTTGTACCCCCTGAAAGCAATAACAGAGCCTGCATGGCATCAATACGCAAATCAGTGGCCTCGCCATGCCAGCGGGCATTGGCACGCAAACTTGCCACACGCGTTGATTCCGGCCATTCCAACACGGCGTTAAGCGCGGTAATTTTTTCAGCCATTCCGCCAAGGCTTTTACGGTAGAGAAGCTCGCCATTTTCAATAATTATACGGCCAAATGGCTGGTTGAGCAGACGTGTTGTATCCGGGCGATCGGGATTTTTATTAACAATTTCGCGTGCTTCACGAACAGCCGAACCGAATGAACCTTGCGAACGCGAAATAGTATCAAAAAAATCCGCAACCGTCTTTATCGGCTCTTCCATAACGAAATGCGGATTGATGATCCGCGTCTGTGAAAATGAAATATGTCCTAACAGTGCATCAAAAAACGATAAGTCCACCTCAATGCGCGTTGCATCCATAAGAGGTGCCGATTCGTCATTCATCGGTGTCAAAGTCACACCGGAAAGGGACGCTCTCGGATAAGGGAAAAGATCAAGACGGGGAGCTTCGCGCAATTGCACGTTATAGCCTGTCCATGCACTCAAATCCTGGGCAAGACGGATACGGATCGCATCGGTCGATACCAGCGCCGGTAGCAACAGGAAAATAGCCATACCGGCAATGACCAGAAGCAAAGCCAGCAAACCGACAATTTTTACAGCTCTTCTGCGCACCGCTTCCCTTTACTTTCTATTAACCATAAAAGATTAAAACCGAATTACATTTCGGCTTCCAGTGAAAAGCTTGTTTCCTGAAATGCTTCTGTTTTTAATTCTAGCCGGGCATGATAACCCGGCTTTTTTTAATCGAAATTTGCCTTTCCGACAATGGGGATCGTCGCAAAGTGCCAATTTATCCGCTATTTAACGCCAAAGACACTTAGCCAGAAAATGTAAAATGGTATCATTGCGGCGGATACTGTGTCGGGGCAATTCAAAATCGTCTTCATTGCCATTTGCCCGCGCTTTTTTGGTGGTCACGGCAAATTTATAGCCAGCATTTTTGACAATTGCCCGAACATCCCTGTTTTCGTCGCCATAGGGATAGGCAAAAGACGTTAGCGTGTCGCCCAACTCTTCCTCGAGCTTTCGTTTGTTTTCAACAATCTGGCGCTCGGCTTCGGCTATGGAAATATCTTTCAAATGGAGATGATCGAGTGTATGCCCACCAACTTCATGGCCGTGTGCCGCCCAATTCCGCATGTCATCGAATGTCATTATTCTGTCGCGTTGCGCTTGCTCGTTATCCCAGGCATTATCAAGTCCCATTCGCGAGGAGACGAAAAAATTCGTTGCACTAAACCCCAGATCATCAAGAATTGGCATAGCATTCCGATAAACCGACAAAAAACCGTCATCAAATGTGATAGCGGCAACTTTTCCACAGGCTTGGCCGCGAATATAGGGTATTGCTTGTCTTAAAGACAAGCCCTGGAAACCGAGACGGCGCAACAGATTCATCTGACTTGCAAATCTTTCAATCGTCACATAGTTGGAACGACCGGGAACGCCCGAGCGCGGTGGCGTGCCAATATGGTGATAAAGTAAAATTGGAACAGGCATATCAACCTTTCTGATGGCTGGACAAAACTTTGATGCGGTGGCGGTAAAGCGGCCGCGCGATCTCGCGGTAAAGACGGGCAAAAAAGCCGTGTCTGCCTTTTATTGTCGAGCCGCCAAGCTTTCCTGATATCTCGCGCACGACAGGAGGCAATATGACCCTTGGATGAACACCGGTTTGCCAGTAAAGTTGTTCGGTTGTATCCACCGGCCGGTCAAAAACAGTTGTCGCGTCCAATAGTTTTTTGGCTGCGTCATAACCGACAAGTTGGGCAACCTGACCTAAACCGATTTCGAGCGGTTCAATAAGCTTCATATCATTTTTTTGGGCAACAATCTTTCCGGCCTCACGCTTTCGGAACGGAAAGCGAATAAAACTGTCAGAAGAACTTTCCGCCAAAGCAAATTGAAAAACATCGAAAAACCGGTCATTTAAGGCAATATCGTCTTCAATGACAAATCCGGCATCAAGTCTGTCATCAACGATTTTTTGCCAGGCTTTGCGATGTGACAAAAAACAGGCAATTTCATTTTTCGACAGTTGAAACGGATAATAGGGACGATATAGTTTTTTGCGGTAAAACCGGCTGATTGTGCTATCATCCAGCGATCGACTATCAACAGCTTCCACTATAAATGTCGGGCATGGCAAAGATGCCTGAAGCAACCGAACCTGTTTGTCGCGTTCTTTCGTTCGTTCAAGATGGATAATCAGTGCCTTGATGTTTGTGGTGGAAGCGTTCATGTTCATCCCAAGCTTGCACACGAGCTATTAACCGGAATAGCTGATACTACTCATGAGCAGTGAAAAAACAACTTTGAAATGAGGTGTCTAACACAAGAAATGGCACGTTCCCTCGGAAATTCGTGCCCGAACCCACTGTTCTTCCGAAGACCAGTTATGATGTTTCCAACCCTGCCAGGTAAAACCGCATAAATAAAGGTCCCATTGCGACAAATCAAAATGCTTGAGGCAATCCCATATGCCGAGATAGCCGGTCGAGGGAAACCACTCGGAAAGTGCTTTTCCCTTTATGCCGATTTCGGCACAGGCATCCAAATAAAATTGTGCCGATTTTATAACAACATCCTTGCCTGCTTCGCCAAAAATTCTGATTGCTTCATCGGTCCAGTCCAGCCGGCGATGTTTTAGCACTTTTGAAGAGAAACTCGGTTGTCTAAAATAGGTTTTCATAATGTAGGGGTGGTAGACAAGCACGATTTGTCCGGCCTGGCGAAAAAACTCTTCTGCAACAAATGAATTGTCTTTCAACTTTTCCTGCATCGGTTTGCCAGAATTACACATCATAAGACAATCTGTCTTTGTGCCACCCCAACCGCCAATAAAACGCGGACGGTTGAAACGCAGTACAAAATCGGCTGAATCTATCTGTCCGGAAAGATCCTGCGGCAAATCTGCATTACCGACGATAACCAGCCGTCTTTTTTGCCGTGCCATCTTACCCATCCTATTCTTGGTTGCCCCATTTTCGTCCCTGAAAACCGGTTTTTATAAAATTCCGTCAGCTTTCTGAACTCTGCAATACTATAAATTTAACAAACTTATGCAAGCGGATTAATAGATGTCGAAAATTTTATTGTTTTCCAGCCGGTGGTCATGACTTATTGGTTTTGCCATCCGTGATTATTTTAGATGTTTCTATATTGGGTTCGCCGTGATATTGACTGGCAAGGTGTAGCCATTCACGGGCTGCATAAGATAGATGGTTATTGCTGCGCCAGATCAGTGCCATGTGCCATTCGATAGCCATATCGGTAATTTCTACCATCTGGACATTTTTGACATTGCGTTTTTCAGCTATCATACGTGGTAGAAAACCGACCCCCATTCCGGCAGCAACAAGACCGAACAAAAAATCAATCTGGCTAGAACGCGCGGAAACTGATGGCTCCAGTCCCTGTTTATGGAAGGCTGCAATGACAAGCGGCGTTAAAGCAAACTGGCTTGCAAACAACACAAATGGATATTGGGCAAGCTCTTTGCCGGTAATCTGTTTGCGCCCTGCCGCAAGGCTTGCTGGCATAAGGGCAACAACCGGGTCGTTTCGCACGCTTTGATAGTCAAAACCATGTGCAACGGGAACGAGTGAACCGGCAAGCTCGATTTCTCCCGAATAAACCATTTCCTCCAGCCTTTTGCTGCCGTGTTCGACAATATTGATGTCTATCTGGGGATGCGAAGAAGTATAACGGGCAAGAACAGGCGCAAAAAGTTCCGAGCTGCCAATCGGCGGCAAACCTATTTTTAAAACACCGCGCTTTAAACCTTTAAGGTCGGCTATTTCGCGTTCCATAGCGTCTTCTTCGACAAGAATTTTCTGGGCGTGGCGATAGACATATTCACCGGCAGCGGTAAGTTGCAATTTCCCTTTATTGCGAATCACCAATTTGGTAGCAAACTGGCGTTCAAGTTGCGCCAATGACTTGCTGATTGTCGATTGTGTCGAGTTCAAAATTTTGGCAGCAGCAGAAAAACCGTTCTGGCGAATAATTTCTACAAAGGCTTCAAGTGTTCTGATTTGCATAGCTATTCTATATAGGAATAATAAAAATGAATTCAATTCATTTTACGAATGTTTCAACATCTCTTATCTATTAGCAGAACAGGAGTTTAGAAATGAAGCATCGCCTTGCCGTCCAGACACGCCATTTTGTCCGTCACAATATTTTTGCCCAGATGGGTGTTCTTTGTGTCTTCTGGATTATAGGCGAAATCATTGGCCGCCTGCTCCATTTGCCTATTCCCGGTGCCATTGTCGGAATGGCACTTGCGATCCTTGCGCTGGCTAGCGGAAAAATCAGCACGATCAGCATAAAACGCGGTGCCGATTGGCTGATTGCCGAAATGTTGCTGTTTTTTGTGCCGGCTGTTTTGGCTCTGCTCAATCATAAGGAATTTATCGGCCTGTTGGGCATCAAAATTCTCGTTGTCATTTTAGGCGGTACATTTGTTGTCATGAGCGTTACCGCTTTGACCATCGACCTTTGTTATCGCTGGATGTTGTTGCGTCATGTCAAACATTGAACAATATATGTCGGATATCGAGCTTTATACCAATCCTGTTTTCCGCACCCTTTTCTGGTCGCTTGTAACCATTCTTCTTTATATGGCTGCCAAAGCATTTTACCGGCGTTTTTCCTATTGGTGGCTGACGCCGCTTGCCGTGACGCCGCTACTTCTGATGATCGTCGTTGTTTTACTCAATGGCGATTATGCCCACTATATCAGTGCCACACACTGGCTGGTTGCTGTACTTGGGCCGGTGACTGTGGCTTTTGCCGTGCCGATTTGGCAACAACGGCGGATTATTGCAAGAAATTGGATTATTTTGACCGTTGGTATTTTCGTCGGGTCTTTTGCCTCAATGCTTTCGGCGTGGGGGCTAGCCAGCCTCTTGCAACTCGATCCGACTTTGCGTTTAAGTCTCATGCCGCGCTCGATAAGTACTCCTTTTGCTATGACTGTTTCGGGAGATATTGGCGGTATTCCTGATCTTACGGCAATTTTTGTTGTTTTAACCGGTGTTCTTGGTGCCGCTCTTGGAGAAGTGATCATTAAGTATCTGCCATTGCGCTCTTCGCTTGCGCGCGGTGCATTATTCGGCATGGGAGCCCATGGTGCCGGCGTGGCCCGTGCCCATCAAATGGGTCGCGAAGAAGGTTCTATTGCCGGTCTGGTGATGGTGATGGTCGGCATTGTCAATGTTTTGCTCGCCCCAATCTTGGGATGGCTTTTACGATAAGAAATGTTCAGTAGTCTTGCCAACGGCACATCTTCTTGATTGCCTGCGCCAATAACAAATCAATCGGCGCATTTTTGTTAATGCTTTTGTTGCCGGTTATTTTGTTTGGCCATTTCAGTGTGCCTATTGATGATTGGTGAAAATATTAGCTGTCGATCTTCGTCCCATTTCCGTGCAATATTGCCACAAAGCTCTATTTTATTTCTGTCAAATGTTTTAAAACAAAACAAAAAGCCTATGAAAGGAAACCTTGATGGCCAATGTGATTGACGGGAAAAAACTTTCTGAAGACATCCTTGCCAGAGTGAAAGACGAAACAGTTGTCTTACGCCAACAACATAATATCCAACCGGGAATTGCCGTAATTATTGTCGGCGAGAATTCTGCAAGTCAGGTTTATGTTGCTTCCAAACAGAAGCGTGCCGAAGAATGTGGTTTTCTGTCAAATAAATATGCTTTGGACGAAAAAACCCGCGAAGAAGAGCTTCTTGCATTGATTCAGGAATTAAACCATGACCCCGATATTCACGGTATTCTTGTACAATTACCGCTGCCCGCACACATCAATGCCGACCACGTCATACAGACAATTTCGCCAAATAAGGATGTTGACGGTTTCCATTATATCAATGCCGGAAAGCTTGCCACCGGTGCAATTGCCGATGCATTCGTGCCATGCACACCGGCAGGTGTCATGCTGATGATTGAAAATGGCCTTGGCAAGGACTTATCGGGACTTGATGCTGTTGTTGTCGGCCGGTCCAATATTGTTGGCAAACCGGTGGCCGCCCTTCTTCTTGCCGCCAATGCCACGGTAACGATCGCCCATAGTCGCACACGCGAAATTGACGATGTGTGCCGTAGTGCCGATATTCTTGTTGCCGCAGTTGGCAAACCCGAGATGATCAAAGGCGACTGGATAAAACCCGGTGCGACAGTCATTGATGTCGGTATCAATCGCATTCCGGCACCGGAAAAAGGCGAAGGCAAAACCCGTCTGGTCGGTGATGTCGATTATCACGAGGCGGAAAAAGTAGCCGGTTTTATTACACCGGTGCCCGGCGGTGTCGGTCCGATGACCATTGCCATGCTCATGGCAAATACCCTTAAAGCTGCATGTAAGGCTAATAAATTGCCGTTTCCCAGATTCTGAATAAAAGTTTCAGGCTGGCGAACCCGGCTATTAAAATCGGGTTCGCAAAATCGTTTACCTAACCTTGGTTTTTTCACCTACCAATGGCTTTTGTCGTAATGGCGTTTGTCCCAACGGTTTTATTGACCCGACATCGGCTCACAAAACAACGCTAGTTTGTATAGCCAACAACAACACTTGCTCCTTGGTCGGCGCGGCCGACAAACTGGCGGAACGCATGAAAAAGCTCGCGTCCTGTGCCGAACTCGTTGGCAGAAAGATCCGGGTGGTTGACAGGGCGGCTATCAAATTCTTTGTCGTCAACAATAACCGTCAATGTACCATTGTTGGCATCAAGCCGAACAACATCGCCATCGCGCAGTTTTGCAATAGGTCCGTTGTCAAGCGCCTCCGGTGTGACGTGGATAGCGGCCGGTATTTTGCCTGATGCTCCCGACATGCGCCCGTCGGTGACAAGCGCGACCTTTTGTCCGCGATCTTGCAACACACCAAGAACCGTTGTCAATTTGTGCAATTCCGGCATACCGTTGGCTTTCGGCCCTTGATAGCGGATAACCGCAATAAAATCCTTGCCATCAAGCTTGCCTGCCTTGAATGCTTCCTGAAGGCCGGCCTGATCGTCAAATACGAGAACCGGTGCTTCAACCAGCCAACGCCCGGGCTTGACGGCTGAAACCTTGATAATCGCCGCTCCCATATTACCTGTTAATATCCGAATACCGCCATCAGGCTGAAACGGTTTGCGCCAGCCGGTCAGTACTTTGTCATCGCCGCTTTTATCGGGGGCAGTTTCACGCACAACCAGACCATCGCTGCCAAGCTTGGGTTCGCTCGCATAAGCACTCAATCCTTCGCCAAAAACAGTACGCACATCTTCATGCACAAGACCTGCTTCAATAAGTTGTTTAATAATAAATCCCATACCACCAGCAGCATGAAAATAATTCACATCAGCCAAACCATTCGGATAAACCCGGGCAAGAAGCGGAACAACCGACGAGATCTCGGCAATATCGGCCCAGCTTAATTTTATTCCGGCCGCATGCGCCATAGCGATGAGGTGAATGGTATGATTTGTCGATCCACCCGTGGCATTCAGCCCGACAATTGCATTGACAAAAGATTTTTCATCAATCATAGCCCCGACAGGTGTGAATTCGTTGCCAAGCGCTGTAATTTGCAATGCACGTCTTGTGGCCTCGCGCGTCAGTGCATCACGCAACGGTGTATTGGGATTGATGAAGGCAGCACCGGGCATATGAAGCCCCATCATTTCCATCATCATCTGGTTGGAATTGGCGGTGCCGTAAAAAGTGCAGGTTCCCGGCCCGTGATAGGATGTTGATTCTGATTGAAGCAGTGCCTTGCGGTCGACCTTGCCTTCGGCATAAAGCTGGCGGATTTTTGCTTTTTCATCATTGCCCTGACCGGTTGTCATCGGCCCTGCCGGAACAAATATTGCCGGTATATGTCCGAATGTCAATGCGCCAATCACAAGGCCTGGCACAATCTTGTCGCAAATACCCAAATAAAGCGCGGCATCAAAAACATCATGCGAAAGCCCGACGGCTGTCGCCATAGCAATGACATCGCGTGAAAAAAGTGAAAGCTCCATGCCGGCGTAACCCTGGGTAATACCATCACACATTGCTGGCACGCCACCGGCTACTTCGGCCACCCCGCCAGCCTGGCGAGCCGTCTGTCTGATGATTTCAGGATATGTCTCGAACGGTTGGTGGGCAGAAAGCATATCATTATAGGCGGTGATAATGCCAATATTGCCGACAACATCCTCTTTCAGTCGTTCCTTATCGAGGGGTGGACAAGCAGCAAAACTATGCGCCTGATTGGCACAGGCAAAAAAGCTGCGACGCGGACGATTGCGTGTTGCCCGGGCTATGCGGTCAAGATAGACCTCGCGACCGGGCTTCGACCGTTCACGGATTCGTTCCGTTACCGCCGCAATTGTGCTCGAAAGAGCCATTGTTTTTTATCTCCTAGACTGAAACCGTGTCAAACAACACATGGTTGCCACCCGGTTGTTGTTTGCCATCTTCATTTGGCGACCAATAAACCTGAATCGGATGGCGGGTATATTTCAACACCGCACGAATCGGCAATTCTGCTATCGGCCCATCCTCCAAAGCGCGTTCAAAAACATTTAGCTTGTCCTGTCCTTCAATATGAAGAGCAATAAAACGCGCCTCGGCAATGACAGGCAATGTAAGTGTCAATCGCGCTTCCTTCAAGCCGCGCGCGTGAATTGGCAAGACCAGTGCCCGTGACTCAGGATCAATTGCCTGTTTCAGCCGGTCACCGCGGGGGAAAAACGATGCTGTGTGCCCGTCTGTTCCCATGCCAAGGACAATGACATCAAACGGCCGTGGCAAACCGTTGACACGACTTGCCGCGGAAAATGCCGCAAGCTCGGCGGTTATTGCCGGATTATAAAAACCGTAAAATCGCGCTTTTGAAGCAAAATTTTGCAATAAAGTTGCACGCACCAGACGCTCGTTGGAACGCTCGTCGGTAACAGGCACAAACCGTTCATCGACCAATGTGACGAGAATATTTTTCCAATCAATATCGGCTTTGGCCAGATAATGAAAAAACAGCTCGGGCGTTTTGCCGCCCGAAACAGCCAGCACCGCCTGTTTGCGCTCGACAATTGCAACACTCAATTCGGCCGCAACGCGGTCAGCCAAAGCCGAAGCCAGTGTCGAGGGTGTATCAAAATTTAACCGGTTTGTGTCCATCAAGCTCATAGCAATACCCTAAACTGTATCGTTCCACGTCCGGCCATCACGTTCGATCAAGGCAATTGATTTTGATGGCCCCCATGTTCCAGCGGTATACCCTTGAACGGGCATCTTTGTTGTTTCCCAACCTTCTTCAATCGGATCGACAAACCCCCATGCCGCCTCGACCTCGTCACGACGCATAAAGAGCGTCTGGTTACCACGCACGGCATCCATCAGAAGCCGCTCGTAGGCATCAGGATTGCGAATGCGAAACGAGTCGGCAAACGTCATATCAAGAGGAATGTGGTGAAGACGCATGCCCCCCGGCCCCGGATCCTTGACCATTAGCCATTGCTTGACACCTTCATCCGGCTGGAGGCGAATAACCAGACGATTGGGAACGATTTCACCGGCATCGGCGCCGAATATATTGTAGGGAATAGGCTTGAAAGTGACAACAATTTCCGACATCCGCGTTGCCAGACGTTTTCCCGTACGTAAATAAAATGGAGCTCCCGCCCAACGCCAATTATTGATATCAATTTTCAGCGCCACAAAAGTTTCGGTATTGCTATGATCTTTTTTAAGGTCATCAAGATAAGAGCCGACCGGTCCGCTCGGTGAGGCACCGGCCATATATTGGCCACGCACGGTGCGTGTCGTGACATTGTGGCTATCTATCGGCGAAAGCGAATGCAGCACTTTAAGCTTTTCGTCGCGCACCACATCGGCGGTATTGGCAGAAGGTGGTTCCATGGCAACCAGACATAACAGTTGCAGCATATGGTTTTGTACCATATCGCGAAGCGCACCGGCATTGTCATAATAGTCGCCACGTCCTTCAAGGCCAACCGATTCGGCTACTGTTATCTGGACATGATCAATGTGAGCCGAATTCCACAATGGTTCATAAAGGGCATTGGCAAAACGCAGTGCCATAAGATTCTGCACCGTTTCCTTACCCAGATAGTGGTCGATACGGAAAATCTGGTTTTCATGAAAAACGCGCGCCAGTGTATCATTGAGCTTGGTTGCCGTTTCCCGATTGCGGCCAATCGGCTTTTCCACAATAATCCGGCTATTTTTGGTAACAAGACCATTTTTGCCCAAATGTTCGACAATACTGCCAAAAAGCGTCGGACTTACCGCCAAATAAAAAGCCCGTATTTCATTTGCGCAATCCTGCTCAATAGCTTTTTTCAAATCGGCCCAGCCATCATCGGTCGTGGCATCAACAGCAACATAGCTTAGCCGTTGCAAAAAACGGTCAAGTTCATTTTTGTCGATATCATCGGATGCAACATGTTTTTCAATCGCATCACGGGCAAATTTGCGATACTCGTCATCAGTCAATTTTGTGCGCGATGTACCGATAATCCGTGTCGGCTCGCTAAACTGACCCGAGCATTGCCGATGATAAAGTGCAGGAAACAACTTTCTTTCGGCAAGGTCACCTGCACCGCCAAAAACGATGCAATCAAACGGAGGGATAGGAATTATTTTGCTCACCATTGAAATATTAGAATCCTTAAATTTTGCATCTTATTGCAGAAATCTTAATCACACCATAATATATATGCTGTGGTGTACAGAATAAGCTGCCGATTTGCCAATAGGCCAACGATTAAAAAATGTCTTTATGACTTCTTTTTTTAAATTCTTTCCAACTTCTCTGCCATCAAGCGCTCTCTGACAATATGTGGTTAAAACCTTTTTGTTGTAAAAGCAGCAAAATTCTATCATTTATGGCGTTTCCAATCAGAGTAAATGAAAACTTGCCGATTTTTGTTGTTCATAGTGGTGAAAACACCCCGTTTTCAAATTTTGTCCATTAGCGCAAAAAACCGCATAGCCAACCACAGAAGGGGTGCCCGCAACGCTATTCCACCCGGAAAAGAAGAGATTTTCAGCTCTTTAAAAAGCAAAAGGCGATCGCCCTTTTTCAAAATACTTTCAGCATAAAGCTTGCCCATAAAAGGTGCAAGCATCACCCCGTGGCCGGAATAACCGCCACAATAGGTGACACCGGGCATGACCTCTCTTACATAAGGCATCCGTTCGACGGTAATGGCAACTGTTCCACCCCAATTATGGGTCAACTGGGTTTTTGCCAGTTTTGGAAAGATTTCGGTCATTTGGGCACGAATACGATCGGCAAGGTGACGGGCTACGCTCGTGCCATAACTTTCCACACCACCGAAAAGCAACCGATTGTCAGAACTTTTCCGGAAATAGCGCACAACAAAGCGTGAATCATCAACGGCCTCGCCGCCGCGCAGAATTTCACTGTCGATCGGCAAGGGTGCTGTCGCCCCGATATAGGAACGAATTGGCACAATATAATTTTCAACAAAACGCTGTAAACCGAGATTATACCCGTTGGTAGCGAGCAAAACACGCCCGGCAATAATAGAACCTTTGCTACCTGTTATAACAAATTTCCCGCCATTTGGTTGTAATGCTGTTATCGGCGTTTTTTCAAAAAGCTCTGCCCCGGCTTTTTTGGCCAATCCGGCAAGTCCTATGACGAATTTCAGCGGGTGGATGTGGCCGGTCCCGCTATCTCTTATTCCGCCAAAATAAAAATCCGATCCGGTGTGCTCTGTTGTTTGTGCCGCATTCATAAACGACAATTTGTCATAGCCATAACGCGCCATTGTCTCGACATGGGTCTGATAGGCAGCAAGTTCGCGTTTTCTATGAGCAAGCGACAACTGCCCTTGCCTATAATCAAAATCTATCACGTTATTTTCATGCAACGATAATACATCCGCCTTGGCTTCCTCGGCCAAATCAAACAGTGCTTTTGTCCGCTCGAAACCGAGCTTTTTTTCAAGCTTTTCGACCCATTGGCGTTGCCCTGTTCCAAGCTGGCCGCCATTGCGACCGGATGCACCATCGCCAAAACGGGCTGCATCGACAAGTACCACCCTAACACCTGCTTTTGCTAGATGATAGGCGGCTGAAAGGCCGGTAAAACCACCGCCGACAATGGCAATATCGCATTCTTTTTGGCCGATAAGGGCGGGGTGTTCCGGTCGCTCTGTCACGCTATCTTCATACCATGAACGACCCGGCGAAATGCTGTCTTTGTCAAACATCCGTTTATATCCTAAACATTGAGCAACAGGTATTCCCGTTCCCACGGGCTTATAACTTCCATGAAAGTTTCAAATTCCTGTCGTTTGATCGCCGCATAAGTGTTGACAAATGTATCGCCCAATATGGAACGCAAGCGCTTGTTTTCGTCAAAAAGTGCCACTGCCTCGACAAGACCGCGCGGCAGATCGACATGGTCGGCATTGACAGTTTTGCATGAAGGTTCGTCCGGTTGAAGCTTGTCGATTAAACCGATAAGCCCACAGGCAAGCGATGCAGCAAGAGCCAGATAGGGGTTGGCATCCGAAGAAGGGAGGCGATTTTCAACGCGGCGTGCTTGAGCACTCGAGCGTGGAACGCGAAAAGCCGTTGTTCGATTATCATACCCCCAATGAAGATTGACCGGTGCGGAAAGATCAGGCACAAGCCGGCGGTAGGAATTGACATAAGGGGCAAGCATAACCAGCGCACTTGCCATATGTTGTTGCAACCCGCCGAGGAAAAAACGAAAGGCTTCACTTTCGCTGCCATTTTTATTGGTAAAGATATTGTCACCGGTTTTTACATCGATAATCGACTGATGAATATGCATGGCCGAGCCCGGCTGGCCCTGAATAGGCTTGGCCATAAAAGTGGCATACATATCATGCTTGAATGCCGCTTCGCGAATGGTGCGTTTGAACAAAAAAACCTGATCGGCAAGTTCGATCGGGTCACCATGGCGCAAATTAATCTCGAGTTGGCCGGCCCCTTCTTCATGAATCAATGTATCAATTTCCAGCCCCTGTGCTTCGGAAAAATGGTACATATCGTCAATCAATTCATCAAATTCGTTCACCCCTGCGATGGAATAGCCTTGCCCGCCGCCAATAGCCCGGCCAGAACGGCCGACCGGCGGAGTGAGCGGATAATCGGGGTCGGGATTTTTTTGCACAAGATAAAACTCGATTTCCGGTGCAACCACGGGCTTCAAGCCTAATCTTGTATAGGACTCAACCACGTTGCGTAAAACATTGCGTGGTGTAAACTCTACCCGTGTTCCATCCTGATAAACAATATCGCAAATAACCTGTGCCGTCGGGTCATCTTCCCATGGAACGACACTGAGTGTTGCAAGGTCGGGCTCCAGACGCAAATCGCCATCATCGGCGGGATAATGAAAACCATTGCCGTCTTCCGGATAGTCACCCGAAATCGTTGCCATAAACACTGCCGAAGGAAGTGCCAGTGATGTATCGGAAGTAAATTTGTTTGACGGCATCATTTTACCGCGTGCCACGCCGGCCTGGTCGGGGGTAATACACTCGATGTCTTCAATTCCTCGAAAAGCCAGCCACTCCGACGCCTGTTTCCAGTTTTTTACACCATAGACATTTTTTAGATAAGCGCGTGTTTTGCTGCTCTTACCTTTTGCTTTATCGTCAGTCTCGCCAGTCATTAAACACCAAACCAAATATGCGCGCTATTTTTTGCTCAACGTTCTTCTAGCATAATTTTGGTGATAAAAGGCAAGGTTTTCTCCATGCCAACTAGGCAAAAATTAGATTGAACCGGTAAATCGTCGCCAACAAACCGTGTAAATAATTGACCGATAATGACATTGTTTTGCGCCCATAACCATTTTATCACAGGCATATGCCCTTTGATTGGCAAATAGTCTGAACATCAGCGCTCGCAAGCCGATCGGAATAATTTTTATTTCAAAAAAAATGCCGAATTTGCCGCCCGTTACCGCACACCCACAATCACTCGGCAGTTTACGGACAGAATCAAAAACCGGCAATCAATGGCCAAGCCATACTTGCCGGTTTTAATCGATCAACACTTGAACCTGAAAAGGCTGATCGACATAAATTTCATTGCCAATATGATCAATACGGCGGTTGAAGCTGTGCGGCAAGCGGTTGCATACGCATCAAAGCTGTCAGGCCAAAACCGCCATCAACAACAATATCCTGACCATTTATATAGCTTGCATCATCCGAACAAAGATAAGCGGCAACGGCTGCAATATCTTCCACTTTACCAATACGACGGGAAGCGACGGCGCGGCTGCGCATTTCAAGGACAGCTTTATCTTCATAGATCTTGGTTGTCATTGGCGTCATAATCATGCCGGGGCTGACCGAATTTGCCCGAAGACCGTGTGGCCCCCATTCAACCGCAATTTGTCGTGCCAAAGCCGATATAGCGGCTTTTGCCGGTGTATAAGCAGGCTGCCCCAAGGGGAAAGTTGCAGCAATCGACGCAATATTGACAATACTGCCCGATTTTTTCTGCAACATTTGCAAACCGAATTGTTGGGCACAAAGAAACGCGCCGCGCACGTTAATCGAAAAAACACGATCCCAAGTCTGTGCTTCGAGTTTTTCAAGCGGCGTGGCTGGCGGCAAAATACCGGCATTATTGATAAGACAATCAACTGCACCATGTTGTTTAAAAATAGCTGCGGCACGATTTTGAATGCTTTTTACATCGGATATACATCACAAATATAGGTTTCCGCTTCCAAAACGATATTATGAAGAATCTTCTTCGTTTCCTGCAAACCTTGCTCTGTTAGGTCGAGCAATAAAAGTTTGGCACTTTCATAGCCAAACTTTTTTGCCATCGCATGCCCCATACCACCGGCCGCTCCGGTAATGACCACCTTTTTATTTAAAAGGCGCTTTCCATTACTTTGATAACTGTCATCCATCGTCAAATCTTTCTATCATGCCGGCAAACGCCCCGCTCATTGCAGAACCAAACCAATGGCCGACACTACCGGGCTATCGTAACACTGAAAATGTCAAGTGCAAGAATTTTAGTTTTCGAGAATTGAGATGGTACGGTTGGTGGGAGTTGAACCTACGACCTCTGGTGCCACAAACCAGCGCTCTAACCAACTGAGCTACAACCGCATCGTTTAAACAAAATGTTCCGACCGGTGACATACGGAAGATCGAACGATTTTGCAAGTGCCTTAGCCCATTTAAAGCACATTTATTGATTTTTTTGCCGTTTTTTGTTTTTCTCTGCCCTTAAAGCCGGTCAAAAGCACTTTTGTTTTTTGGTTATTATCGAAAAACCGCTCCACACTTTTGGGCAAGCCCATCTTTCCACGCGCTTCTTACTCCAAAACCGCTCCACACTTTTGGGCAAGCGCGTGTAACATCTAATCTGGAATTTCCCGTTTTGCCCATTCCACCACCGCCTTGTCGCGATAGTCTTTGATGTTAACAACCTCCTCTTTCTTCATGGTTTCGAGCACACTGTTCAAAATTCTGGCCGCCAGATCCGCCCCCTCGTAAACCATGGAGCTATAAATTTCGACAAGATCTGCCCCGGCTTTGATTTTTTCGATTGCCGTTTTTGCATCAAAAACACCGCCAACACCGATAATTGGCAGTTTTTTTCCTACTCTTTGGCGCATTTTTGCCAAAATGATGGTGGAACGCTCAAATAAAGGTCGTCCCGAAAGGCCTCCTGATTCATTTCTATATTTGGTGTTTTCAAGACCTGTTCTGGCAAGCGTTGTGTTTGAAACAATCAGCCCGTCAATATCGCTGGAAAGAAGCTCGGCCGCCACATCATCCAGCTCTTTTTCTGTCAAATCGGGTGCAATCTTCAAAAACACCGGAATGTGGCGCGCCCCCTTGGCCTTTTCTTCCTGCCTTGCTTTGCTTGCGGCCAAAAGCAATTCTTGCAAACTGGCGCGCGCCTGCAAATTACGCAAACCCGGCGTATTCGGCGACGATATATTGATGACAAAAAAATTGGCGACATCATAAAAACAATGGATGCCGCGGACGTAATCAACAATCCGATTTTCCGAATCCTTGTTGGCTCCGATATTCACCCCGATAATGCCGTGCTTTTTCCTTGCCCGCAAACGACGATGAACGGCGTCATGGCCACCATTATTAAACCCCATGCGGTTGATAACCGCCTCGTCTTCTTCAAGCCGGAAAAGCCGGGGCAAAGGATTGCCGGGCTGCGGGCGCGGCGTAACGGTGCCAACTTCGCTAAAACCAAAACCTAATTGCAACAACTGGTCGGCCACTTCGGCATTTTTATCAAAACCGGCGGCAAGCCCCAAAAAATTCGGAAATTCAAGACCGGCAATTTTGACCGCAAGGCGTTTATCATGAATTTGTCCGCCACCGATAAACCCGCTTTTTAACGCGAGAATAGATAGGTTATGGGCTCTTTCCGGCGAAAGACAGAAAACGAGGGGGCGAACAAAAGAGCGGTAGAAGTTCATAATGCGACCTCATCAAAATGAAAAATTCCTTGTTTGTCGGCAACAAGGGGACAAATTCCGACAACACATTCAAGCGATAATTTATCGTAAAGATGGGGAAATAAAGCGCCACCGCGCGATATTTCATAACGGAATTTGTCTTTATCAAGAGCATCTTCATCAACAGCAACAAGCAAAAGATCTGTTTGACCGCTAAAATGTTTATTTGCCGTTTCGCCTACCTGTTCGGCCGTTGAAAAATGAATAAATCCATCATCAAGGTCAACCGCCGCACCGCGAAAAACACCTTGTTCTTCGGCTTTTTGCCATTCGCCCTTGGGCACAATCTTATAAATCAGGGCCATATCGCCAAGCCAGCCTTTTCCTCTGAAAAACAGGAAATATTTGAATTATGCCCTATATAAAGTATGTTCGAGCTTCAACCAAGGAATAAAAATGTCGATATCTCTTCTTTTCAAAACACTTATTTTCACTTCTTTTTGTGCTTTGTGCCTTGCAACAAATGGTCAGGCTGCCGATCACCGTTATGAATTCCAGAAATTTGAAGATGGTTTTCTACGTTTTGATAGCGATACCGGCAGTATTGATAAATGCCTCGACAAAGATGGCAAAATCACATGTGTTATTTCCGATGATGACCGTGCCCGCTATGAACAGGAAATCAAAACTTTAAAAGACCGGATTGCCGCACTTGAACAACAAAAATCAGCGGCAAAGGCAACTTTTCCAAACAAGCAGGATATGGATCAGGCCTATGACACCATGAAGTATTTTTTTGATAAATTCAAAAACGATTTCAAAGATGATGAGACGCCCGCCAATGACGGAACAGGCAAGCTTTAAAGACGAAAAATAGCCGGTCTGTCTGGCGTCAAACCAAAAAACAGTTTCCTACAAACCTTTCCTTATAGCCAAACTGCTATATTTGACGATTATTATTGGCATCCCCTTCAGGCTGCCCAGGGTTTGGAAACAATATTTTGACGTTAGGAAAGATTGATGCTGAAAGAATTTCGTGAATTTGCCTTGAAAGGCAATATGATTGATCTTGCCATTGGCGTAATTATTGGCGGGGCATTTGGTGGTCTGGTCAATTCTATCGTCAATGATTTGCTTATGCCGGTTATCGGCTTGATTACCGGCGGTATCGATTTTTCCAACATGTTTATCCAACTGGCCGGCCAAAAGCAGACAACGCTTGCCGCTGCACGTGAAGCGGGGGCAACAATTGCCTATGGCCATTTTATTACATTGCTCATCAACTTTCTCATTATTGCCTGGGTGTTGTTTATCGTGGTTAAGGCAATTAATGCGATGCACCGTCAACAACAGCAAACTCCACAACCGAAACCTGTTCCGCGCGATGAACAGTTGCTTACCGAAATTCGTGATTTGTTGGCGGCTAAAAAATAGTTCTATTTTCGCCGAATTCCTGCAAAACGCCGGCCGCTTGCGGCCACTTTTGGCATGGTGTTTTAATTGGGCAAAGGCAAAGCTCGCAAGCTTTGACACTTTTTAAAACACACACGGTTTATTTTATTGTTGCAAGCTAAAACACCGGCTTAGATCATAAATGGACAAGCGGAAAGAAAAGCTCGACCGTTGTTCCCTGATTAGGTTTTGATAGCAGTATAAACCGGCCGCCATTTTTTTCGACAAGACTTTTGGCTGTCGGCAGTCCAAGTCCCGTGCCGACGAAAACCGCATCGCCCAAACGGCCGTCTTTACGCTCGACCTGCCCATAAGGCTGAAGGGCGCGAACAATTTCTTCGTCGTTCATGCCAATACCGTTGTCACTCACACTAACTTTGACAAATTCGCCATCCTGAACTGAAAGATGCACAACAATTTGGCCGCCTTTGGCGGTAAACCGAATGGCGTTCGACAACAGATTCCAGACGATTTGCCGGAATTCCTGCGCATCAATGTTAATCATGGGCACTTGGGAGGGCATAACAATTCGGATAATAATGCCATTTTCATTGGCTTGATTTTCCAGCAATGCAACCGCTTTACGCAATTGAACAATAACATCGAATCCACCAGAAATAGCCGATTGATTTTCTTCTTTTTGACTATGATTTTCGTGGTTATGAGCGGATTTGGCTTTTTCCAGAAACTGGTTGACCAGCGTTAAAATGTGTTTACCCGAAGAAATAATATCGCGCAAATAGCCGCGATAACGTTCGTTTTCTATTCTTCCAAACCGTTCTTCCCCCATAATCTCGGCAAATCCGATCATGGCGTTAAGGGGGGTTCTAATCTCGTGAATTGTCCTTGCCATAAGCTCGTTATCATAAATGGGTCTGTTCTGTTGCGAAACATTGGTCATATCTCGCAATAAAGCAGCATATCCTTGTCCCAATGCAAGCGGAACGAGTGTCACAAAAACGCGAATTTCCCCACCCTCCCGGGTGTCAATTTTCACATGTTCGCCGCGGTTGAAAATTTGTTTCGAGCCGCCACTTTCAAAACAGGCAAGATAGTTTTTGATTGCACTTTGCGAAGCGGCACTAAACAAAGTTGCAAAAGGATGGGCAACGACCTCTTCGCGCTCATATCCCGTCAAAGCGGATGCAGCATCGCTAAAGGTGCGGATGCGCCCGTCCTTGTCAAGAAAAATAACGCCGTCCGTCGCCGTATCAAGCAGGTTTAACAGCGCTAAAGACTGCGGGATAAATTGTTCTGTGGCAAGTGGCGGATTTTCCGCGTCTTTTTCCGGTGAAGTTAAAGCGCCGGTAAGCGGTCTTTCCATCAAAGGCAAATTTAATTCGTGACGCAATCTTTCGGCAATTTCACGAAAAGCCGAGCGTTCCGACGAATTAAGAACGCCAGTTTTCTCTTCGCCAGCGATTTTTTCTTCATCAGCGGTTTTTTCGGCTGGCGGCGCGGTCATTTCTTGTCCATTGGCAGCATTTTCCCGCGTCAAGCCGCCATCGGCCGTTTCTACCTCATGGGCTTCATGGTTTTTGGCAATTCCGAAGCCGCGAAAACTGCAGAGCTCATTGTTAAGGGAAAAAACTGGTACACCTGAAAGCACAACTTCGACCGACCCACCATTTTTTTCGTCCGGCAATGTAATTTTTTCATCCTGCCATGGCTGAAGGGAAGCAAGTTGCGCCTGCAATTTTGAAAAACCACAATGTTTGAATTCATTGTCGAGATCGACGAGATTATGGCCGATAAGTTTTTGAACACTGCCGAATTTTTCTGAAAATTGCTGCGAAAAATACGTAAAACATCCTTCTTTGTCCATCTTCCAGGTAAAATGGATCAACGCGTTATCGCCGGTTTTGATATTATTCTGCACTCGTTTTTGCCGTGAAAACCCCGTAATATTGACCGCCAGCACCAAAAATCGTTGTGGTTCGCTTTGAAGACGGATAGCGCTGACCTGCAAAGTCGTCCGGTCAACGTCCATCACTGTTTTGACAGGTGTAAAATCATCAATCGAAGCCAGAAAGATTTGCAGCCCAGTGCCAGAAGCGGCAAAAGTTTCTGTCGCCACGATAATCTTGTTATCGCCATCAAAAATTGCTGCCGAAATATCGTCACTGGCGAGACCCTCTAAAAGCACTTGCGGATGATCATCCAGAATATTCCGGTTACTGACGGGTGTCTGACGAGCGAGAATATATTGCCCTGTTGCCTCGTCATTGAGCGCTGCCATGAGAAAAGAAGCGCTAGTATTTTGTCCGCGCAGACGAACGGGACGGCCACTTTTAATGCCGTTTTCAATTTGCCGTTTGACCGCGTTGTCAAAAATCTCTTCACGATCAAGTGCCGCAGAAAGTGTAGCGAAGCCAAAAAATGACGCCACCGCGCCGTCCAGCCAGACTATGGCATAAGTTTCGCGATCAAGCACAAAGGCACCTTGCCCGCTCAAAAATGCGTTTCTGACTGCTTTATTGGATAGAAAATCCAGAAATGCCAAGGACTTCTCCACCGGTTAAAGATTTCTTAATGCTATCTTTTACAGGAAAGAGCTGCCGGTTTCAAAAGGAATCAAAAAATTAAAGGAAAAAAACGACGGCCCGTTTAACAATATTGTTAACATTGCCGCATCGATAACTGTTGGACATCACTCACATTGTGGGGCATTGACGAGAGCAAAGCCCGCACTTTTTTTAATTCTTGTCGATTGATAAAAATATAATGGTAAAAAAGCACAGAACGTTTTTGCCTGAGCTTTTTTACCGCTCAAAAGGCAAATTCAATTGCCAAACCCATCCTGTCCATGACGGCTATTTAACAATATTTCCCGTTTTCCCACATGGTTGGCCGGGCCGACAATGCCTTCGGCTTCCATGCGCTCGACAAGTGTAGCTGCCTTGTTATAGCCAATGCCTAAGCGGCGCTGGATATAGGAGGTCGAGCATTTTTTATCGCGCATGACCACTTTGACTGCTTGCAAATAAAGCTCTTCGACATTTTCACCGGCATTGCCGGCTGCCACAATATCGGCAATCGAATCGGCATCCTCGATGGTTTCTTCTTCATCTTCACCATCGGTAACGGTTGCAAGATAATCGGGTGTACCTTGGGTTTTGAGATGGGCAACAACATGCTCGACCTCTTCATCGGAGACAAACGGCCCATGTACACGGACAATGCGGCCACCACCCACCATATGAAGCATATCCCCCTGGCCGAGAAGCGTTTCAGCACCCTGTTCGCCCAGAATGGTGCGACTGTCAATCTTGGACGTTACCTGAAACGAAATACGCGTCGGGAAATTGGCCTTGATTGTGCCGGTAATCACATCAACGGACGGGCGTTGCGTTGCCATGATAAGATGAATACCGGCGGCGCGCGCCATTTGTGCCAGACGCTGGATTGCACCTTCGATTTCCTTGCCGGCGACCATCATCAGATCGGCCATCTCGTCAACAATAACAACAATATAGGGAAGACGCGCAAGATCCATTGCCTCTTCATGATAAAGCATTTCGCCTGTTTCCTTGTCGAAGCCGGATTGAACACGACACGTAATGGTTTCGCCTTTTTCGGCTGCCACACTGACACGCTGGTTGAAGCCGTCAATATTGCGCACACCAAGTTTTGCCATTTTGCGGTAGCGGTCTTCCATTTCGCGCACCGCCCATTTCAGCGCGGTCACAGCTTTTTTCGGATCGGTTACTACCGGTGTCAAAAGATGGGGAATGCCATCATAAATCGAAAGCTCGAGCATTTTCGGATCAACCATGATGAGACGGCACTGCTCCGGCTTCAGCCGATAGAGCAACGACAGGATCATGGCATTGATTGCCACCGATTTACCCGAACCGGTTGTACCGGCAACAAGAAGATGCGGCATTTTGGCCAGTTCGGCTATAACCGGCTCACCACCGATATTTTTGCCCAGTGTAAGAGCCAATTTATAATTACTGTCCTGAAAAGCCTTGGACTGGATAAGCTCGCGCAAATAAACCGTCTCGCGAACCTTGTTCGGCAGTTCAATACCAATGACATTGCGCCCCGGAATAACGGCAACACGGGCAGAAATAGCCGACATCGACCGGGCGATATCATCAGAAAGGCTGATAACACGGGATGATTTGACACCGGCAGCCGGTTCAAATTCATACATGGTTACCACCGGTCCGGGACGCACATGGATGATTTCGCCTTTAATGCCAAAATCTTCCAGCACACTTTCTAAAAGACCGGCACTGCGCTCCAATGTTTCCTGTGAAATGATTGCTCCGTCCTTATAGATTGGCTGTTGCAACAGATCAACGGAAGGAAAAACATAAGAGTCATTATGTTCAAGCTTGGGACTTGGAATAAAGGCCGGATTAAGCGTCCGCAAAGGTGCCGAGATCGTTGCTTTGGTTGAAACCGGCTGCGGTTTTTTTTCGACTTCTTGTCCATGTGTTTGCGCCCGCACCACAACTTCGGGAACAACAGCATGGTCTTGCTCAACTGTCTTTTGCTCGTCTGAGGAGGAGGAAGCATCTTCCACCACCGGTTCGATATCTTCAACAATTTTGCCAGGTGCGGCCATAATGTTTTGTTTGTTAAGAAGCGGGCTTGAACCCGCACAATCCGACGTTATGGCGCTTGCGCCTGCCATTGACACTTCGGCCGATGTCGTTTCGTTATCTGATTTTTCCGGCATATTTTCGATAACCACTTCACCATAATGAACAGAAATTATGGCTGGCTTACCATCTGTCAGAGGCTCGTCTTCATTGCTCAACTCTGTGCCTATAAATGGCAACACTGGAAGCGCTTCAATATCTGAGAAAGATGTCTCTTCCGGCAAAATCGTTTGTTCAACATCGCTATCGGCTGACTGTTGCTCTGAATTTTCGTCTTCCTGATTATCGGTATGGGATGGCAAATAGTTATTTTTGGCAAAACGACATTCAAGCACACGATAAAGATCGGTTATCGATTTTTTTTGCACTTTCAGTGTTTCACAATTATCCGATGTAATCGGCAACGGTGCAACCTCCGGTTCAACAACCGCTAGCTGAGGCGCATGACCTTTATTGTCCGAGATTTCCGGTTGGCCGAGCACTGCTGAAGCAGCGATGGCTTGCGGCGCATCCAGTGACGAACCATCAAGAAAAACAGATCCACATTCAAAAAATGCCGAATCAGAAAGATATAAAGCTATCGGGTTACAAACAGGATTTTGATTTTGTGTTGTCTCCCCCCCGATAAGATTTTGTTGGCCGGTGCCATTTTGCCGGTCTATATTGCCTTGCAAAGGCACCGTTACCTCGCTTTTTACCGCACAAATTGTTGCGTGATTTTCACTATCGGCCAAAGCTCGAGAATCGTCTTTCTGTTGGGATAAATCAAATGCGGCAGATTTTTGCGGCGCATTTTCACGCCGACGCCTTTGTTCCAATTCAAATGCTTTGAGCTTTTGGGCAAAATCGGGATCATTTTCCACCCGTTTGCGTAAAATTTCTACCTCGGGTGTGCGGGTGAAGCGCACATTTTGTCCGAGAGCAAAAGCTTTTTTCCATATTGTCGGATATTGCGTGTCTAATGGTTGACTGGCAACCTTTTCCGATTGCGCAGAATTTGCGCCATCGACACGACTGGCAACAGGACGGGAAGAGACAGAACTGGTTTTCAGATTACGCATGGCACTCAAACTAAATTGTGGCAATCACAAAATTGCCTCATAACAAAACTCTTGGCCTGACGTTAAATTATGAAGGTTAATAACTTTTTGCTAAATTGCTGCGATCAACAAAAAACCACCGAAACTTTCGTTACGGCGGTTTTTTTTAAACGGTCAACAATCAGAAATTGATTGTGATAGATTTTTAGCCAATTGTCATCAGATTGGCATTGCCACCCGCAGCGGCGGTATTGATTGACGTTGACACTTCCTCAACCATAAAATGCAAATTATATGGTCGAACCTGTGTTTGCAGAGCCGCACTTGTTGCCGCCTGTATCAAAACAATCGGCCCGGACAATTTTGCAATGCTTTGCTGCACGGCGCCGACCCTGTCGCCATCACCTTCGATAAGTGCGCCGGCATATGGGCCGTCCGCATCACGATTTTCTGTCCATTTGATGCAATCAGCCACATCTTTCGGCAAATCGAACAGCGATTGTTGCAACTTTGACGCCGCATCAATAACCGCGATATTGCCGGTTGCCAAAACACAGGCAATCTGGCGATAAAGCCCGCTTTTTGTTTGTGGAAAAACAAGTATTTTCCCGCGGGGATGAAGTGCGTAAGTATTGCTTTCTCCAACCGGTCCCGGCAAACTGATTTCGACATTCAAAGGTGACTTGCCAGCCAGATCTTTTGCAAAGGTTGCCTCGCCGTTTTCACCGTTTTTATCAAGCCAAGTACAAAATGCCGCAAGAGCTTCATTATCTGTTGTCGACGGCGAAAATTTTTGCTCGGGCGCCTCTCTGACCAAACGTTCGAGGTAAAGCGGACCACCGGCTTTCGGCCCCGTGCCGGACAACCCTCGTCCACCAAAAGGCTGCGAGCCGACCACGGCACCGATAATATTGCGGTTGACATAAATATTGCCGACGCGAATGCGCCGCGCAACATGATCGACAAAATCGTCAAGCCGCGTGTGAAGTCCGAAAGTCAGACCATAGCCGGTGGCATTGAGGCTTTCAATCAACCGGTCGATTTCTGGCCGTTTATAACGGATGACATGCAAAACCGGACCAAATATTTCGCGTTTCAATTCATCGACGCTGTCAAGTTCGATAATCGTTGGGCTGACAAAGGTGCCGTTTGCCGTTGCCACGCCAAGCGGCAACTGGGTGATTTTATGACCCATCGCGCGCATGGTTTCGATATGCGTTTCAACATTATCTTTGGCTTCCCCGGTAATGACGGCACCAATATCTGTGCCAATAAAATCGGTGCGTCCAAGTCGCAATTCCTTCATGGCACCTTTGAGCATATCCAGAATGCGATCGGCGACCTCTTCCTGCAGACACAAAACACGCAAAGCCGAACAACGTTGTCCGGCACTATCAAACGCCGAGGCAACAACATCGCCCACCACCTGTTCGGCCAAAGCAGAAGAATCGACAATCATGGCATTTTGCCCGCCGGTTTCGGCAATAAGCGGTATTGGCTTTCCCTCCTTGTCAACACGGTTTGCAAGTTCTGCCTGAATAAGACGGGCAACATCGGTCGAGCCGGTAAACATTACCGCGGCTGTATCTTTGGCACCGACAAGTGCTGCGCCAATCTTGCCGTCGCCGGGAACAAGTTGTAAAACGTCAGCGGGCACACCGGCCTCATGAAGAATGCGTACACCTTCGGCCGCAATAAGAGGGGTTTCTTCCGCCGGTTTGGCCAAAACCGGATTACCGGCAACCAAAGCTGCCGATACCTGGCCAATAAAAATCGACAATGGAAAGTTCCACGGACTAATGCACACAACTGGTCCGAGCGGTTCTTCTTGCCCTTTGAAAGTCGAGCACACCTGACCGGCATAAAAGCGCAAGAAATCTATTGCTTCCCTGACTTCGGCAATCGCATTGGGAATTGATTTGCCGGCTTCGCGGGCGGCAAGTGCCAGAAGTACCGGCATGCGTGCCTGCATCAAATCAGCCGCCTTTTCCAAAATTTCGGCACGTTTTTGTGGTGCAACTTTGGCCCATGATTGAGCCGCTTTTACGCCAACAGCAACCATTTGTGTGGCAGTCTTTTCATCAACCTCGACCACTTCACCCACCTCATCACGGTGATCACCGGGATTGAGAACAGGACGGGCCTTTGCTTTGCTTTTGCCCGCTTCCGCTTCGGCCCGCCACTTGATGTCATCACTTTTGACAAATTCTTCAGTAAGCCTGGCCAAAGTTATTTCATTGGAAAGATCATAACCTTCGGAGTTGCGGCGGCTTTTACCAAACAAATCTTCCGGCGAAGCGATCTTGTCGTGTTGGGCACCGGGAACAGGCATTTTCCGCACAACATCGACCGGATCGACAATGAGTTCGTCCACCGAAATGGATTTGTCGGTAATGCGATTGACAAAAGAAGAATTGGCACCATTTTCCAACAAACGGCGCACAAGATAGGCAAGCAAGGTTTCGTGAGTACCGACAGGCGCATAAAGACGCGCCGGACGCTGCATCTTATCCTTGCCGACAACTTCATCATAAAGCGGCTCGCCCATGCCATGGAGACACTGGAACTCGAACTGCTCGGTTGTATATTTATCGGGTCCTGCCAAATGATAGATCGTTGCCATGGTCTGAGCATTATGGGTGGCAAATTGCGGAAAAACCGCATCAGGGGCAGCAAGAAGCTTGCGCGCATTGGCCACATAAGAAACGTCGGTATAGACTTTACGTGTGTAAACCGGAAAGCTTTCAAGCCCGTCGACCTGCGCCCGTTTGATTTCGGCATCCCAATAAGCACCCTTGACAAGGCGTACCATCAACCGGTGGTGGCTACGCCGCGCCAGATCAATCAGATAGTCGAGAACAAACGGACAGCGACGGCCATAGGCCTGCACCACAAAACCGATGCCGTTCCATCCTTCCAGATCCTTGTCAAAACAGAGACTATCCATAATGTCGAGTGAAAGTTCAAGACGATCGGCTTCCTCGGCATCAATATTGAGACCGATATTATAATTTTTGCAAAGTTTTGCCAATTCTTTGACACGCGGCATCAGTTCGCTCATCACACGGTCGGCCTGCGAACGGAAATAGCGCGGATGAAGTGCCGACAGCTTGATTGAAATGCCCGGCCCTTCATAAACGCCGCGTCCATTCGAGGCTTTACCAATGGCATGAATTGCTGTTTCATAATCGCGATAATAGCGGTCGGCGTCCTCGGCTGTTGTTGCCGCTTCTCCCAGCATATCGTAAGAATAGCGAAAGCCACGCTCCTCGAGTGGTTTGGAGCGCTCCAATGCTTCTTCAATAGTTTCTCCACGAACAAATTGTTCGCCCATCATGCGCATGGCCATATCGACCCCTTTGCGAATGACCGGCTCGCCACAACGGGCAATAAGTCCTGACAAAGATGACGAAAGTTCGCCTTCTTTTATCTTGGAAGAAAGTTTTCCGGTAATTATCAAGCCCCAGGTTGCCGCATTAACAAACAGCGACTTTCCACCACCCAAATGGGCTTTCCAGTCACCGCCGACAACCTTGTCGCGAATAAGCGCGTCACGCGTTGCGTTATCGGGTATGCGCAGCAATGCTTCCGCCAGGCACATCAACGCCACGCCTTCATGTGACGACAGGGAATATTCGTGGACAAGCCCCTCAACGCCGCTGCCTTTATATTTTGCCCGCAATGTCTCGATCAGATGACGTGCTGTTGTGGCAATGGCTTTTTTGGTTTTTTCATCAATCGTTGCCGCTTCCAGCAGCGGTTTCAAACATTCCGTTTCCGGACGACGATAGGCGGCCGTAATTTTCTGGCGCAACTCGCTTTGTTTGGAAATAGGCGGAGCAAATTCGGTAAAAGGCTTTGGTGCATTGGTCATGATATTGTTTCCACTCTGGTAGTTTTGTGAACTTCTCAAGCTCTGTGAATAAGCGGATTTGAAGCGGCTTATGGCATAATCATAGCACCGGCCATAGTTTACTTCTCGCATAAAAAAAGCTATAATTTAGAGCTTTTTCTTGTTTTTTCGGTTTTTATTAGGATTTTTTACGTTGATGGAAGACAAAATTAGTGAAATTGACCGAATAGATAACCGTATTATTGATACATTGGTCGAAAACGGTCGCATTTCTATTACCGAACTTTCTGAAAAAGTCGGGCTTTCCAAGACACCTTGCCAAATGCGCTTGAAGCGGCTTGTCAATGAAGGTTATATTACCGGTTTTCGTGCCGTTCTTAATCCGGCAAAAATGGGCATGGAACATATTGCTTTTGCCGAGGTCAAACTTTCCGACACAAGAGAAGAAGCTTTGCGCGCTTTTAATGCGGCGGTAAAAAAAATTCGCGAGGTTGAAGAATGCCATATGATTGCAAGCTCGTTCGACTATCTTTTGAAAGTCAGAACAAGCGACATAAAACGTTATCGCATTGTGCTCGGCGAAAAAATTTCCACTTTGCCTTATGTGGCAAGCACCTCGACTTTCGTTGTTATGCAGAATATTGTTGATGCCGGTTTCAGGCGCTAGGCCGGCGCACCTGAAAGGCATCAAAATATTTATTTATGAAACATTTTTTCAATTGAGTTTTGGATGTTGATCGACAAGATTCTGCCGCTGTTCTTCAAGGTCGGAAATCTTGTTTTCAATCTCGTTGACCTGATCTTCGATAAAGTCGAAATGATCTTGTAAGACTTCTTTTGCTTCTGATTTGGAAGAAGCAACCGGTGTGGCATCTTTTAACGGGCGGTTGGCTGTTTCAGGCACCTTGACGGCGGCAATAAAACCGAAAATGGCAACGACCATCAAATAATAAGCGGGCATATATAAAGAATGTGTTGTCTCGACGAGCCATGCGGCAATAGGTGGCGTCAGTCCGGCAATCAAGACCGCGATATTGAAACATATAGCCAGCGTTCTAAAGCGAACATCAGTAGGGAAAAGTGCTGGCAAGATCGACGCCATAACCCCGATAAAACAGCAAAGAATAATTGCCAGAATGGCAATTCCTAAAGCAATCAACACCACATTATGATGCATAATCATATAAAAAGCGGGAATGGCCAGAACAACCAGAGCAATCGAGCCAAAAAACAGAAACGGCTTACGTCCGATCTTGTCGCTGAAAAAACCGACCAATGGCTGCATGAGAAGCATAAAAGCCATGACAACGATGATAATCAAGACACCATGGTCATAACTGTAACCGAGATTGACCGAAAGATAGTTGGGCATATAGGTCAAAAGCATATAATAGGTAGAGTTGGCGGCAATAACCAACAAGCAGCTGATGATGATCGCATTCAGATTGGCGCGAATAACCGAACTTGTTGACGTGGTCTCATCAAGTTCCATTTCTTTGTCGCTTTGCGCTTCATAAGTTGGCGATTCATCAAGGGATTTGCGCAAATAAAGTCCGACCATGCCGAGCGGCAGTGACATAAAAAATGGTATACGCCAGCCCCATGCCGCCATGGCTTCAGAACCAATTGCCAGCGAAATAAGCGAAACAATCATCGCCCCGACGAGAAATCCGGCAATGGAACCAAAATCGAGCCAACTGGCCATAAACCCGCGTTTTCTATCAGGCGAATATTCGCTGACAAAAACAACTGCCCCGGCATATTCGCCACCGACTGAAAGACCCTGAACGATTTTTGCCAACAATAACAAAACCGGTGCCAGAACACCTATTGTGGCATAAGATGGAATAAGGCCGATAAAAAATGTACTTGCCGACATCAATATAATGGTGAAGGAGAGTATGTTTTTACGCCCATATTTATCCCCGAGATAACCAAAAATTGCACCACCCAGTGGCCGGAATAAGAATGGAATGGAAAAGGTGGCAAGAGATGCAATGAGCTGGACAGAAGGAGGAGCGGAAGCAAAAAATGTTTTACCGATAATGACTGCGAGAAAACCATAGACACTAAAATCGAACCATTCAATGGCATTTCCCAGACCGGCTGCAACAATGACTCTTCGCAGCTCTTTATTTCCGACGATAGGGATATCTTTGACAGTGAGTGGTTGTAGTGTCGTTTCTGACATATGTTCTTCCTTTTTTTGCTGCACTTTTCAACATGCATTTTTTTCAACAATCACACCGGTAAAAAGTATCTAAAAGTTCTACTGATGATTAAATTGGCTTCCAGCTATTGAGGATTTCCGTATCCTTTCCGAAAAAAAATTAAATAAACACCGGCTTCTTTCCGATGGCCCGCCAAATAAAAGTATTGTTTTTTTAAATGGGCTAGAACCGGATAAGCAATTGCCCGCAACAACGAAAATGACCGTAACTAATCTAGGGCCCGGCCAATAAGCGTCAACTATCCTCAGGCTCGAAAGAAGCTTAGCATATATAGTTTTTCCGAAAATAACAACCCGACCGGCTTGTCGAAACTTTTACCATGATATTGGCTGCCAATGTAAACGGCCAAAAACCGGTGGTACGTGTTGTTGTTTTATGCTAACTGGTCTTTTGTTTTAAAAGTTGACGCATTTTTTATCGAAACGGCCATGGAAGAAATTATCTACAAATTACCATTTGATTTATATGGTACGGAAATTATCATTACTTTCTTTATTGTCGCACTTGTTTTATTTTCCATTGTCTTGCGACTATTGAAAGTACCGCAACGGTTGATGGTCATTATCACCGGTGCACTTGCAATGGTCATTTATATGTCTTTTCAGGTCGAAGGTCCGGGGCCTTACCAGCCGCTTGTCAACCTTGCTCAACGGCAAAAACAACTCGATCAACAACTCGGCTCAAACGCACTCAATTTAGGAAGCGTAACACTTACCAACGTCAAAATACGGTTGCATACTATTACATTGACACTTAAAAACAACGAACCTGTGGCCGATATAGCTGACGAACAAGATGTTGAAAAATATGCTGAAACCTATTTTTCGCATTATCGCGATCAATATTGTAAGATGCTGACACTTGAACAGAATTTGCCTTATCGCAAAACAAACCAACAATATTTCGATATGACAATAAAACACTTTTACATCAAATTTATTGTTGACGGAAAAACCGCAAATGTTGAAATTCCGATCACCGATTGTGCGGATAGAAACAACAAGACATGAGATGGTCCGGCAAAGTCAAATTCAACCATTCGTCGCGTTCTATTTTCAATCATTGCTCATTAAATATTCTGTTTTGCGCTATATTGCCGGCTTTAAAATTTTCAACATACAAAAAATTGGTGGATGACTGATTTTATTTCCTTTAAAATGATTGGAAAGAAAAGGCCCTGCATCAGGTGGATGAAAATTTTTCACCGTCATTTACCGGCTTTTGATGAAACCGTTCGGATTTAAATTTATGTCATCGCGCTTTAAAGGCTATAAGCTCTGAAGGAGTATAATATGTTGGACAAACGCAAATTCTACATCAATGGTACGTGGGTTTCGTCACTTGATGGACAAGATCTCGATGTTATCGATCCTTCAACAGAAGATGTGTGCGCTGTCATCAGCAACGGTGGCATTAAAGATGCCGACCGCGCTGTCGCAGCGGCAAAGGCGGCTTTTATCGGCTGGAAAAATACCTCGCCACAACAGCGTTTGACTTTTGTCGAGAAAATCCTGGCTGTTTATAACCGGCGCAAAGGCGAAATGGCCAAAACAATTTCTATGGAAATGGGTGCGCCGATCGATATGGCGTTCAGTCAGCAGGCAGAATCCGGCAGCAGCCATATTGAAACATTTATCGACAGTTTTATGCGTTTTTCCTTTACAACCGAACTCATTAAGGGGCATGAAGGAAGTGCGCTTCAATATGACCCGATCGGCGTTGTCGGCCTTATAACGCCGTGGAACTGGCCCATGAACCAGATTACTTTAAAAGTTATTCCTGCTCTGCTTGCCGGTTGCACCATGGTTTTGAAACCATCGGAAATTGCACCGCTTTCGGCCTTGCTTTTTGCAGAAATTATTGATCAGGTCGGGCTTCCTGCCGGTGTCTTCAATCTTGTCAATGGTGACGGCGCCGGCGTGGGCACCCACCTTTCTGGCCATCCGGATATTGAAATGATCAGCTTTACCGGTTCGACCCGGGCCGGCAAAGCTATTTCCAAGAATGCCGCCGATACATTGAAACGCGTTTGTTTGGAGCTTGGCGGCAAAGGTGCTAATATCATTTTTGCCGATGCCAATAAAAACGCTGTCGAATGGAGTGTCTTGCGTTGTTTTAACAATAGCGGTCAAAGTTGCAATGCGCCAACACGCATGTTTGTCGAACGTTCTATTTATAACGATGCTATAGAAACCGCCAAACATTTGGTAAAGGCCGTGAAATGCGGCCCGGCAAGTCAACACGGCAACCATTTGGGGCCTGTTGTTTCAAAGGCGCAATTTGATAAAATTCAGAATTTGATCCAATCGGGTATTGATGAAGGAGCATTGTTGCTTGCCGGTGGAACCGGCTTGCCAGAAGGAATTGATCGTGGATATTTTGTCCGTCCGACGATATTTGCCGATGTTGCGCCTTATATGCGCATATTCCGTGAAGAAATCTTTGGCCCGGTTTTGTCAATGATCCCTTTTGACAACGAAGAAGAAGCCATTGTTATGGCCAATGATACCAATTACGGATTGACCAACTATATCCAGTCGCAAAATAAAGAAAAATGCCATCGCGTTGCAACGGCGCTGCGTTCCGGCATGGTCGAGGTCAATGGTGTATCATTGCCGAAAGGTGCCTATTTTGGCGGGGTCAAGTCTTCAGGGCGCGCACGTGAAGGTGGTCTTTGGGGAATTGAGGAATTTTTGGATACCAAAGCAATTTCACAATGGTAAATCAGCAAAATCTCTTCCGGTAAAAATGGAAGAGAACTATTTCTTGCTCCAGTGCTAAACAGGATTTCATTTGATCAAGCTACAAGTTGATGCCACCGCAAATGACCAACGTATCGACCAATGGCTTGCCCGAAATTGTGGCGAGATGTCGCGGTCGCGGTTGCAAGCCCTTATTCGTGAAGGCCAACTAAAAATTGACAATGTCATTGTGCGTGAACCGAAAATCAGGTTGAAAGGCGGCGAGATGATCGAGCTTGCCGAGCCCGGGCCGGTAGCAGCCACGCCGCAAGGGGAAGCAATCAACCTTGATATTGTTTATGAAGATGATGACATTATTGTCATCAACAAACCGGTCGGTCTTGTCGTTCATCCGGGAAACGGTAATGAGAGTGGAACACTGGTCAATGCACTCATCCATCACTGTGGTGCATCGCTTTCGGGTATTGGCGGGGTCAGGCGTCCGGGCATTGTCCACCGGCTGGATAAAAACACCAGTGGCATTATGGTGGTGGCAAAAAATGACCACGCCCATAACGATCTTAGTCAGCAATTTGCCGACCATGGGCGTAATGGAATATTGGAGCGCTCTTATCAGGCCGTGATATGGGGAGTATTGGCAAGCAAAAAAGGCACTGTCGAAACCTATCTTGGCCGTTCATCAAAAGACCGCACAAAACGAGCTGTTGTTTCGCCCCGTCAAGTGGATGCGCGCTTTGCCGTGACCCATTTTGCCGTGCTTGAAAGCTATGGAGCAAAACCCGACAATGAAGCGGTAGCAAGTCTGGTAGAATGCCGTCTGGAAACCGGACGCACACACCAGATTCGTGTTCATATGGCTCATCTTGGCCATCCGCTCATCGGAGATCAAGACTATGGCAGTGCTTTTAAAACAAAAGCCAATATTTTACCGGAAGAATTAAAGGCTATTGTTACAACTTTTCCGCATCAGGCACTGCATGCGGCAACGCTTTCCTTCAGTCATCCGACAACCGGAAATATAATGCGCTTTACCAGCAATTTGCCCGCTGATATGTCGGCATTGATCGCCGCTTTCCGACAATTTCATTGAAACCATTTCCGCTTTTGCGGGTTAGTTGGGTTAGGCGCCTGATATTTCGATTTATGTCTTAAAAAAAACTTATAATCGGTTTAATTTTGTGTATTACTTCCTACCAGACATCAATGTCATACGTTTTCGCTTGTGACGGGAAAACGCACCAAAGGAGGGTGCTTTATGGCCCAGACAAATTTACCATCGATAGCCAACGGAGATGGGGGACTCTCCCGTTATCTGGAAGAGATTCGCCGATTTCCTATGCTGGAGCCGCAGGAAGAATATATGCTTGCCAAACGTTATCGTGAACATGACGATCCGAAAGCAGCGCACAAACTTGTCACCAGCCATTTGCGACTCGTTGCAAAAATCGCCATGGGGTATCGTGGCTATGGGCTGCCTATCGGAGAAGTCATTTCCGAAGGCAATGTTGGCCTGATGCAGGCGGTCAAACGCTTTGAGCCAGAACGGGGCTTCCGGCTTGCGACCTACGCAATGTGGTGGATCAAAGCTTCCATTCAGGAATATGTTTTACGCTCGTGGAGTCTGGTAAAAATGGGCACCACGGCCAACCAGAAACGGCTGTTTTTCAATTTGCGCAAAGTCAAAAGCAAAATTCAGGCCTTGGATGATGGTGACCTTAATCCCGAACAGGTTAAGGAGATAGCAACCCGTCTTAATGTCAGTGAAGATGATGTCGTTTCGATGAATAGGCGTCTGTCCGGGGATACGTCGCTCAATGCGCCCATTCGTGCCAGTGAAGGTGAAAGTGGCGAATGGCAGGATTGGCTGGTTGACGAGTCAAACAGCCAGGAACAGATGTTGATTGAAGAAGATGAGCTTGAAAACCGGCGGGCAATGCTCGAACAAGCAATGGAAGGCTTGAATGATCGTGAAAAGCGAATTTTTAAAGCCCGCCGCCTGTCTGACGAGCCTGTCACGTTGGAAGAGCTTTCCACCGAATTTGGCATTAGCCGCGAAAGAGTGCGTCAGATTGAAGTGCGTGCCTTTGAAAAAGTTGAAAATGCTGTTAAGGCGGCCGCAAATGCGCAAAAACAGGCATTGCTGACAAATCAAAATAAAAAAAATGAGACGGTCAGACAGAAATAAATGTCGTTCTATTTGATTGGAACGACAGTTTCGTCTCTCTTTTGGCACCGGACGGCAGGCCAAAAAAAGGCAAACAGATGCCTTTTATCACTATTTTGGTTTATTTTATCGAGGATTAAGGCGGCGACAATATCTCTTTCGAGCGGTCTTGCTCGTCGCCATTGCCGCTTTTAGCATCTTTTATCGCACTCGTCGCCCGTTTACCGGCATTTTTTAGTCACTGGCGGTAGTTTTTCGTTTGACCGATCCGGCTATTTTAAGCATTGGTTCGGGAACAATATTTTCCTGTCGGCTAATTTCTGCCGGTTGTTTCCTGCTTCTGGTCATAAAGCGTCGGCTTGTTGTCCTGCTCCAGCCACTTATTTATAACGTCGTTGAAAATTTCTTCGCCCTTTGGCCCCTTTGAAAAAGTCAATTCCAGAATGCGCTGATTTTTATCGGTAATAACGAGTCGCATCCACCCCAGCTGCTTCATAAGTTGCAGGTTGCGATCACGGAACGGGTTGTCACCTGTCAAAGCAAAAAGGAAGAAATTATCGCCAATTTTGCCTTCGACCGTACCGGTCAACTGCAGTCCGGTCGATTGTTCGCTATCCTTGAACGTTAATTCTTTCACATTATCAATTGCTTTTCCGGCAAAATCATCAGGAACAATAAAAATAGCCTCGATAAGATAGGCAGCTGGCAATGACGGGTCGGTATTACGGCGCAAGGTCAGTCGCAAAGATAATTTTTCATCGGGAATAGTCACATTTCCACGCACGGCAAGTTCTTCTTCATGCTGCGGCGAGGCTTTTTCTTTCACCAACGACCATTGAACAGAACCGGTTTGAACCTTTTCATCTTGCGTTTCAGTACGTGCCAGATACAAAGTTGCTTCGCCGGGAAGATCTTCAGATGTTTTTGCTTGCGTGGTTCCTTTTGCAGTCGATGTCCCCTCGCCCAGTTTCTCTTCCGATTTAGCCGGTCCTTCATCAACCTCGCTACCATCGGTAAGCAAGCGTTGGGTAAATTTTTCCTTCGGTTGCTCGCTATTTGTCGTTTTGGTGCTCATTTCGGTATTCGCCAATTTTTCTTTTCCCGAAAAAAAGCTCCATGCGGTAAAAAGCACACCAACAACAACAATCACAACGGCAGCAACCGACAATCCGATTATAGTAGCACGCTTTTTGGCGGCCTGCCGCTCTGTGCGGCGCGCAGCTTGCACAAAAATATCCGAAACAATGTCGTAATCGCCATTTTGCTGGTTATTAGCTAGCACTTTTGCCGATTGCTCTTCTTTTGCGGATTGTTCTTGTTGGGCGTCCGTTTCGGCTGCTATAATTTTTTCCAGATTTACCGGCTCGGCTTCAGGTGTTTTTTTTCGCGATAGCCCGAAAAGGCCGTTCTTTTTCTTCTCTGCCGGTGCCCGAGATGCCGGTTTATCGCCAAAGGGGTGCGCCGTCTTTTCTTTTGCTGATAAAGGCGGGCGTGAAAGGGCTGCTCCTGATTCCACCCGCTGGCTGGTCTTGTTCAGATTATTGGCCAGTCGCGCACGTTCCTCCTTGTTTGCTGCATGGCTGGTAGGCGCGCTGATCGGGGCTGAAACTGTTTGCTGTTGCTCGATCTTGCCAGCCGGACGCGAAGGTGACGTTGCACTTTCGGGCTTGACCGGTTTTTTTTCGCCCTGTTTTGGCAAATGAACGTCTCTCACGTCAACTGGCGGCGAAACAGTTGGCTTTTTTATGATTGTTGAAAGCAATTCTCTTTCAACGGAAAGATAGTCGGCTTCGACACTTTTGATTGCGTCGTCGAGTGCTTTAAGCTGGGATCGGACAACACTTTCGGGAACATTGGCCTCAGCAAGTTTACGCTCGACTGTTTCACGAGCGCGCGCGTAAACCCGGGCGCGCAACTGCAGCGTCGGATGTTGCTGTGCATCTATCGTTTTTTTCAACAAACCTGCGAAATTCGCCATTCGTTCCTTTGCTTCCTCGTTTTCATAGCAACATACAACTATACAACTGCATTATCGCTTCAGCTGTTTTATCCATCTCATCGATATTGCTATCAAACTATATCGGGTCAATTGCGCTTTAAAGATAAAAATACATAAACTTGATTTTTATCAATCCTCGAACGGGTCGGTCACAAGAATAGTGTCTTCACGTTCGGGGCTGGTTGACAAAAGTGCCACCGGTGCTCCGATTAATTCTTCAATATAGCGGACATATTTAATTGCACTTGCCGGTAGTGAAGCCCAGCTTCTTGCACCCGCTGTAGTCTCTTTCCAGCCTTCCAACGTTTCATAAACGGGTTTCAATCGCGCCTGCGCTCCCATAGAGGAAGGCATATAATCAATTTTCTTGCCATCAAGTTCATAACCGACACAGAGTTTTATTTCATCCAAGCCATCAAGAACATCCAGTTTGGTAAGAGCGATACCGTTAATTCCACAAACCGCAATCATCTGGCGTAACAGCACCGCGTCGAGCCAGCCACACCGCCGTTTGCGCCCGGTGACAACACCAAATTCATGGCCATGTGTCCCCAAATATTCACCAATCTCGTTTTTCTGTTCTGTCGGAAACGGGCCTTCGCCGACACGGGTCGTATAAGCTTTTGCTATTCCTAAAACGTAGTTGATTGCTCCGGGCCCCATACCCGAACCGGTAGCCGCTTGCCCGGCAATTGTGTTTGATGACGTCACATAAGGATAGGTACCAAAATCATTATCAAGAAGCGCCCCTTGCGCCCCTTCAAACAGAATACGTGAACCGGCGCGGCGTTGTTCGTCAAGAAGCTTCCACGTGCGATCCATGAAAGGCAAAACATCATCGGCCACTTCCATCAATTCGTTATAAAGCGTCCGAGGGTCTATTTCCGGTTTTCCCATGCCGCGACGAAGCGGATTATGATGGGCGAGCAACCGTTCGATCTTTTTCATCAAAGTGTCGGGTTCGGCAAGATCCATCACGCGGATGGAACGACGGCCGACCTTATCTTCATAAGCAGGGCCGATACCGCGCTTGGTTGTGCCGATTTTGAGAGCCGATGTTGCGTCTTCGCGTGCGGCATCCAGATCACGATGAAGCGAAAGAATAAGTGGTGCATTTTCTGCAATACGCAGATTTTCCGGGGTAATTGTTATTCCCTGACCACGCAGCTTTTTAAGTTCTTCAACAAAATGATGAGGGTCAACAACCACGCCATTGCCAATGACAGAAAGTTTTCCACGCACAAGCCCCGAAGGCAAAAGCGACAATTTATAGCTTATGCCGTCAACAACCAATGTGTGACCGGCATTATGGCCGCCTTGATAACGCACAACGACATCAGCGCGCTCCGACAACCAATCGACAATTTTGCCTTTTCCTTCGTCCCCCCACTGAGCTCCGACCACCACGACATTAGCCATAATATTCTCCGTCATATTAGAAGGAAAAAACTTTCCTTTAGAAAAAAACGCTTTTCTTATAACGAAGTATATCGTCGAGCGCGACTCCTCTTTTTGGCTTTTACGCCAAAAAAGTTCATACCATAACCGATCGCAAAATTTGCCCCTCCCATAAAAACCGCCGCAAAAAAAGCCGGCAGGCCAAAACAGGGACCGGTGTAAAAATTCTGCGTGGTTTTGTGCCGTTTTGCCCGGTCACCTTTGAAAGCAATTTTCATTCTTTCCTGCATCACGGGCGTTAAAAAAACGCCTCACTTTTTTCTGGTGCATAAAAACACCACCATCAATATAGCAGCCTGTTTCCGGCAATAATGGCAAAGACGCGAATTGATGATTTTACAATCATAATCTTATGGAAAAGAAGCAAAATAAATGGCCACTGATACCGCAATGACCACACCAACAATCAAAACACCAAGCCGCACAAAATTCCATATCATGGGATAGACCACATTTGCCAAAAACTACTCTAGCCGATATTGCTGCTAACGCTATGATGCGCAATCAAGGTTGCACGTCATATAACAAGCGTCACCACCATAAGTCAGTAATTTTCCTTTCAATTGTTGTGAAAAAGAGGCGGGGAAAAAGCCGTTTGTCTGCCAAAACGGTCCCGATCCATTAACGGCAACGAGCGCAAGTGTGGCAAGCTTTTTCTGTTTTGCCCGTTCAATCATAAGCCTGACAGCTTTTTTGCCATTTCCTCCGTTGCGCGCCTGTGGCAAAAGCGCAAGATCGTGGATGTAAAGTGTATCACTTTCTTGCCGAAGGTGACCTAACAAGCGATTAAGCGGCGGGATAAGGCCAATTTTAAATGGGTGGGCAATAATGTAGCCAACGCTATTATTTTCTCCGTTCAGGATAAAACAGGTGTCGGGAGAAAGT
>NZ_CALYQK010000002.1 GCF_945285465.1 uncultured Bartonella sp. | reverse complement strand
GGCTCTATCCGATCAGGACATCGAGGATATCATGATCACCATAAACACAACGCCCCCGAAAATGCCTCGACTTCAAAACGCCATTTCTCTCCTTTATGGAAAACCTTTAAACCGATATCAAATTATGCTTTAAATAAACTGTATTGCACTTCGCGTGTGAATCTACCGACGACGACAACACAGTTAGTCAAACTTGACCATATAGGCGATCGAACTTTATCATGGAAATCGAGCAGCCTTAATAATATTTCGACAGTTCCTGAAAAATACGATTATTGTTTGCCGATTGCGGATTTTTGCAACTAAAGGCAAGAAAAGGCGGATAATCCCCCTTTTTTAACCAATGAAATTTTTACTGGATACGATCACTGGCATGAGCCAGCATTGTATAAACTTTACCGGTATCCGACGTCAGATAATCGCGAATTGTTTCACGATCCCCGGTTTCGCGAGAGATATCGCGTAACAGCTTTTCAAAATCGGCAATATATTGATTGACCGAGCGACGGAATTCGCTGTCCATGAGATATTTCTGACGAATTTTTTCAAATGTCTTTTGGCCGCTCAATGTATAGAGACGCTGCGTATAAATATTACGTTGTCCCCGACGATAATGATCCCAAAGCTCGACTGCGGCATTGTGATCAATGGCCCGAACAATATCGACGGAAAGGGAATTAAGGGAATCAATTACCTGATCGGTCGGGCGATTTTGTTCGACTTTTGAAAGGGTTGCGACATTTGCTTTATCTCCGCGTGAGGCACGAGCAAGCAGATTTGAAATCCATCCGTCTTTTGAAGAAGGTGTATTAACAGGATTGGAAGCCGCGGATTTTGCCGAAAGTTTCGGCTTAAAAATTATCTCGTGCTCGCTTTGCTCGTCGTAAAACACAGGTTCGGATTTTGCACTGCTGGTAGTCGCCGGACGCGAAAAACTGTTGTCTTGAACATTTTTCTGCATCAATAGCGATAGTTCCTGCAATGCCTTTATCTGATCTGAAACAGCACTACGCATTGCATCGGCTGAATCTCTTGTTTGACTTGGTAACAGACGAATGCTCGTGTTCAAATCATTGCTTGTTTTTTCGAGATCATTTTTAATTGCTTCTGATGCACGGCGCATTTCATCAGTTGCATTTGCAAACTTGGATGACGCGGCAACAACTGTATCATTCAAACTTTGTTGCATTTTGGCAGCCGCGTCACGCGTTGTCTGATCGGTCTGTTTTAGAGCTGACCCGATTACACTTTCATAATGGGAAATAATCTGGGAAATTTCTTCTGATTTGGATACCAAAGTATCGCTCAAACGAACCAATGCAGCTTGTTTGTCTTCAACAGTGCTGCTGAACGAATTTTGCGACTGCTCAACCATTTGTATCGCTTGGCTCAAGATTTGCGCATGTTTGTCCAAGCCTTGTGACATTTGGCCGATCTGGCTAAGAGTTTTGCTCGATAACCCCTGTAGCATGTCGAAATTATGGCTCATCATCTGGTTTGAATTTGCCAAGTTTCCGGCAATCTGGTTGCTGTTTTGATAGAAACTCTTAGCAGTTTCATTAACCTGATTATCAATTTTGTCGATGGAGGACATCAATGCATTGGCTGTTTGGCTGATATTCTGAGTAGATTGCTCGACTTTTGTCAATAATCCCGAAATGTTTGTGACAAAATCATCTTTTACGGACGAAACCGCCTGTAAGGTTTGTTTGCTACGCTGCGCAAATGCATTCATCAAAGCATCGTTTTGCGCATAGATACGTTGGCTGGCTTCCTGTGTTGCCGAATTAAGCTGTTCACCGAATTTGGTGGCAAGCGTGCCAAGTGAAGAACTGGTCTGCTGTGCCGCTTTGCCGAGACCTTCTGCCATATTTGTTAATTGTTCGACATTGTCGCTAATCTGCGACGAAGCCCCACTAACGATGGAAGCAACCTTTTCTCCGGCAGCATTCAGTTGATGATCGAGTTTGTTCTGCAATTGTTGCACGGTTTCATTGAGAATGCTGGAACGATCGGCAAGCGACTGCTCAATGGACGCTGCCGAGGTCTTGACGACGGTGTTAAAACGCTCGGCCTGCTGGTTTATAACGCCTTCGGCTCGTGATATTTCATTGTCAAAGGTACTAGCCAATGTTTGACCTGCCTCATTAAAACGATTGGCAGCATCATTTATTTTATTATCAAGAGAAGAAAGAATGCCATCGCCAGCAGCAGCTAAAGTCTTACCGATGTTGTCGGATTGCTCCGTCAAACTGGCCACCGCACGTTTCCCGGAAGCGGAAAGCACGCTTTCAGCTTTAACAGCGACATCAGCAAAAGACACCACAAATTGTTTGCCAACGTTGGCAATGTTTGCATGAACTTTGTCAGTCTCGCTATTGAGTGTAGACAAAATACCATCGCTGATATCGGCAAATCTGGATTGAAGTTTGCCAGCCTCGTTATTGAACGAAGTTACAACCTGATTTCCCGATTGGGCAATAAGGGCAGAAGCCCGATCGGCAACATTGCTGAGCGAAACGGTCAAAGTTTCGTTTGAATTGGACAGTACCGACTGGGCTTTTTCAGTCTGTTCTGCGAGTGAAGTGGCAATTCCGTTGCCAGCCGTTGAAATCATATTCGAGGCGGCCTGTGAGGCTTGTGCTATATTATTGACCAGTTTAGTGCTTGTATCATTCAATAGCGAATAGGCTTTATCAGTTTCTGAAGAAAGGCTTCCGACAAGATTACCACCTGTTTGGGAAATGAGTTCGGCAGCTTGTTGGGCTTTATCAGTGAATATTTCTGAGGCAACAGAAATATTATCGCGCAAACTTGCGCTGAGTGAAAGTGCAGAATTTTCCAAAGCGGCTTTGACATTGGTTACACCAATATTCAACGCATTACGCATCGTTTCAGCACGTTCCTCCAATATTGCCGTTTGCTCGCTGAAAGACCGCGTTATTCCTTCATTATTCGCAGCGACAATATTTTTAAGTTCGTTTGCTTGTTGGCCTAATAAAGTGCTCTGGACCTGCAATGTCTGGTTGACTTCGCCCAAAGTATGGGTGAGGTTGTATTCCAACTGTTTGGCGCGTTCATTAATTGTGTTAGAGCTCGTCACCAAATTTTGATGCATCGTTCCCATGCGCTCGTCGACGGATGCCAGTAACGAGTCGTTTGAAACGGTCAGAGCTTTTTCAAGAAGTTCGGTGTGATTTTTCAATGTCTCTAAATGACCGGCAAAGGTCGATTTTAATGTCTCATTATTACTTGTGATGGCATCTTTGACCAAAAGCACTTGATTGCCGACGGTTTCGCTAAATTCCAAATCACCCTTGGCAATAATCTGCTTGATATTTTCAATACGTTCGTCAAGCGCACGTGCCTGATCGGCGAGAACTTCATTAAGAGCCGAACTGTTGATAGTCAGGGAATCTCTTAAAGCATCAGCCCTGATATCGATATTTTTGGACTGCGTATCCAACAATTCGTTTGCAGTTTCAAAACTTTTTTCAATTGCTGCCTGTAAAGCCGTGGTACGCTTTTCAATGCTTTCGACATGATCTTGCGAATGCTGGTCGAGCGTTTCGAGATTTTTTTGTAATAATTGTTCTATTCCGCTGATATGATCTGATAAAATATCTATCTGATTTTTTACCGTTTCAGAAAGTTTGTCGGTTTCTCCACCGAGCATTTCGGCAATTTGCTCGCGTCCTTCGGCAAGTTCGGCTTTAAACTCTTGCGAACGATTTTTGAGCATTTCACCCAACGAGAAATCCAAACTGTTTACTTCATCGGTTAATAGTTTTTTGCCATCGTCAATGATGGACAAGAAGTTGTTGCGACCGGACGTAAAAGTATTGGCAATTTCTATGGTTCGCTCTTTGAGCGTTTCATTTATCTGATTAGCTCGTGCATCGAGAATTCCACCAAGCTTTTCGGTGTTCTCTTCGAGAGTTTGAGCGCGTGTAATAAACGAATTGATAATTGAGTTGCCGCGTTCTGCCAAAGAGCTATCAACTTCGGAAAGACGCTTTTCAAATGCTGAGATCGCCGCCTCGGTTGCATTACCAAAGCTCGAATTCAGGTTTTGGGCACGATCATTAAGGTTTGAAATTTTTTCATCAAAATCCGATAAAGCACGATTTGTTGCTGCCTGCATACGTTGGCCGAGTTCCTCGGCATGTCGCTCGGCTTCGGCTGCACCTTCATTAAAGGTCGAGAATATGATTTTGCTATTTTTTTCAAATCGTTCGCTTGCAACAGCCACACTTTGCTCAAGATTATGATAAAGCTGGGAATTTTGCTTTTGTAATTCTTCTGCTGTTTTCCGGAATTTATCGGCAAGATTGCCACTTACACCTTGGCCGACCTGGGTTAACTTGGCAACGAGATCATTGCCCTGTTGCTGAAGAGTTTCGGTGAGCGTTTTTGTGACATTTTCAACGTTAGAAGCAATATTTGAGGTAATTTCACCGAATTCCTTGCTCAGTTGATCCTGAGTTCCATGAATGGTCGATTGAACCCTGTCTGCATGGCCAAGGATGGCATTGCGCTCATTCGCCAATTCACTAATCAGACTATGAATACGAGTCTCATTTTCACTATAGGCACGCTCAAGGTTCTGGACTTCCCCTTGAAGCAAAGCTTCCAGTTCGACCGCGCTTGATAAGGTACGCTTAATACCTTCATTCATAGCGCTTACCTCTTGGCTGATTGTTTTGCCGAGTAATGCCATTTGGTCTTCATTCGGCGTTTGTTGCCGACTGAGGCGAAGGGCGGCATCGCTTACAGTTGCAGCGATATTTTTCAACTCGGATGACCGCTTGGATAGTTGTGCAAAACCCCAGAACATCAAAATTGGAACAGCAGTGCCCGCTGCCACGGCCATTCCCACTGGTGTGGCGGCAAATGCAGCAAGGCCAGCAGGAGCCAGAGTACTTGCAACATAGGCACCACCGGTTGCCCAGAGCGCACTTAACGCTGTTGTACTCCAATAAATACGTGAAGGTTTATTAGAAATCTTGCCGCGTGCCGTTACAAGATCAAGATCGTCATTGGCAGGACGAGGCTTGTTGACAACCATCGTGTCGTGCACCGTTCCACCGGTTGATTCGCGTGCAGGTTTTGTACCGAACAGACTTTCTGCCACCGAATCATCTACTGCTGGTGTCGCCTCATCCTTATTTTTGAGACCCGGTGCAGTTTCTGCCGCAAGTTCCTCGGTTGCCTGCGCAATTTGCAAGGCAAGATCGTCAAGATCAATGAGGCCGCTGGTCGATTGTACAACACTGTCTTTCGTGGTGGCACTGTCAAAATTAAAGTCTAAAGCTTGTGCGAGCGCTTCCTCGACCTCGCCTTCAATTTTTTCTGCCTTTGTTCTGCGTGCCATCTTAGCCTCTTTACTCTATACACATTGAAAGACGGTGGAACTTTCAATAAAGCCTTCCTATCCTAACCTTTAAGGGATTAGAAAGGAATATATTCTTGGCTAAAGTTTGAAAACTTTTAAGATAAAGTTAACAGAGTTTGATTAAACCTGTTAAAAAATTAATAAAATCGTTAAATAACAAAATGTTAGGGTGTTTCAATTGGTACATGTTTTGTTCATAGCCGAGCACGATCGACAAGAATTTGCTGTGGATAGTGTTGCCGGTCTCACATTAATGGAAGCCGCTGTGGAAAACAATGTACCGGGCATTCTTGCCGAATGTGGTGGTGCATGTTCTTGTGCAACGTGTCAGGTGTTTATTGATGAAAATTGGCGCGACAGGGTGGGGGAGCCTAATGCGATGGAAGACGATATGCTTGACTTTGCCTATGAAAGACGTGAAAATTCAAGACTTTCCTGCCAAATTGTTCTCGATGAAAGCCTGAACGGGCTCGTTGTTTATATCCCTGTGCGACAGAGCTAGCATATTGGTGTGGTAATTTACCGGCAAGGCAACGAAAACATGGTTGAAAAACCGAATATACCTTTCTGGCTGATATCACGCCAAATTTTTACACCGGTTTTGCACCGAACGTTTCTAAAATTGAAAAGAACCGACTCGCTCACTTGCATCGTTTTTACGCTTTTTTGCCGTTATCTCTGGTAATTTTTTGTCTTTTGCGGGTAAATATCTGTTTTATGCGCCATAAAAAGTTTACGGCAAAAATCTTTAAGCTGTCAGTTTTTTGCCTGTTCTAATTGTTTCAAGCGTTGTACGAGCAAGTTTATAAAACGATGGTCAAAATTGATCGCTTCGACGCGATCGAATTCTTTCTGGGCATTATCATGATCATCTAATATATTCCGAGTTGTTTTCTCTATATCCTGTTTTAAAAGATTGCAATTAGAGCGATATGGAAGGCTTTTGACTGCATGTTCGATTTTTGTTGCATGTGCACGAGCAATAACAATATGGCTTTCCTCGTGGCGTTTTATGTCGCGAGATAAAGTGTCCCAGACAAGGGCCATTTCTATTGACTTTGTCGAGGCCCGTTGTTTCCATCGAGGAAGCGACATTTTTGCATGGATATCAACATTGACAGACGCAACCTTGCAATATTTGCCATCCTGCACAAGCTTGAGTCTGGGGTCGAACGAGATCGTTGTGGCACCGGGGTGATGACTGGCGGTACTTTTCAGGTAAGGCCCGTTGTGGCTCAATGCCTTATCCAATTGTTCAGGCGTTGTGCCCGACAATGTGTAGTAGCTGACAGTTTTATAAATTCGGGCTGCCTCGGCTGTTAAAGGAAATGGCACAAGAAGAAAACATATAGCAGCTAAAGTACCGATCGCTTTTTTGAACATTTTGATCTCTGTCGTTAAATATCTGAAGTTGCACTCGACATTTACACGAATATGCTAAAAAAACCTCTACAAATTTAAATAAAAATGGAAGCAAGTGCAATTAATATGAAAACGTGTTGGCTAATAGGCGACAACCGAGAAGTTTCTCTCGCACAATCCTCGGTATTGATGGGAATTTTGAACGTGACACCCGATTCTTTTTCCGATGGTGGTGAGCACACTTCTCTGGAAAATGCCGAACATTTTGCCGATGAAATGATCGGACAAGGAGCGCAGATTATAGATATTGGCGGTGAATCGACGCGCCCCGGTTTTGAACGGGTTTCGCCAGCCGAAGAGCAGGCGCGCGTCTTGCCAATCATTCGGCAATTAGACAAACGAAAATTGGGACTTTTGTCAATTGATACATACCATGCCGAGACAGCGCGTCTTGCCTTGCAGGCCGGAGCGCACATCATCAACGATATTTGGGGGCTGCAAAAAGAACCGGAAATGGCAAATCTGGTAGCGGAAAAACGGGCCGGTATTATCATCATGCATAATTCACGTGAAAGGGTCGTTTGCGCCGATCTGATCGAAGACCAGAAGTATTTTTTTGATAAATCGCTAACCATTGCAGCAAAAGCAGGAATTTGTAACCAGTCTATAGTCCTTGATCCGGGGGTCGGTTTTGGTAAGGATATCAATGATAATCTTGTTCTTCTTAAACGAGCCAGAGAATTGACAATGTTCGGTTTTCCACTTTTGGCAGCAACATCACGAAAACGTTTTCTTGGCGCAATAACCGGTCACGACGAACCGAAATTACGTGATGTCGCAACATCGGCAACGTCTTTCTTGTTGAGACAGGCCGGTTTTTCAATTTTTCGCGTCCATAACGTGTCCGTCAACAGAGATGCGTTGGCTGTCGCTGATGCTATTTTGAGAGTTAAAGTGAAATGACAAAAAGAGCTTGGCTTGGGCTAGGGGGGAATATTGGAAATGTCCGGTTAACACTTGAAAAAGCCTTGAGAAACCTCGATCAATCTCCCGATGTTAGCGTGCAGCATGTGTCTTCGTTTTATCAGACATCACCGTGGGGAAAAACCGACCAGAATGATTTTATCAACCTTTGTTGTCAGATTTCAACAAACCTTCTTCCCGAGGATCTGTTGGAATTCTGTTTAAAAATCGAACAGAAGTACGGGCGGGTGAGAACAGAAAAATGGGGGCCACGTAGCCTTGACATAGATTTGCTGGTCTATGAATCAGTCGATCAATATCGCTCGGCAAAACTGACGCTCCCGCACCCGTTAATGACCCGACGGGCCTTTGTTTTACGACCACTTTGTGAAATTGCCCCGGATGTTGTCGTTAATGGACGCACGGTTTCAGACTGGAATCAACATTGTTCCGACCACGGTGTTGTGGTAGTTGCGACACACTCCACAATCAGATGATCACTTTGATACATAATAATGATGACGGGAATAGAAAAAATCGCTAAAGGGCATTGATTGGCTCCGTTTAGATTTGTGGTGTTGACGGAAAAGTTTGTCGAGGTGTCCGTATGTCTAGAATGTTTTCAAATTCTGTCCTGATCGTTGCGGGTCTTGTTTGCACCGTCACCGGATGCACGTCAACAACAGCGACAAAGACAACAATTGCGTCGGTTGAAAACGCTACAACATCAAGATTCCCTTCTTTTACGGCACCAACACGCAGTGTTGCACCCGATTTGGCACAGGCTTGTATTAATAGTGCGGCAAATAAATATTTTCTGCCAACACGCGTTATCAAGGCCGTAGATTCCCGCAAACCCGGTGATGGTTCAACACAGGTCATACTGAAAGTCGATTTACGTGATGCAGTTTGTACAGTCAGTGCATCCGGTGTTGTAAAATCTGTCATCGACACTTCGCCAAAAAGTGCCGACCAGATTGCCGCTGAAGCACAGGCAGCCGCAGCGAAAAACGGTTCGCAAATAACGGCCAATAATTCAACCACCAAAACAACAGGGGCGACCTCGCGTAAAGCTGCTGCAGGTCAGGAAAAAAACGGCGTTAAAAAGCGTGGAAAAACATCAGAGACAGCAGAACAAACTTTATATTAGCTGTTTGGGTTAGCGGAGTAAGACCGCGGGGTATAGCTCCACAGTTTTTTTGCCTGGCGAAACGTTCGCGTTTGGCTGGAGCCAATTAAAACAACGGACCGGCTTGTGATATCTGCAACTGCAAGTTCGGCTAGAGTTGTTGTGATAATTTTTTCGCCCTGACGCCCGACATCTGTTCCGATCATGACAATTCTTTCAGGTGTACACAAACGATGCATAATAGCCAATGCATCAATAATTTTTGTCGGCCGCGAGTGTGAAACCGGATTATATAGTGCAAGCACCATGTCGGATTGGATTGACGCAACTATTCTTTTTTCGATGATGCTCCATGGTTTTAGATTGTCCGATAACGAGATAATTGCAAAATCATGCCCTAAAGGCGCGCCTAAACGGGCAGCAGCCGATTGCGCTGCCGTGATGCCCGGTTCAACTTTCACGTCAACATCAGACCAGAGTTTTGACAAATCTTTGTCCATGCATTCAAAAACGGCAGATGCCATAGCAAAAATTCCCGGGTCTCCGGACGAAATTATGGCCACTTTGTTCCCTTTGGCGGCCAAATTCAGCGCATCTTTCGCTCTTTGTAGTTCTTGCCGGTTATCGCTGGCGTGAAGTGTCTGATTAGGCAAAAACGGTGAAGCCAATTTTATGTAATAGTCATAGGCAAAAATATCGGTTGCTTCATCGAGCGCTTTCCGCGCAGAAAAAGTCAAATTCTGTCTATCACCGGAACCAAGACCGATAATGGTAAGACAACCTTGGTTTTCCGGTTTTTGACGATAGACCAATGTTGTCGGTGAACCGCCATCTTTTTCGTTTCCAATAACGATTTTAAGAGGTGCGTTTTTTGCAAGTGGCAGCGCACTTGACAAAATCCAGTCATGGCGTCCAATCAGTTGAATTTTCTCGCCAGCTAGCAGTGACGAGATAAAGGCGGCGGCGTCTTTTTTGTTGACAAGTTCAAGGTCGGACGGTGGTGCAACAAGATTTATACCGAAACGCAACCATCCGCTTGTCGTAATAGCTGCCTGGCCGTTAACAATTTCGGCGAACTGACAAGCCAACTCGTTGGCACCGCTTGCTCCCCCCAATAGCGGGACAACTGACGAGCCGTCTTCGGCAATGCATAAAACCGGCGGGTCGCAAAATTTGTCATTTAAATACGGCGCTAAAATACGAACAACAATGCCACAAGCGCAAAAAGCGACAATCGGCCGACCGGCTTTAAATGCTTCAATCATTGTGTTGCTTATCGAATCGACGATAGTACAACAATTGTTGGCAACGTGGTCTGTCGCATAAATCGTTGCGCTGTCACACCGATCGGCAAGCGCAATAGCTTTTGCAACCGGATAATCGGAAAATAAAAAAATTGCCAAATGTTGCGATACGTTCTTAAACAACATTATCAACCTTTTTATATGGGTTTTTACCGGGTATCAGAACCAACGAAAAATATGGCGAAAGCTCCGGAACAGCCAGTTCAAGCGGGAGAATTTTTTGTTCGTCCATTGTTGCGCGTTCAATATATAAGGCTCGTTCAGCCATACCGCTTTCTATAATAGCAGCTTTGATTTTTCCGAGATTTCTGCCGACTTTCAAAATGGCAAAAGCATCACCGTTTTGAAGCCCATCGATAAGCTCTTCCTTTTCCAGAACACCGGATAGAACAGTAAAACGCTGATTACGATAGCATAGAGGTGTCTGTAAAGCAGAAGCCGCACCGAAAATAGAAGAAATTCCTGGTATAATTTCTGTTGGGTAGCTTTTTCCAAGTCGATCATAAATATACATAAAAGAACTATAGAAAAGCGGGTCACCTTCCGCCAGAATTATGACTTTTTTATTGTTTTTTAAATTTTCCTCGATGCGTTGTGTTGTGTTATTATAAAAATCAGTTAGCTTTGTCCGATAGCTGTGTGAGCGGCTGTCAGACTGCGTTGTAAGGGGATATGTCAATGGCAGGAGTGTTGTTTTTTTGACAATCCAGCAACGGGCAATTTTCAGAGCATTACTATTGTGCGTTGCTGTTTCATGATAAGCAATTACATCGGCTGACTGAATGGCTTTCACTCCTTTGACGGTGATAAGTTCCGGGTCTCCGGGGCCAACACCAACGCCTATTAGCTTTGCCGTTTCTCTAGTCATTCGTGTTCGCTCGCCAAGGCATTGATTGCAGCTGCGGCCATTGCGCTACCACCCCGTCTTCCATGTATAACAATATAGGGGATTGAAAAACTATTCGACGAAAGTGCCAATTTGGATTCTTTTGCACCGACAAAACCTACCGGAAAGCCGATAATCAGGCGCGGTTTTTCAAAACCTTCGTCAATGAGATTAAGAAGATGGAACAATGCTGTGGGCGCATTGCCGATCACAACAATAGAGTTTTTGATATAAGGCTGCCACAGATCGACAGCGGCGGCCGAACGTGTATTATGAATAATCTTGGCGTGTTCAGGCACCGACTGGTCAGTGAGCGTACATATAACCTTGTTATTTGCCGGAAGACGCCTTTTAGTTATGCCTTCGGCCACCATCTTGGCATCGCATAATATATTACAGCCTTCAGCCAGTGCTTTTCTGCCGATTAAACCGGCACCATCAGAAAAGGCAATGTCGTTGACGATATCCACCATGCCGCAGGAATGAATGACCCGTACGACCAATTTTTTCATATCGTCCGGAATATTATCAAGTGCGGCTTCTGCACGTATCGTCGCAAACGAGCGATTATATATTTCCTGACCATCCTTGATATAGTTGAACATCAATTCATACCTTTTTGCATTCACTTCGTTTCGATATTTCTTCTATATAGTGCGCAATATCGGAAATGGTCATGTTTTGGAACAGCAGTTTGCCGAATTTATGGGTATTTGAACAATCGGCACGATATAAATCATAAACGCTGTCTTTTGTTGCCAATGCGGTGAAGTCAAATGCAACAGTTGCAACGCATGCTTTTGGACACGCCGTTAGATGAACAGGATTGGTCAGGGCAGATGTAAAATAATCAATAAGATATTTTCCGTCACGTTGGACGTTCGACAGCCCCGAACGGCAGGCCGGTGCGCCCGCACAGCAAAAAATATCCAGCGCCGGGTCGCTTTTGTCAACGGCAAGACCGATTGAAGCAAGCTCCTTTTTAATTAACTCCGCTTCGTAAGCACTACAATCGGGCACAATAATTCCTTGATAATGGGTAAGGCGTATCGGGCTGTTCTGCGCTCGTATTTTTATGATTTTGGCAATGGCGCGCAAGGATAAAGAAGACAGTCTACCAAGATGGGGCCTTGCACCTACATAAAAAAACGGACGGTCGTTTTGTGGGAAAATGCCTGTAAGAGCCGAAACTTTTGTTGGTTTTTGTGGCAGGGTGACAGGTTTTGCTATTTTATGTGGAAAACGTTGTCTAAGGTCCGTCAGAAATACGCTGTAATGCTGGCTATGGCAAAGGTGCTTCATGCGGCTGATTGACGGATCCGATTTGCTGACCGCGATAAAAGTTTCAAGACAGGATCTGATAAACTCCAAAGCTTTATCTGTTGAAATACTGCCGACAGCCGTCGATTTGCCGTTGCAATCATTATCGGAGCATGAAGCAAAACCGAAGTTCAATTTTTCACCGTCGGGTAAGGCCGAAAGCCATATATCGGCAACATGATCTGTAACCTTTGTGGTTTCTCCACCATTGATAAGGAATGAAAATTTGGGCGAAAGACGCGAAAATTGCCGGTTTGTCTGCAACATTTCAAGAAGCTTTTTACCCAACTGGGTTGTGTCGAAAAACATGTTGCAATCAATGCCGGCGGTTGGTGCAACCATGACATTTCGTATATCATCACCTTCCCGCGTTAACGGCCCGAGCCCAAGTTCCAGAAGTGCAGCTATCAATTGTTTTTCATTATGTTTTGCAACGGCGCGTATCTGCAGGTTGGCACGGGTGGTCAATTCGACATGGCTATTGGAAAAAATTTCGGCGGCATCGGCAACACCTTCTATGGCTTTATCATTGAACTGCCCCATAGGTAATTTTATACGACAGATGCCACCATCATTGGCAGCGGGCATACGGAACAAACCTGGACAGGCGAAACGCCGGTCTTTGGTGTTTTTTATTTCGCGTTCACCATTACTTATCGGAAAAGATATCATTTGTGCTTGCTCTCGGGCTAGGCGGATTCTAAGAAGAAACATAGAAAGAAATGGTCTGCCGATCAACGGATATGAATAAAAAACCTTGGCTCACAATTATTGGAATTGGCGATGATGGCTGGAATGGATTAACAAACCGCCAACAGGATATTATTGCCAATGCGCAATATATTTTTGGTGGCAAACGTCATCTCGGTTTTTTGCCGGTTGAATTGACGGGCGAATTGCGAGCATGGCCATCACCCTTTTCCCGAGCTATTGATGAAGTTCTGTTGTTAAAAGGAAATAATGTTGTTATCCTTGCAAGTGGCGATCCGATGTTTTTTGGTTTTGGCGCGACGTTGCTGCGCCAATTGCCTGTTGATGATGTCGCGGTATTGCCACATCCTTCGTCATTTTCTTTGGCGGCGGCCCGTTTAGGCTGGGCGTTGCAAGATGTTGTCTGTCTTTCTGTTCACGGACGGCCCATACGTGCGATCGTCGGACATTTACAGCCAAAAAAACGTTTGATCATCTTGTCGGAAGATGCACGTAGTCCTGCTTTTATAGCTCAACTTTTACAAGATGAAGGCTTTGGAGCAAGCCGTTTGACCATAATGGAACATCTTGACGCCGCCAAAGAGCGTGTGCGTTGCCAAATTGCAAATGAATTCAGCATCAACGATTGCGAAAATCTCAATCTTGTCGCGGTGGATTGTGTTGGCGATAATGCCATGGTTGGTTATTCTCGCTATGCAGCTTTGCCGGATAACGTGTTTTCCAATGACGGGCAGTTGACCAAACAGGATATACGAGCCGTTGTAATGGCGCATCTTGCACCAAAATATGGCGAAGTCTTATGGGATGTTGGTGCCGGTTGTGGCTCTATATCCATAGAATGGTTGCGCGGTGCGACGGGGACACGTGCTTATGCAATCGAAAAAAACGAAAAAAGACAACAGCTGATTTTAAAAAACAGCCTGCACTTGGGGACTTTCGGGTTGCAGTTGGTCAGAGGCGAGGCGCCATCTGTTTTGGCGGGACTGGAAAAACCGGACGCCATATTTATTGGTGGCGGTTTCACCTATCCAGAGGTTTTTGAAAGTTGTTGGGCCCAGCTTAAGCCAGGTGGACGTTTGGTGGTTAATGCTGTAACAGTAGAAACCGAAGCTCTTTTACAGGCTTGTGCAACAAAAATTGCTGCAAGGTTGCTTCATTTGGCAGTAGCGGAAGCTGCACCATTAGGCAACTTTCGTGTTTGGCGTAACGCGCTTCCTATTACTATGATGATAGCGATAAAGCAGTAAAGATAGCGATTAAACGGTAGAATTTAAACAGCTTATGCTACTTAAAGCTGTGGATACGAGTTATAGTTTCGCATTGACAAGCGAGGACTTTTTGTTCGATATGAATAAATCAGATTTTATGCGGTTCGAAATATAGGTATAAGAACAATGACGGAACGATCGCAGCACCTGCAGGATGTCTTTTTGAATGCAGTACGTAAACAAAAGATTTCTTTGACAATCTTTTTGGTAAATGGGGTTAAATTAACCGGTATAGTAACATCATTTGATAATTTCTGCGTGTTGCTGCGCCGCGACGGGCATTCGCAATTGGTTTATAAACACGCTATATCGACAATTATGCCAAGCCAATCGGTACAGATGTTTGATGAAGAAGAAAACATTGAATAGGTGACATGTGGACTTGATTGATCGGGCTTTCATTATTTTATTCCGGTTAGCCTTTTGGTCAAAACACGATGTTTGATATTCATGACAAAGCCAGCAAGTTGATCTCGCGACAAGTTGCCGAAACACGGGCAATTATAATTGTTCCGGTCGTATATGAGAGGAATGTTGCGCACAAAACCGGCGATGCGTCATCCCTTTCCCGGATGGAAGAAGCTGTCGGTCTGGCACAGGCTATCCGGCTCAATGTTGTTGACAAGCTTGCTATAAATATCGAGAAGCCGCGTCCGGCTACTTTGCTTGGAGCAGGTAAAGTTGAAGAAATCGCCGAGCTTATTGGCGCAAAAGAAATTGAACTTGCTGTTATAGATTATCCGTTATCACCCATTCAGCAACGCAATCTAGAAAAAGCATGGTCTTGCAAGGTTATTGACCGTACAGCACTGATTTTGGAAATTTTTGGTGACAGGGCAAGAACAAAGGAAGGTGTGCTTCAGGTTGAGCTTGCCCATCTCAATTATCAAAAAGGACGGTTGGTGCGCAGCTGGACGCATCTGGAAAGACAGCGCGGTGGTACCGGCTTCCTCGGCGGGCCGGGAGAAACGCAGATTGAATCGGATCGACGCATCCTTCAGGAAAAAATTGTTCGTATAAAACGTGAACTTGAAACTGTTGTAAGAACACGGGCGCTACACAGAGCCAAGAGAAAAAAGGTACCTTATCCGGTTGTAGCTCTGGTCGGCTATACCAATGCGGGTAAATCGACTTTATTCAACCGTTTGACTGGTGCTGATGTGCTTGCCAAGGATATGCTTTTTGCAACACTTGATCCGACGTTACGCAAGATTGTTTTGCCGCATGAACAAACGGTCATGCTTTCCGATACTGTGGGGTTTATTTCCGATTTGCCAACCCATCTTGTTGCTGCTTTTCGTGCAACACTTGAAGAGGTTGTGGAAGCAGATCTTATTCTTCATGTCCGTGATATGTCCGATATCCACCACCATGCTCACGCACAGGATGTTATGAATATTCTGGCAAGTATTGGCGTTAATGTCGATGACCCGAGCCATATGATAGAGGTATGGAACAAGGTGGATTTGCTCGATCAGGTTTCTTTATCGGCACTTGAAGATGCTGCACATGCTGCCGCTACTCCTGTGGTTCCGGTCTCGGCATTGACAGGAAAAGGTATTGACAACCTGCTTGCCGTCATTGAAAAACAGATTTCAGGTGAAATAATTGACAGAAAAATTGTGCTAAAACCCGACGAATACGGGCTTCTTGATTGGCTTTATAAAAATGGTGGTTCAGTCAGGCAGGCCGTACAAGAAGATGGCTCTGTTGTTGTTTCAGCGAAATTAAGCGTACAAGCAAATGATAAATTAAATACGATCATTAAAACCAAGCATATAAATTGTTAAATATTTTTTGAAGGGTAATATAAAATGGCTTTTTTTCGGCTCGAGGGAATTAGTCCCAATATTGAAAATAGTGAAAACACCTGGATTGCGCCAAGTGCTGAAATTATTGGTAAAGTTACATTGAAACCTCGCTCCAGTGTCTGGTTCGGTGCGGTTTTGCGCGGCGATAATGAAATGATAACGATAGGGGAAGGAACAAATATCCAAGATCTGTCGGTTATTCATACCGATCTGGGCATTGAAGTTGCAATCGGAAAAAATTGTACGGTTGGACACAAAGTTATATTGCATGGCTGCACGATCAATGACAACTGCATGATCGGCATGGGAACAACAATAATGAATCATGCCGTTATCGGCGAAGGTTGTCTTGTCGGGGCCGGTTCACTCATTACTCAAGGCAAGGAATTTCCGAGCTATTCCCTTATTCTTGGTAATCCGGCGCGTCTTATTCGCAAACTGACCGAGGAAGAAATTGCCGCCAATAAAAAATCGGCACTCCACTATCATAACAACGCTATGCGTTTTAAAAACAGTTTAGTTGCGCTTTCTTTGCCGGACGAATTATAATTCGTTCAACAAATGCTGAGTTTTGTCGTTATTATTTCGTCTTTGATCCTCTCGAGAAAAATACGATAATGAAATTTCTTCCGGACAAATTTCTGACTGCTCTGATTATAACAATCATTATTGCCAGCGTTGCACCTATTTCGGGAAAGGCGGCAGAGTGGTTCTCTTTGCTAACGCAGGTTTTTGTCGGCTTGTTATTTTTTCTTCACGGAGCAAAGTTGCCACGACAGGCTGTTGTCGCCGGTATTGTGAATTGGCGTCTGCATTTAACGGTTTTTCTGGCGACATTTGTTCTGTTTCCGGTTTTGGGCGTTCTTGCAGGTGCAATTATTCCCGGTTTGAAAGAGTCAACATTCTATGCTGGAGTCCTCTATTTATGTGTGTTGCCATCAACGGTTCAATCGTCGATAGCATTTACGTCTATTGCCGGTGGTAATGTGCCGGCTGCAATTGTTTCGGCATCGGCATCCAATATTTTTGGCATGTTTTTAACGCCGCTTTTGGTTGGCTTGTTGTTTTCGGCTGGCAGCGGCAAAGCCGCTATATCGGCAACAGCATTGGAAAGTATATTTGTGCAGTTGCTTATTCCTTTTGTGGCTGGCCAATTCTGCCAACGCTGGATCGGCAAATTTGTCATAAAGCACAAAGCATTAACGTCTTTCGTCGACAGGGGGTCTATTGTTCTGGTTGTTTATCTTGCTTTCAGTGAAGCAATGACAAGTGGTTTGTGGCATACAACAAGCTGGCGTGACCTTTTCGTGATGGTTATTATAGATATCGTTTTACTTGCCATTGTTTTGGTGGTTACCTGGTATGGATCCAAACTTTTAGGTTTTAGAGAACAGGATCAGATAACCATTACGTTTTGTGGCTCGAAAAAAAGTTTGGCGAGCGGAGCTCCTATGGCAAATGCCATTTTTGCCGGCTCAGGGGGAGCAATTGGTGCAATTGTTTTGCCGTTGATGCTATTTCACCAAATACAATTGATGGTTTGCACCGTTATTGCCCGTCATTTGTCAGAAAGAAGTAAACAAAGTGGTGAAAACGAATAAATCGAAGCTGGAGCATTTTTATAATTTAGGTCTGGCATTGGAAAAACAGGGCAATTTTGACAAGGCGGCAGATGCCTATCGTCAGGCGCTGGCTATTGATCCGGAAGATTTTGGTGGCATTCGCGTGCGTCTTGCATCGATCGACCGTGGTGAAACACCGGTGACTGCTTCGAAGGCCTATGTTGCTACGCTCTTTGACCAGAATGCGGATATGTTCGATTATATTCTGGTTGACCAGTTAGGCTATGATGTTCCATTACAATTACGCGAAGAAATTATAAAAGTTTTCCGCGCAAGAAAATTTCAAAAAATGCTTGATCTTGGCTGTGGTACCGGTTTGTCCGGCGATGCTTTGGAGGATATTGCAAACGAAAAAACGGGCGTCGATCTTTCCGAAAATATGATCGAAATCGCTCATGAAAAAGGCGATTATCAAAAGTTGTTTGTGGGGGATGTTGTTGATTTTGTCTTGAAAGCCGGCAGTCTGTGGGATCTGATCGTGGCAACAGATGTATTGCCTTATATGGGCGATATAAAAGTTTTCTTTAGTGGCGTGAGCAAATGTCTGGAAAAAAATGGTGTTTTCGGTTTTTCGACAGAAACACTGCATTCAAGTGCATTTGACGGGCATCACTATAAAGTTGGTCCGTATCAGCGTTTTGCTCATCAACAAGCTTATATTGAAGAGATGCTGGCCAAAAATGCACTTGAATGCCTGACCGTTAATAATATTGTTGTGCGGGCCGAACAAGGAGAACCGGTAACGGGACAACTTTTTCTTGCCAGAAAACAATAATCGGCTTTTATGCCGTTATATTAATGCAAAAGGTTGCGTATTATCTTCATTCAGCTGTCACTATCTCGGCATTTTCTGAATGATGGATTGTGGCATTAATTGAATGATTATCTTTCTATTCAAAAAAACCGTTTGCCAATTGAGTAACTGAACGGATTGGTAGTTCTGCATATTTATTTATGAAATTTGCCGGTCATCGTCTTATCAAGTTTCGTTTATCGTATAAAAATTGAAAATTTTGGATTGACGTAATGTAACGGGCATAATAATGTTTTGACTATGGAACAGATTATTCTAGTAGTGAGAGCGCGTATGAGGCAGATGGTGTAACCATTCGGCATATAGCCACTCATACGCGAAACAGGCTCCCTTGGGGGCCTTTTTTATTACTTCAGTGAATTAGTTGACGAGTAGGAAAAATGACAGAACAACCAAAGCCACAAGACAGTTTCGATGGAAAAACAATGTCTGGAGCGGAGATGGTCGTGCAAGCGCTGATCGATCAGGGCGTTGAACATGTGTTTGGTTATCCCGGTGGAGCTGTTCTTCCGATTTTTGACGAAATCTATCAGCAGAACTCTTTCCAGCATATTCTGGTTCGCCACGAGCAGGCAGCCGGTCATGCCGCAGAAGGTTATGCCCGCAGTACCGGAAAGGTAGGCGTTATGTTGGTGACCTCGGGTCCGGGTGCCACTAATACTGTAACAGCATTGCAAGATGCTCTTATGGATTCCATTCCTCTCGTCTGTTTATCGGGCCAGGTGCCAACGACATTAATTGGTACAGACGGTTTTCAGGAGGCTGATACTGTTGGTATCACACGGCCATGTACCAAACACAACTGGCTGGTGAAAAATGTCAACGACTTGTCACGCATTATTCATGAAGCTTTCTATATTGCTCAGACCGGCCGGCCCGGGCCGGTTTTGATTGATATTCCCAAGGATGTACAATTTGCCTCCGGCATTTATACAGCACCAAAATCTATGCCGCGACAAAGCTATCGTCCGCAAGTCGAAGGAAATAGCAAAGCAATCGAATATGCCGTTTCAATGCTTGCAGATGCGAAAAAACCTGTCATTTATTCCGGCGGCGGGGTTATTTCTTCCGGCAGCAATGCAGTTAGATTTTTGCGCGAGCTTGTAGCTCTTGGCGATTTTCCGATCACCTCCACACTTATGGGGTTGGGCGCTTATCCGGCATCGGGAAAGAATTGGCTCGGCATGCTGGGCATGCACGGCACCTATGAAGCCAATATGACGATGCATGATTGTGACGTTATGTTGGCTGTTGGTGCCCGTTTTGATGACCGTATAACCGGTCGCCTTGATGCATTTGCACCGAATGCCCGTATTATCCACATTGATATCGACCCCTCGTCAATTAATAAGACTGTACAGGTTGAAGTACCGATTGTTGGTGATGTCGCAAATATTCTCGAAAATATGACACGCGGTTTGCGTGCCTTAAAACCTGTTGCCGATAAAAATGACAGAAAAGCATGGTGGGATGAAATCAATCATTGGCGGGCGCGTAACTCGCTTGCTTATCACCGTGATGAAAATGTCATCATGCCGCAATATGCCATAGAGCGGCTTTATCAACTTACAAAGGATAAAAACGCCTATATTACTACCGAAGTCGGACAACACCAAATGTGGGCGGCGCAATATTACGGTTTTGACGAGCCGCGCCATTTTATGACGTCGGGTGGTTTGGGCACAATGGGTTATGGCTTTCCGGCATCAATAGGTGTTCAGATAGCCCATCGTGATGCCTTGGTAATTTGTGTTGCTGGCGATGCTTCCATTCAAATGAATATTCAGGAAATTGCCACAGCAATGCAGCATAAGACACCTGTCAAAGTCTTTATTTTGAATAACCATTATATGGGTATGGTTCGTCAATGGCAGCAGCTTCTGCATGGTAACAGGTTGTCGAATTCTTATACAGAATCGCTACCCGATTTTGTAAAACTTGCCGAAGCCTATGGTGCGGTTGGCATCAGGTGCACAAAAGCCGATGAACTTGACGAGAAAATTATCGAAATGCTGAATAGCGACAAGCCGGTGTTTTTTGATTGCGTTGTTGCCAATCAGGAAAATTGTTTCCCGATGATACCGTCAGGGCGCGCCCACAATGACATGCTTTTGCCTGATGAAGCTAATGATGATGCTGTTGCAACTGCTATTGATGCTAAAGGCCGCTCGCTCGTATAAGGAACAAGAATGATGAATGCACAGAATTTAAGCTTTGGCTCAGCTTATTTTATCGAGCCGGATAACGATCCGATGGAAACGCATATGCTTGCGGTGTTGGTCGATAATGAGCCGGGAGTGTTGGCCCGCGTTATTGGTCTATTTTCGGGAAGAGGTTATAATATTGAAAGTCTGACAGTTTCGGAGACAGAACATGAGCAACGCTTGTCGCGTATCACTGTTGTGACGCGCGCAACCCCGCAGGTTCTTGATCAGATAAGGCATCAGTTGGAGCGTATTGTGCCGGTGCACCGTGTTGTTGATTTAACGGTTCGGGCACGCGAACTGGGTCAGGAAGGTCCGATCGAACGCGAATTAGCACTTATCAAGGTTGCTGGCGAGGGTGCCGATCGCATCGAAGCATTGCGGTTGGCCGAAGCATTTCGAGCCAAGGTCATTGATGCCACTGTTGAACACTTTATTTTTGAAATTACAGGGCGTACAGCCAAAGTTGACCAATTTATATCTATTATGCGTCCTTTGGGACTGGTAGAAATATGCCGCACCGGTGTTTCAGCCATGAATCGTGGTCCGGATGGTATGTGAAAATCGGGGTCACCATTAAAAGGTGCACCGATATCTGCGCTATAAAAAGTCAGAAAGATTCAAGATATTCCTGTTTAAGGCAGGCCATCAGCAAATCGGCTCTCATTGGGCGCGAAAGCGGTGCGCCTTGTCCTGCCCAATAGGCACCGTAATGAAAATCACCATGTAATGAGGCTGCTTTAATCAAATTTTTTGCCGCATCATAGGCATAGGGGTAGGGTGGTACACTATTTTCCGATTGCGTTGCCATATATCGGGTAAAGTGATTGCAGAGGGCATGGGCTGGCCGGCCGGAAAATATTCTAGTCATCAACGTTTGATAAGCCGATTGGCTGGCAAGTGTTTGTCTATAGCCAATATCGGCCTCAGATTCATCACAGCTGATAAAAGCTGTTCCCATTTGTATGGCACCCGCCCCAGTTTAATCATGGCGGCAATGTCATGACCATCCATAATTCCGCCCGCAGCAATTACTGGAATTTTAATATGTTTTATTAATATCATCATCAGTGGAACAAGTGACAGGCATGAATCAGGGGAATTCTCGTCAAATATTGCGCGATGCCCGCCAGCTTCATAGTCTTGAGCAATCACTGCATCGACGCCAGCTTTTTCTATTGTTTTTGCTTCATCAAGATTGGTTGCCGACGCCGTAAGAAAAATACCTGCCTGTTTCAGTGCGTGTATTTTTTCGCTATCGGGAATGCCGAAATGAAAGCTGGCAATAGCAGGCTTTTCATTGATGGCGAGTTTTAAAAGTTCATCATTCGTATTAAAACTATCATATATTGGGTGCAAGCTTTGTGGTGGCTGCTGTAAAAAACGATGAAACTATGGCTGAAGATTGTCGAGCCATTTTTTTTCGATTTCCTTATCTAAAGGGCGCGGCTTATGACAAAAAAATTATTATTAACCGGACGATGTGTCATCTCGCGCAAAGCAGCAATCGCACGGGCAGCTTTAAACACAGATAATGCACCAAGCCCGTGCGAGCCGATGCCACCGCTATTGCAAACCTTTGCGGCAAGAACCGGCGTAGAAACACCGGCCATCGGTGCCTGGATGAGCGGTATATCAAGATCGAACCGCTGGCCAATGTCTACCTTTAACATATTTTCCGCCTGTGCTAGGAATGCCGGACTTTGAAAGCTGCTATTATAAAAGACTTGCCCTTATCCGTCGAATCCTATTTGGTTGTCATATGCAATTTTCACCCGAACAAGATAGTGCTCTGACAAAAGTGGCCGCGTGGCTAAAAAATGGCAGATCACCTGTATTTCGTTTGTTCGGCTATGCCGGTACAGGCAAAACAACATTGGCAAGATATTTTGCTGAAAGTGTTGACGGCACGGTGCAATTTGCCGCTTTTACCGGGAAAGCTGCGCAAGTTCTGCGCAGTAAAGGGGCAAGTAATGCCCGAACTATCCATTCATTGATCTATCGCCCGAGGGGGGAAGAAGAAGTTGCCGACGAAACGACGGGTAAAACGTCGATGGCACCGATGTTTTCGATAAATCGGCAAAGTCCTGTTGCACAAGCAAAACTTGTTGTCATTGACGAATGTTCAATGGTTGATGAACAATTGGGGCGTGATTTAATGAGTTTTGGCACGCCGATCTTGGTTTTGGGCGACCCGGGGCAGTTGCCGCCAATATCGGGTGGAGGTTTTTTTACCGAACATGAGCCGGATTTTCTGTTGACGGAAATTCACCGCCAGGCGCAGGACAATCCGATTATTCGGTTGGCCATGGATGTACGCGAAGGACGCAACATACAATATGGCGACTATGGCACGGCAAAAGTAATACCTCGTAAACAGGTTGACCAACAATTGGTCCTTGAAGCTGATCAGGTTCTGTTAGGCATTAACAGAACACGCCGCCTTTATAATAAACGCTTGCGTGAATTGAAAGGTTTTGGTGCCGATTACCCGCAAGCGGGAGACAAGCTTGTTTGCCTGCGCAATGATCCGGCCAAGGGCTTGCTGAACGGCTCGTTATGGAAGGTTCTGACGGCATCGAAAGAAACAATAAAACCGGGAATTATTCTGCTGGTTACGCCCGAAGATGACGACCGTGGTGTTGCTAAAATTAAATTGTTAAAAGCAATTTTTGAAGATCCTGATAGCGAGATATCCTGGCAGATGAAGCGACGTTACGATGATTTCGATTATGGATACGCTTTGACCGTACATAAGGCGCAAGGTTCACAGTGGGATAATGTCGTGTTATTTGATGAAAGTTTTGCATTTCGTGAAACACGGGAACGTTGGCTTTATACAGCAATTACGCGTGCAGCAGAACGTTTAACAATTGTACGTTAAGCACTTTATCTGTTAGATATATTACTATCTCGGCTGAATAAAGAGATAAATTGTCAAGTTGGATGAGGAGAATTAAAATGCGGGTTAAAGACAAGGTAGCAATTGTCACCGGCGGCGCTAAAGGATTAGGAGAAGCAACATCGCGTCTTCTTGCCAAAGAGGGTGCCAAGGTTGTTTTAACGGATATTGATGAAGCTCTTGGTCAACAGGTTGAATCTGCAATAAACCAGGCTGGCGGCACTGCCAAATTCATGAAGCATGATGTTGCGGACGAAAGCCAATGGAAAAAAGTTGTTGATGATACTGTTAATTTATTCGGGCGGTTAGATATATTGGTCAATAATGCTGGTGTCGGATATTCAGCCTCGGCGGAAGAGGAAACACTGGAAAGATGGCGTTTTGTCCAGTCGATTAATCTTGATGCGGTATTTCTTGGCACGCGTGAAGCAATTCGCGCTATGAAATATCAGAAAAGTGGTTCGATCATAAACCTTTCCTCTATTGAAGGGCTGGTAGGCGATCCAAACCTTGCAGCCTATAATGCCAGCAAGGGCGGCGTCAGATTGTTTACCAAATCGGCGGCATTGCACTGTGCTAAATCGGGCTATGGTATTCGTGTCAATTCTGTTCACCCGGGCTTTATCTGGACGCCGATGGTGGAAGAAAGTACCAAAGAAAGCGGTACGGATGTTGAAGAAAGAAAAGCTGAACTTATTACTTTGCATCCTATTGGAAAGTTGGGGACGCCGGATGATATCGCTTACGGCATTCTTTATCTTGCTTCCGATGAATCGGGATTTGTGACGGGTTCGGAGCTCGTTATAGATGGCGGTTATACGGCCCAATAAACCACCATTAAATTAATGGTTTTTCCAGTCAATTTTATTGACTGGGGAATGTCGCGTTGATCGATGCTTCTGTATTGTCGCATTGAGACAGGCAATTTTATAAACAACGGTAATTTATAGGTTAGGTCAGACTGTTTTTATCGCTGGCAATAGTCTCGAAAATTCTGAGTAGCAGAACGGCATTTTTTAATAAAAAACCCGCTAGGAATAACTTAGAGGGTTTTTTTGTTTGGCCGACAGAAGACCAAGCTGGTCTTGTGCCGTGATTATTTACGCTTATCGAGCTCGACATATTCGCGAAGGGCGGCTCCCGTATAGAGCTGCCGCGGACGGCCGATTTTCTGTGCCGGATCTTCAATCATTTCTTTCCATTGGGCGACCCAGCCGACACAACGAGCCAAAGCAAACAAAACAGTAAACATATCCGTCGGGAACCCTAATGCTTTCAGGGTAATGCCGGAATAAAAATCGACATTCGGGTAAAGTTTTTTCTCGACAAAATAGTCATCGTGAAGAGCAATATGTTCAAGTTCCATAGCAATATCGAGCAACGGATCATCTTTAATGCCAAGTTCGCCCAGTACTTCATGACAGGTTTTTTGCATAATCTTTGCGCGCGGGTCATAGTTTTTATAGACGCGATGACCAAAGCCCATAAGACGGAACGGATCATTTTTGTCTTTTGCGCGGGCGATAAACTCGGGAATCCTGTCAACAGAGCCGATTTCCTGTAACATTTTCAGACAGGCTTCATTTGCACCACCATGCGCTGGCCCCCACAAGCAGGCAACACCGGCGGCAATACATGCAAATGGATTAGCTCCCGAAGAGCCGGCAAGACGAACGGTTGAGGTTGACGCATTTTGTTCATGGTCGGCGTGCAGAATAAAAATGCGGTCCATGGCCCGGGCTAGAACGGGATTGACCTTATATTCTTCACAAGGAACCGCAAAACACATCTGCAGAAAATTACCGGCATAGCTCAGCCCATTGCGCGGATAGACGAATGGTTGGCCGATAGAATATTTATAAGCCATTGCTGCCAAAGTAGGTACCTTGGAAATCAAACGAATAGAGGCAATCATTCTTTGGCGCGGGTCGGAAATGTCCAGTGAGTCATGATAAAAAGCCGACATAGCGCCAAGACAGGCAACCATGACGGCCATAGGATGCGAATCCCGGCGAAATCCGTGGAAAAAACGGGCAAATTGCTCGTGCACCATCGTATGTTGCATAATTGTCCGGTCAAATTCGGTTTTTTGTTTTTTTGTCGGTAATTCTCCGTATAAAAGAAGATAACAAGTTTCCAGGAAGTCGCCATGTTCGGCAAGCTGATCTATGGAATATCCACGATAGAGCAATACACCTTTATTTCCATCAATATAGGTTATTTTCGATTCACATGAGGCGGTCGAAGTGAAGCCGGGATCATATGTAAATGTACCGGTTTCCTTATAAAGAGGTGCAATTTCAATAACATCGGGCCCCATTGTGCCTTTGCGCACTGGTAGCTCGATGCTTTTGCCATCAATTGTTATATGAGCTTTATTGTCTAACATGAATCTTCCCTTTCAAATGTTCGACATGGGTCAATAGTGTTTTTAATGCATAACACCAGATCGCACACTATTGCGGCCAGTTTTACCGCCGCTATTGCCATTCAGACTAGCCGAAAAGCCCGCACTTGCAATCGGAAAAAAGGGTAATTTGCCGTTACTAATGTCAATCTTGTGTGATTTCGCAGATGCAATGTGCGAATCTTGCTTGATTGGGTAAGTGCTTGACCGAATTTTCCAGAAATCAAGAATACTACAGCTCATTTCTGAAAGCTGTGGCATCAAATATCGGAAACTGTTAATTTTTGCGCGAAGATTTCATGCTATCTGATCATGAATACGGGCAAGTGACTCTTCGCGTCCCAACGTAACCAAAACGTCAAATACGCCGGGTGATACCGCTTTTCCAGTCAGAGCGGCACGTAAAGGCTGGGCCACTTTGCCAAGTTTTAATTGTGCACTTTCAGCATATTGCCTGATCGCGTGGTCGAGTTGTTCCTTATCCCAGTTTGCACAGGACTGAAGAACCGGATAAACAGCTTTTAAAATAGCTTTTCCTTCGGAATTTAAAAGGTTTGCAGCCTTTTCATCAAGCTTCAGCGGGCGATTGGCAAAGATAAAACCGGCATTATCAATCAGTTCGACAAGCGTTTTTGCCCGTTCTTTCAATTCCGGCATCGCTTGTAAAAACTCGGCACGCCTTTTTTCATCGAGTTTTTGTTCAATTTCTTTGCCACCCTCGATTTCCGGCAAAATCGCAAGAGCAGATTGCAAAAGCTCATTGTCATCGGCCATCCTCATATATTGACCATTAATGGCTTCAAGCTTTTTAAAGTCGAAACGTGCAGCACCTTTATTGATGTCATTAATATCAAACCATGAAATCATATCTTCGGTAGAGATAATTTCATCATCGCCGTGGCTCCAGCCAAGGCGTACAAGGTAATTGCGCAATGCGACGGGTAGATATCCCATTCTACGATAGGCATCAACACCCAGCGCACCATGTCTTTTCGACAATTTTGCGCCATCAGCACCATGAATAAGCGGAATATGCGCCATTACCGGCACGGCCCAGCCCATGGCATCAAACAGAATTGTCTGACGGGCGGCATTGGTTAAATGGTCATCGCCACGAATAATATGCGTCACTCCCATATCATGATCATCAACAACGACTGCAAGCATATAAGTGGGAGTTTTGTCAGAACGCAGAATAATGAAATCATCAAGATCCTTATTGGGAAAACGCACTTCACCCTGCACACGGTCATGAACAACAGTTTCGCCATCATGGGGCGCTTTTATTCTTATGACCGGCTTTACACCTTTTGGTGCTTCTGATGGATCGCGATCACGCCAAATTCCGTTATAGCGCGGCGGCTTTCCTTCTGCTCTGGCTTTTTCTCTCATTTCGGCGAGTTCTTCAGGTGTGGCATAGCAATAATAGGCCTTGCCATTTTTTACCAGTTGCTCGGCCACCTCGCGATGACGGTCAACGCGCGAAAACTGTGAAATCGGTTCTCCATCCCATGTTAAACCCAGCCAGTCCAATCCGTCGATAATTGCTTTGACCGCCGCTTCGGTTGAACGTTCCCTGTCAGTGTCTTCGATGCGAAGCAACATTTTTCCGCCGGTATGTTTTGCATAAAGCCAGTTGAAAAGGGCAGTACGCGCTCCTCCAATATGAAGAAAACCGGTGGGCGAAGGGGCAAAACGGGTAACTACAGGCGTGGACATAATGTCTCCAGATATTTACATGTATTTCGTTGTCAGTATGACGTCAAATCATTAGCATAGACTCAAAGGCATGCAATAGTCATACCAAAGGGAACGAGCAGAATTATAAAGCCAAAATACGCGGTCGAACACAAACCAGATACAGATGCATCAGGTAAGATCGAAACAAGATCTGCCACAGGGCTTTACAGTCCGCGTGAACGGCATGTCGTGAGTCTGCCTGATGATATATCATTTATTCCTCCACATAGAACAGGGTTAAATTATATCTCGTCAAAACTGGCTTTTACATGGCGCCAGCTTAAGGCTTTAGCAGATCACGAGATTGACCATGGAATCATTTTTTTAACAATACCGGTCTTTATGACAGTGGGTGCAGTTATCTATTTCTGTCTGCCCTATGAACCGGAAGGCTCTCGCCTTTGCGGATATTTTGTTGTGATAACGGGTCTATTTGTTCTTTTACGACATTATCGCCCGGCCTTTTTTATCGCCGCAATGGTGGTCTGCATTGTTCTTGGAGCAGTTTTTGCAAAGGTCGAGACATGGCGCATGGCAACGCCTATGCTTGGATCCGATGTATCGACGGTTTTAACCGGTCGTGTTGTATCCGGCGAAAAAACCGTAAAAGGAAAGTCGCGTCTGATAATTGATGTGATGATGACAGAAAATCCTTCCTTAAAATATCCGCCGCAGCGGGTAAAGTTGACGGTATTGACTAATAATGGCGTTGATTTTAAACCCGGCGATGGAATTCACGGGCGGGTTAAGTTGCGAGCGTCATCCGGGCCAATCAGGCCGGGCAGCTTTGATTTCAGCTTCTACAACTATTTCCAATCTATAGGCGCACAAGGCTATTTTCTTGGTAAAGCAAAACATATTATAGTTTCACCACCGCATTTTATTGTTGATCGTCTAGGTTTAGCAGTTTCACGTTTGCGCCTAGCAATGACGGCGAAGATAACAAATGCCATCAGCGGAGAAACAGGAAGCGTTGCCAGCGCATTAATTACCGGCGATCGGGGCGGCATATCTTCGCAGACAAATGAAGCGTTACGGATTGCCGGCCTTGCACATATTTTATCGATTTCCGGCTTGCACATGGCTATGGTAAGCGGCATGGTGCTTATCGTTGTCAGAACATTACTTGCGTTTTTTCCTGGTTTTTCTTCCGCTTATCCATCAAAGAAAATTGCTGCTGCGATAGCCCTTATTGTAGCTGCTTTTTATCTGTTATTGTCGGGAGCTGATGTTGCTGCACAGCGCAGCTTTATTATGGTTGCGGTTATGCTTGTGGCCATACTTTTTGACCGCTCCGCCATCACAATGAGAAATCTTGCCATTGCGGCATTGATAACGCTGATACTGGAACCGCATGAAGTTTTGGGTCCAAGTTTCCAGATGTCTTTTTCGGCAACTGCGGTTTTGATTGCAGTGTTTGGCTGGTGGACAAGAAAACATTATGCCTATCAAAAGACTGTGCCGAAATTTGTTGGCGCAGGCATTGTTTATTTCATACTATTTCCCTTAATTTCAACTGCTGTTGCCTCGCTTGTAGCAGGGCTTTCCAGCGGAATTTTTGCCGCCTATCACTTTGCCAATACGGCACCGCTCGGAATTATCAGTAACGCGATAGCCTTTCCCGTTATGTCGATTGCAGTTATGCCCTTTGCGCTTCTTTCGGCGGTTGCAATGCCATTCGGTTTGGAATGGTGGCCTTTGCAAATTATGGGGTGGGGAGTAAAAATTGTCGAACAGATAGCATATAGTGTGGCATCAATATCGCCCGATTTAAATCCCGGTATGATGCCGCGCGGTGCTTTGATTTTTTTATCCTTTGGTCTTGTCATTCTGGTGTGTTGTAGAACAAGATTGTGCCTGATTTCGGTATTTTTCTTCCTTTTGGGAATTTTGATTGCCTTACTGCAAAAACCGCCAGCCTTACTTGTTTCAGAAGATGCTCGTGCTGTTGGGTTTGTCGATAATCGAACACTTTTTATCGGCGAAGTAAAGCCATCGAAATTTACCACCGACGTTTGGAAACGTTCCTATAGACTTGTCAATATTGTCGGGCCGGTGCGCCAAGGCGAACAAAAAGGGGCACAATTTGGATGTTCTGACGGCATTTGTTCAGCTGAACAAAAAGGAGGGCTAAAAGTAGCAGTCATAGAAAACGGCAATGGTAGCGAACTTACTTGTAGTGATGCAGATATAGTTGTGCTTTTGGCAAATGTTCCGTTGAAGAATCGAGACTTTCGCAATGAGCAACCGACTGGTTGTAGTGAACAACAGCTTATTACGCCTCGCGATTTGGCATTGAAGGGAAGTGCGGCTGTCAGCCGCGCCGGTAATGTTGTTTTTGCAATAAAAGGCGGGCCTGCACGACCGTGGAACAGGCAAAGAATCTATTTGCGGGCGGCGCGAAATTAATAAATCCATCTGGTCTGTTCATCGCAACGGAGTGATTTTCTGACAGAAAAACTATAGCAAACGTAAATCAAATTTTTAGTGCAATGGCGCGCTATTTAAAAAAGAAATTTCTGAAAAATAATGTGGCGAAACGCTTTTGAGACCTTTTTCAACGGAATTTTCCGTTGTTTCGGATATGCACAGATAATAATTTGCATTTTATTAATTGTGATAGACAAGGCGTAAAAAATAATAATAAAAATTATCGGGCTTTTTAGCAGCCTTTTTGACTTGAAATACTTGGAAAAAATAACTTAAAAATTGTTTCCCATAGGAGGAGAAGTATGGCAGCTGTTCGAAAAACTCTGACTGCACCCCAAATAATTATTTTGGTCATATTAGCAATATTGGGTGCATTTTCGTTAGCCTATATTGCTCTCAATAGAGGCGAGGCGGTCAATGCTATGTGGATTGTCGTCGCCGCTGTTTGTGTTTACCTCGTTGCCTATCGACTGTATGGGCTTTTTATTTCAAATACCGTTCTGAAAGCCGATAGCACACGGATGACGCCCGCTTATCGGCGCAATGACGGTCTTGATTATGTTCCAACGGATGAAAAAATTCTGTTTGGCCATCACTTTGCGGCTATTGCCGGAGCCGGGCCTCTTGTTGGTCCTGTGCTTGCCGCCCAGATGGGCTATCTCCCGGGGCTGCTATGGATATTGGCTGGCTGTGTTTTGGCCGGTGCCGTGCAGGATTTTATGGTTTTGTTCATTTCAACAAGACATGATGGCCGTTCGTTGGGAGAACTCGTTCGCGAAGAAATGGGCGATGTGGCAGGTGTTATTGCTCTTATTGCTTGTTTTATGATCATGATTATCATTCTGGGTGTCTTGGCAATGGTCGTTGTCAAGGCCCTGGCTGGCAGTTCGTGGGGAACATACACAGTAGCATTTACAATTCCGCTGGCTTTTTTCATGGGAATTTATTTGCGCTATATTCGCCCTGGACGAATTGGTGAAGTTTCAGTTATCGGTCTTGTGCTTTTATTGTTTGGTATTGTTTCGGGTGGCTGGATAAAAGATAGTTCTTATGCTTCATGGTTTAATTATGAGGCAACGACCCTTACTGTGATGATTATCATTTATGGTTTTGTTGCTGCGGTGTTGCCTGTATGGTTGTTACTTGCTCCGCGCGACTATCTTTCGACTTTTTTGAAAATTGGTACCATTATCGCCTTGGCTGTTGGTATTGTTGTTGTTCGTCCGATGCTGGAAATGCCGGCCCTTACCAAATATGTTGATGGAACGGGGCCTGTCTGGGGCGGTGATCTTTTTCCCTTCCTATTTATTACGATTGCATGTGGTGCGGTATCGGGGTTTCATGCACTTATTGCGTCGGGCACAACGCCGAAAATGCTGGCAAACGAAGATCAGGCCTGTTTTATTGGCTATGGCGGTATGTTGATGGAGTCTTTTGTGGCAATCATGGCTTTGATTGCGGCATGCGTTATCAATCCCGGTGTTTATTTCTCAATGAATTCTCCTTTGGGTGTTCTGCTTCCCGGTGGTACCGGCGATCTTGTTCAATCCGCTTCAGCCGTTGTTTCGAGTTGGGGATTTCATGTCACTCCGGAAACTTTGACCAACATAGCCAAAGAGGTCGGCGAAGAAACAATTATCGCAAAAACCGGCGGTGCGCCGACCTTGGCTGTGGGTATGGCACGTATTCTTCATAATGCTTTAGCCGGCTGGATGAGTATGTCTTTCTGGTATCATTTTGCAATTCTGTTTGAAGCGCTGTTCATTTTGACGGCGGTTGATGCCGGAACACGCTCGGCACGCTTTATGCTTCAGGATTTATTGGGAACTGTTTTTCCACATATGCGCAAGACAGACAATTTAGGTGCCAACCTCATTTCCACTGCTTTGGTTGTACTGATGTGGGGCTATTTCGTTTATCAAGGTGCTGTCGACCCAAAAGGTGGTATTTATTCGCTTTGGCCTTTGTTTGGCATTGCCAACCAAATGCTTGCGGCAGTGGCATTGTTGTTATGCACCGTCGTATTGTTTAAAATGAAGCAACAACGTTATGCCTGGGTGGCGATTTTGCCAGCAACATGGTTGTTCGTCTGCACAATGACGGCCGGCTGGGAAAAAGTGTTCGATGCAAAACTCAGCTTTTTTGTTGCCGCAGGCAAAGCAGCTACCAAGCAGCAAGCAATCGGAAACTACGTCAATGGTGTTTTAACGGCATTGTTTATGTTTGTTGTATTATTGTTGACCTTATTTGCAATCAAAACCGCGCTAAAGGCTCTTAAAAATGAAAAGCCAACAGTTTGTGAACTGCCATATGAACCTTTTCCGCCAACACCGCTGGTTCCCAACGATAAGGTTGCTTAATAAAATATAGCGATATAGTGTCGTTCATGCGACACTATATCAAAACGATGCGGAGGCTTTAATGTGTATGAATTTTATGAGCTTTGGTAAGTTTCTTGGCCAAACAGCCAAACTTATGATCGGTGTTCCTGATTATGATAATTATGTTGCCCATATGAGCGCGGTTCATCCCGAGCAGCAACCAATGTCGTATAATGAGTTCTTTCGTGAGCGCCAAGATGCGCGCTACGGCGGCAAAGGCGGTTTTAAGTGCTGTTAAAGCGAACCAAATTTATTTTTGTACATTGCAGACAGGCTTAATGAAGTAATAGCTGAAATTAAAAATTCTTGTTTTAACCGGATTAATCGCACTGGTGGGTGTTTGAGTGCAGACAAGGGCAGCCGCCCAGCGATCGAGAGTAAAAACAGAAAACAGAAAATAACGAGCCATATTAAAATGGTAGGCCGATGGCAGCAAAATTTTCAGCCGAAGATTAACCCATGAAATGCCATTTGGATGCTGCGCAACGCCTGAGCAGCGGAGCAACCCGCATATCTCAAACGAGAACAAAGATGGCATAATCGAAAGCAAATGCCGTTCCGACGAACAGAAATCGTGGCTCATTTGTTACGGCAAGAGATTGCTTGAAAATGTCCTTGTGCTTGGCAAATCCCGGCGTAATTATTCGTATCTGCAATATCGGCACCAATCAGGAATTAACAAAATAAAAGCACTGATCAATGCCGCTAATTTTTAGGTACGGACTTTCTAATGACAAAAAACCGTTCTGCGTTCCTTCGATTAACACGTCGGTACCGTTTGATTTTTGTGATAAAAAAACCGATTTCATCGCAATAAAACTTTCAAAATACAAAATCTCTCCTTCTATCAGTTGGCTTAAGTAAAAGTTCCTGTTTGCAAAATATCAACTTCAAAAAGCAGACCTCGAAAAACTGTTTGCCTTAGAATAAGGCGAACAAGAAAAAGTAGGGCAAATTAGCAAGAACAAATTCTCCCTACACTGATAGTGTTTATCTCATTGAGTTTTTTCAAGCTTTGCTTTTTCCAGTAAAATTGAATGGAGGGTTTTAGCAAGACTTTGATAGTCTTCGTCAAAATGGTGCCCGCCGGGTAACTTGATACGTTGCATTGCACTCAAAGATGGGTCCGGGCAGGCTGTGTCGTCTTCATCTTCGCCATAAACACAAACGGTTTTTTCCATTGGCATTTTTTGCAACTCTGTTAGAACAGGTGTGTCACCGCTACCACCTAACCAGCCATCAATCGAAATCTGAAAATCAGCGGTATTGGACACTCCCATAAGTGCAATCATAACGGTTTGTTTTTGCACGGATTTATCAAGTAGTTGCCAAGCAAATGGCAAGATGTCTGCGCCGAATGAATAGCCGAAAAGGGCAACCGGTAAATTTTGTTGGGGATCGGCTTCCTCGATAAGTTGTTCGATATCTTTTGCTATTTCTTCAGGTGTCCGGGTGCTCCAGAAATAACGCAGAGAGTCAATACCGATTACATGAACATCCTGATTTTGAAAAAGATCGCCGATTTCCATATCAATATCACGCCAGCCACCATCTCCGGAGAAAAATATAACAAGTGCTTTTGCTGGATTTTTCGATGGCATATCAATTATTGGAAGATCCGCATCAGCGGCATCACGAATGGCATAGTCAAGTGCCGTATCAGCAGATGTTTTTAAACGAGTTTCAAAAGCCGTATCATTAATCAGTGCGGCAGTTTTTTCTCGTGCAGCGGCTTTTATATCGTTGCTGGCAACATTATTGCTAACGATCGTTGCAGGAGAGGGAATTTTTACACCTAACTGATAAGTAAAACCACCGTCAGAAGATTTTGTTGCATGTGCTTCTTCTGTACATGAGGGGAGGCGGGTGTGAGATGACGGTGAGGGGTCGAGGACCACTGTACCGGCCAATGTATTTTCAGGTGAATCGGCCGCCGCCGCATACGCAATTGCCCCGCCTTCGCCAATTCCGACGACAACTGGGTGAAAATAAACATCAAGATCCAAACGTCGCAATACATCTTTGGATAACGCTTCAAGATCGGAAACAAGATAAATACATTCACCATCTTCCTTATCAAGCTCTTGCCGCCAAGCGTCAAAATTTACCAGAGCAACAATGAGATTGCGTTTCAATAATGCCGCAGACATATCCGCTTCACGGGTTTTGGCACCGCCCGCGTCAGAAACCAGAATAACAAGCCCTCTGATATCGCCTTGCGGCAGAAAAACCGGTATATCCGTTAATCTCTCGCCTTCAGCATAAACGATCGGCGCGGTTGAACCGGTAAAACCGGCCCACAAACGGTTGATTTTTCCACGATGAAGAACGCCATAAACTACTGCCGCAACCACACACACGGCCAATACCAGTAAAATGATACGTCGGATTGTCATTTGCGTAAAAACTCCAAAGGATTGCCGTTGATAAGTGTTGTAACATCAAAGAAAACTTTAGCCGTTTCAAATCCGCCCGGACAGATCAGATAATGAGGCGACCAAACCGGGTCGAATTTATCTTTAAAAGTTTTTAATCCGTCAAAATGATAAAGTTCACGCCCTCGACGATAAATGAACGAGCCGATGCGTTGCCAACGGGCAGCCAAACGATTTGCCGAAAGTCCGGCCAGTGGAGCAGCCCCAAGATTAAACCATTGATAACCCTGTTCCTTGCCGTAGAGCAATAAGTGGGCAAATAAAGCGTCCATCATAACTTTCGACACGTTTGGTAGATAGCGCATCATATCAACGGTTATTTCGTTGTGGTTGCCGCTTTTCCAAACATTGGCAAATGCAACAATCTGGTCGTCTTTGGTCATGACGGCAACATCAAATCGTTTGAGAAAGTCTTCATTGAAATAACCAATCGAGAAGCGTTTTTCTGCTCCCGACTTTGATGCAAGCCAGGTGTCAGAAACATGACGCAGCGCAGGAAGGTGATTTTCGACGTCATGGGCGGGAATGATAGAAAAATTAAGGCCCTCCCGGGTTGCTTTGCGTTCGGCATAGCGGAACGGCTGGCGTTTGGGGCCTTCTAATGAAAAATCGGGTAAATAGACTTTTGCAACTTCACCAAGTTTGATTGCCGAAAGCCCCATATCTAGATAGAGTGGCAAATGGCGTGGGCCGACACCATAAAAAACAGTTCGCAATGCGGCGCTGTCGGCATGTTTGCGAAACTCCCATGCCAGATCGCTCAATACTTTTTCGTCATTGCTTATCGGTTCGCCCAATGCAATGAGACTTCCGCCAGATTTACTATACATGATAAATCCATCTTCATTGGCAGAAATAAGAAATTGTTTATCTCCTAAAAGTGCCAATGCGGTATCCGAATAAGGTGACTGAGCCACAAGTCTGGGAATACAATCGGGAATCACCGTTTCGTGTTTTGAATGTTTGCGAAGCGGGTAGTGAATAATGTTATAAAGTGCAACGATAAAAATAACCGAAAATATAACGACACTGGCACGAAGAAAACGCGGAGCATTCGCATTCCAGGCAAAGCTCCACCATAACTCGTTTGAATATTCGACATGGCGGTAAACAAAAAAGCCGAGCCAGATAACAGCACAAGCAAAAGCACCGATACTGGCAAGCCAACCCCAACTAATCGTTAAGCCGTTATTTAATGGCCGCCGATAGAATGAACGTTTAAAGCTCCATAATATGAGAGCAAACATACATAAAATAGTGGCTTCTTCCCAATCGAGACCTTTGGTAAAGCAAAAAACGGCACCGGCGAGCAACAGGAAAATCGTAACAAACCAGGCGTTTACAAGCCTTCTTGCCAACCCGTAAGAAACAACGAGTAGCGTAACTCCAATGAGGCTTGCCGCAAGATTTGACGTCTCGATGAAAATTAGCGGAAGTGCATCCGACAAAACATCGAGTCTTATGCGACGCCCGGGTGTGACAACCGATATCAGCATAACCACACCAGCAAGAAACGTAAGACCGGCCGAAACAAAAGGTATCATCGGCTCGATAATGCGCGATACTTGCGCCGCTTTGGCCGAGACACGCTTGCGTTGGCGCAGAATTTCCCAAATTGCTATGCCGATTATAGCAACAACCAGAGGCAAAATTGTATAAATGAGCCGGTAGACGAGGAGCGCGGCAACACCTTTTGCGTTGCCTGCAAGACCGAGACCGCCAATCAGAATAGCTTCAAAAGCACCGAGCCCGCCAGGTGAATGGCTGACAACACCGATCACAATAGCGACGGAGAAAACCAGTGTAAAAGCAGCAAATCCTGTTTGCAGGTCGGCTGGCATGAGCACATAAAGAGTGGCGGAAGCAGCGGTAATATCGACAAGACCGGCAAAAATTTGCATTAAAGCACCGCGCGAGCCGGGAAGTTTCAAGGATAAGGGACCGACTTTCAGCTCTCTTGCACCGCCATAAAGCCATATGATGAGACTAATAAGAACGAAAATAACAACAGTTCCGGCAATCCGGTCGAAAGTTAGATTCAGTGTGCCGAGCCACGGCAGATTTTCTGGCTCGAAAGCAAGGGCAAAGCCAATCACGGCCAACAATGCAAACCACATTGAAAACCATGACATACTGATAATGCGTCCTATATCGGCAAGGCCGATACCTTCGCCAGCATAGACACGATAGCGCAGTGCCCCGCCTGTTAAAAACGAAAAACCGAGCGCATTGGAAACCGCATAGCCAGCCGAACCGGCAAGTGCGGCTACCGGTGTCGTAATTTTGCCCGGAGCAATAGTGCGTGCTGCGACAACGTCATAAAGTGCAATTCCGCAATAGCTGATGCAGGTAAAAAGGACAGCCAGCAAAAGAGTAGGCGTGGTATAGCTTCGAAAAGCTTCCATCGTGTCATGTCTGGAAGTTGTTTTTAACAATTCCCATAAAACAAAAAACGATATTGCAGCGATGGTCAGCCCTAGCAAAGGAACAACAGAGGTTTTCAGCAGATATAGAAAACGTGGTGACTTTTGGAATGCGTTATTCTCGACGGTATTTTCATCCGGTTTTTTTTCAGTTGTCATGAGATACCTTTTTAACCGTTGAGCTGTTGGCCATTTGCTTCATAGTTTCGATATTTTAATGGTATTGTGTATATTGAATTTGTCATATTTATGTGATGGAACCGTTTTTAAATAGGGCAAGTTTTCATGAAAATGACGGTTTTCATATCAGTTAATATAAGATAAAACACCACAAACTTTACGGAAAGAGACAGTTGTTTTCAGAATTATCGACATTCGGGGTGTTTTTGGGCGGTGCCTTATCATTTCTTTCACCGTGTGTTTTGCCGCTGGTACCGCCGTATTTATGTTATATGGCAGGGGTGAGCGTTGAAGATTTTCGCCAATATACTACGCGAAATGAAAGACCAATCCGTCTCGCATTGTTGATTGCCGCTATTGCTTTTTCATTGGGTTTTTCAACAGTTTTCATTGCGCTTGGTGCAACAGCAAGCACTATTGGTCATTTTATCGGTCAGTATCGCGATATATTGGCAAAAGTTGCCGGTGTCATTATTATTGTTTTCGGTCTCAATTTTTTAGGTGTTTTTAGAATCGGTGTTCTGTCACGAGAAGTTCGTTTTCAAACGCGAACAACACCGGCAGGTCCGATCGGCGCATATATTATCGGTCTGGCATTTGCCTTTGGCTGGACACCCTGTGTCGGGCCAGTACTTGGCCCTATCCTGACTTTTGCCGGGACAAAGGAATCGGTCGCGGAAGGCGCCTTTTTATTGGGAATTTATTCGCTTGGACTTGCTATTCCCTTTATTCTGTCGGCACTTTTTTCAAATTTTTTCATGTGGTTTTTAAGTTCGTTCAGAATGCATTTGGGAAAAGTAGAAAAAATTATCGGAATTTTATTGATAATTGCGGGTGTTCTGTTTTTAACCGGCGACATGCAAAATGTTTCGTTCTGGCTATTGGAAAAATACCCTTCTCTCAGCAGTATCGAGGCATTGAGTTGGTCTGATATCGTCAACTTTTTCCGTAATCTTTTTTAGGTTAAGAGGCTAATCATGGAGCGTAGTTGTCTTTCTGTTATTCTGGCAGCGGGCGAGGGCATACGTATGAAGTCGTCGGTGCCGAAAGTTCTTCATAAAATAGCAGGGCTGCCACTTATTTGCCATGTCGTGCAACAGGTACGCTCAATTGGTGAAGGGGAAATTGCTATTATTGTCGGTCGAGGTGCACAACAAGTTTCTTCAGCGGTAAGAGAGTTTGCAGGTGATATCAATATTTCCGGTCGTATCAACATTTATGAGCAAAAAGAACGGCTCGGTACTGCCCATGCTGTTTTGGCCGCTCGTCAAATTCTGGAAAAAAACTTTGACGATGTTTTGATTGTGTTCGGTGATACACCGCTCATTGAAGCACACTGGTTAAAGCGGGCGCGGGAAGAATTGGCGGGCGGTGCCGACATTGTTGTTATGGGGTTTGAAACCGATACGCCTTCAGGATATGGGCGTTTATTGGAAGTTGACGGAAAGCTTCAGGCAATTGTTGAAGAAAAGGACGCAACGGACGAACAAAAAAAGATAAGATTTTGTAATGGTGGGGTCATGGCTATCAATGGCAAATTAGCTCTATCATTGCTTGAAAATGTTCAAAACAACAACATTAAAAAAGAATATTATCTCACAGATATTGTCGCGATTGGTGTGGCGCAAAACCTTGATGTCAGGGCAATCCATATACCTTTTGAAAGTGTTATTGGCGTCAATACGCGCGTGGAATTAGCTAACGCCGAAACGTTGTGGCAAAAACGCAAAGCGCGCGAGCTGATGTTGGCGGGTGTTACTATGTTGCGACCCGATAGTGTTTATTTTTCTTATGATACGCAGATTGACGACGACGTCATTATTGAACCGAATGTATATTTTGGCGAGAAAGTCAAAGTTGAATCCGGCGCAGTAATCCATGGATTTAGTCATTTGGAGGGCGCACATATTGGTGCAAATGCCGAGATTGGCCCTTACGCCCGGTTGCGACCGGGAGCAATACTTAAGAAGTCGTCAAAAGTCGGAAATTTCTGCGAGGTAAAAAAAGCGGTCATTGGCCAGGGAACAAAAGTTAATCATCTGACCTATATTGGTGATGCAGAAATTGGCGAGGAAACAAATATCGGTGCGGGAACAATAACCTGCAATTATGATGGTTTTAACAAGTGGAAGACAATTATTGGCGCAAAGGCTTTTATCGGTTCAAATTCGGCATTGGTTGCGCCTGTTGAAATCGGTGAAGGTGCATATGTTGCATCGGGCAGTGTTATAACCGAAAATGTGCCGGAAAATAGCGTTGCATTTGGACGTGCACGACAGACTAACAAGCAAGGCCGGGCAACAGTTATTAGACAGCGTTTTGAACAGTTAAAAAACAAAAAATAGGATACTGACCGTAAATTGCCATTTTTTAAGTATTATGATTGTGAAATGATAATTCGTTGGCAAAAACACAACACGACAGTGATAAGACTGATGAATAATTGTTGCAGTTTTTAACAATACAAGTGCAAAGTTTTTAGACCTATATCGGAGTTTTATATGTGTGGAATTATCGGAATTCTTGGCAAGAAAGATGTAGCACCTCTGCTTCTTGAAGGATTGAAGAGGCTCGAATATCGGGGCTATGATTCTGCAGGAATTGCTACAGTCTACCACGGACATCTGGGACGGTTGCGTGCTGCGGGCAAGCTGGTTCATCTCGAAGAAGAGCTATGTAACACGCCATTAAAAGGTAATGTCGGTATTGGCCATACACGTTGGGCAACCCATGGCGCACCGGTTGAACATAATGCCCATCCTCATATGACCGATAAGGTCGCTGTCGTTCATAACGGAATTATCGAAAATTTTGCTGAATTGCGCGATGAGCTTTTGGCCGAGGGATGCGTTTTTCACTCGGAAACAGATACCGAAGTTTTAGCTCATCTTGTGACACGAGCGTTGAAAGCGGGGATGACACCGCAAAAAGCGATGAGCTGCTGCCTGAAAAGCTTACGTGGTGCTTATGCGATAGCGGTGATTTTCGAGGGCGAAGATAATTTGATGATTGCTGCACGTTTTGGTCCGCCACTTGCTATCGGTTATGGTGACGGGGAAATGTATGTCGGTTCGGACGCTATAGCGTTAGCACCCTTTACCGATAAAATCAGTTATCTGGAAGATGGTGACTGGGTGGTTCTTACTCATCAAAGTGCAACGGTATATGACGCCCAGGATCGGATTGTCGAACGTGAGATAACCAAATCGTCGGGCACTTCATTTCTTGTGTCAAAAGGCAATCACCGCCATTTCATGCATAAGGAAATGTTTGAACAACCGGAAGTGATTTCCCATACATTGGCTTATTATCTTGATTTGGCGAATGGAAAAATAAGTGAAGCAGCCAATCCGGTGGATTGGCAAAATGTTGACAGAGTGAGTTTTGCAAGTTGCGGAACAGCTTTTTATTCAACGCTGATTGCGCGTTACTGGTTTGAAAAACTTGCCGGTCTGGTTGTTGAAAATGATGTAGCTTCAGAATTCCGTTATCGCGAACCGCCGATGACAAAAAATACATTGTCCATGTTTGTATCTCAGTCGGGTGAAACGGCCGATACCTTGGCATCGTTGCGATATTGTCGTGATCTCGGGATAAAAACGGCAACGATTGTCAATGTGGCGCAATCAACAATGGCAAGAGAGGCGGACTATATTTTTCCGACTTTGGCAGGTCCTGAAATTGGCGTTGCTTCAACAAAAGCTTTTACTTGTCAACTTTCGGCTTTGGCTTCGGTGGCAATTGTCGCGGCCAAGCATCGCGGCAGGTTGAGCAGGGAAAGTGAAAAGGAGCTTGTGCAACAACTGGCTGAAATTCCGAGGATTATAACGGATGTTTTGAAACTCGACGGCGATATTGAAGAGATCTGCCGGGAACTCATGACTGTAAAAAATATTCTCTACATCGGTCGGGGAACCTCCTATCCAATAGCATTGGAGGGAGCACTGAAACTTAAAGAACTGTCCTATATCCACGCCGAAGGTTACGCTGCGGGCGAATTAAAGCATGGTCCCATAGCTCTTATTGACGAAAATATGCCGGTTATTGTCGTAGCTCCACATGACAGGTGGTTTGAAAAAACAATGTCCAATTTGCAGGAAGTAGCAGCACGAGGAGGACGCATCATCCTGATTACGGACAAGAATGGCGCTGCGGCAGCCAAAGTGAATAATTTGTCGACGATTGTTATGCCTGATGTGCCCGAATTTATTGCGCCGATCGTCTATGCGGTTCCGGTGCAGTTGATTGCCTATCATACCGCCGTGCTTTTGGGGACAGATGTCGATCAACCGCGCAATCTGGCAAAATCGGTAACGGTGGAATAAAACTGTGGAACATTCCCGTATCTTTAATGGGAATGTTCCCGATTGTTGACGTTGTTGAAGCTGTTTTGCGCTTTATCAGCGATGGTGACAGCAAGAATGGGGCCAAGTGCATACCACCAGTCATAGCGGTTTAATTCCGGTGCATAGAGACTTGATATCGAGCCATCAAGAAAAAGCGCATTCGGCGTTTTTAAATCGTCGCGAAAAAAACGGGCGAATTCATCAAAATTGACACGTTCGTCCGAATTGACGAAGAAGACCGTTCCGTCTTCACGAACCCCGACGCCATTGCGATATTCAAGATAGGGCGAATTTGGTATAAAGCGGGGATGGATCTTGTTATCAATAACAAGCATGGGCCCCGATTGTGTTGCCAATTCAGGTTTGATTGCCGATTTTATATAGTGCTCCGTATCCAGAACACCAGCTTTTTTATTCGCTATAAAAAAGACACCATTGGGCTTCATATGAAAATTTCCCGGCCCGTCTTTGGTTGATATTGTGTGCCCTATTTTTCCGTTTTCAATATAAAGACCAACAGCTGAATAATCTTTATGATACATGCCGCCATTGACAGCGAAGGCAAGCCTTTGACCTTTCTTGCGCAGGAATTTTTCAACATTACGAAAATATTTGAAAGGTTCGCCATTCGGATCATCTAGAAACAGCGATATGTCATTCACTTTCGGATTCACCTGACAGATAATATAGGATTTGTTCTCGAAACTTTTGCGTGAACAGAATTTTTCTGTTTGTTGCGGCCCGTTCGATGTTTCCGTTTTTTTTGTGTCGGGCTTTTCAGCTTTCTTGAAAGATGGTTGGTGGACAGGGGTTGTCGATTCATCGGCTTCATTGACAAGTTGCGGTTGTCGAAAAAACAGAAAACTGCCTACAGCCACAAGAAGGCCGGTCAGTGTAATCAATAGCGGCGTAATTATGCGGTTCTGTTTCATGCTTTATCCGGCTCTTAGCAGTCTGATTGCTCCATCTTGGCGAAAAAGATAAAGCAATAATCTTAACGCATTGCCACGCGCGCCTGTGAGAAGAGGGTTTTGTTCCAGTATCAATCTTGCGTCTTTTCGTGCAATTGCCAACAAATCACCATGAACGGAAAGATCTGCCATATGAAAGTCGGGCAGTCCGGATTGGCGGGTTCCGAGTAATTCACCTTCACCGCGAAGACGTAAATCCTCCTCGGCAATACGAAAGCCATCCTGCGTTTCACGCATAACATTCAATCTTTCCCTAGCAATTTTGCCAAGCGGCCCTTTATAAAGTAAAATACAGGACGATTGTTTATTACCTCTTCCTACTCGTCCACGTAACTGGTGAAGTTGCGATAGGCCAAAACGCTCGCCATGTTCGATGATTATGATTGACGCATCAGGAACATCAACACCAACCTCTATCACAGTCGTAGCAACGAGCAGACGCGTTTTTCCTGTCTTGAAAGCTGCCATTGCCGCGTCTTTTTCGGCTCCGCTCATCTTGCCGTGTACAATGCCGATTATGTCGCCAAACCGGGCATGAAGACTGTTAAAACGGTCTTCGACAGACGTAAGTTCGAGATTTTCCGACTCTTCAACCAATGGGCATATCCAGTAAATTTTTTCGCCACGTTTCAACGCAACGTCAACACGGCCGAGCAATTCCGGCAATCGCTCGACTGGCAGAATGGCGGTTGTGACCGGTTTTCGACCAATTGGTTTTTCTTTTAAAAGCGATACATCCATGTCGCCAAAGGCAGTCATAACCAATGTGCGTGGAATAGGGGTGGCCGTCATGACAAGTGTGTCGGGTCTTTTTCCTTTTTCTAGCAGGGTCAGTCGCTGGTGCACACCAAATCGGTGTTGTTCGTCAATAACAGCAAGTGCGAGATTGTGGTAGATAACGTTTTCTTGAATGAGTGCATGTGTGCCTACGATAATTGCTGTTTTGCCGTTACTAATGTCATTAAGAATTGTTTCGCGGCTCTTGCCCTTTTCCCGTCCGGTCAGCAAAACCGTTTCAAGGCCGATGCTGCGGGCAAGCGGCGCGATGGTAGCAAAGTGCTGTTGCGCTAGGACTTCTGTCGGTGCCATCAGGGCGGATTGACCGCCATTTTCAGCTATTTGTGCCATAGCCATGAAAGCAACAACTGTTTTACCTGACCCGACATCGCCTTGCAAAAGCCTCAGCATCGCTTCGGGTGAAGCTAAATCACAAGAAATTTCTTTAATTGCTTGTTCCTGGCCTCGGGTCAGGGTAAATGGCAGCCGATGACGCAACTTTTCGGTATATGTTCCTTTTAACGGATTTGATGTTCCCGAGAGTTTTTTTGTTTTTTGGCGAACGAGCCCCAATGCCAATTGTCCGGCAAGAAATTCGTCATATGCAAGACGTTGGCGTGACGGGCTATCGGTAGATAAATCTGCAGGATCAATTGGCATATGTATGCGCCTTAAGGCAACGCCAAAAGATGGAAAACCAAATTGACTGATCAAATTCTTGTCCAGCCATTCCGGCAACAGAGGAATTCGTTCGAGAGCCTGCTGTATCGCGCGCCCCGGAGTTTTTCCAGATAGGCCGGCAGTTAGCGGATAAACCGGTTCAAGAAGCGGCAATTGGTTACTCTTGGAAACAGGAACGATGTAATCGGGATGTACCATGGACAAATGCCCGTTAAATCGCTCGACCTTTCCGGAAACGACAACTTGTGCTCCTTCGGGCAATTGTTTTTGCAGCCAGTTTGGCTGCGCATGAAAAAAGACCAAAGTTATGTCACCGGTGTCATCATGTCCAATGACGCGATAGGGCAGGTGGTGGCGCGTTGTCGGCGGTACCTGGTGTTGATCGACCGTCATTTCAATAGTTGCAATTTCCCCGTCAACGGCAAAGGCAATTCCCGGGCGCTGGCGCCGGTCAATTACTGAATGCGGCATCAATTGCAGAAGGTCAATGATTCTCGGTGTGTCTTGTGCAGGGTTGATATCAAGTAATTTGGCTATCAAGACGGCAACCTTGGGCCCAATGCCGGAAAGGCTGTTTATTGTGGCAAAAAAAGGGTCAAGCAAGGTTGGGCGCATGGCAAAGAATTTAACCGTGATTATAAATTTTTGCTAGTATCGGAATTTAATTAATCGGTAAAAAAAGAAAATTGAATTTGGCGGCTATATTGACCGAATAAAAGCGTTGAACATTGTTGCACAGTTTTATATTGCGAGCGGTATAACAGAGAATGCCTTCTGCCAGGTTTCCTTCATTTTGTTAATCTGACCGTTTGTTATGAGTAGGAGGTTGTTGATGTGAAATTGACACATCAAAAATAAATTCCCGTTTATTTTTTGTCTCATTAGCGGCACAGCAGGAAAATAGTGAAAAAGTAACACGGCAAAAGCAGTATTGCCGCATTAAAACGCTTTTTTTCCAAAATATGCTAAGCGGGTAAAATATCAACACAGACATAACATGGGAAAAACCGCCAGAGAAAAAAAGAGATTTCGGCCGCTGAAAAGCTCACCGACGAAGCCGGATTCTTGCCGAAAAAAGTCGATTGCAAAGCGCATTATTGCGACGGGAAATAAATTGTTAACGATAAGAGGGATGGGCAGAATTTTTTTTGAAAAGAGAACAAAAATAGAACATAAAGAAAACAAAGCATGAAAGGTTATACGAATGTCTGATATTTTATATGATGTTTTGTCCTTTGTTTCTGTGAGTTTGTTCGTGACAACGGTAGGAATTTGGCTGATAACGTTTTAGAATGATTGATGCCACAGCCTCCTTTCATTGCTGTTCATTTCGGATTTCCGTTTGAAAAGTGATTGTTTTAGAGCAAAAGAAGTTGGCGAAATTTGAAAATATCATTAAACGAAAATTCTAATTCAAAAAAGGCGTAAACGTGTCTAGCGACGTGAATAGCAAGAAAGAAGAAACATATCCTTATCCCCGTTTTATCCATTTGCGAGTTCATTCGGCCTATTCATTGTTGGAAGGCGCTTTGAAAGTAAAAGAGCTTGTCAAATATGCCGTTCATGACCATGCGCCAGCTATTGCAATTACCGATACCAATAATCTTTTTGGCGCGCTCGAATTTACGCAATATTGTTTTGCCGATGGCGTGCAGCCAATTATCGGCTGCCAACTGCCAATTGATTTTGATGATGTCGGCTACGACCCGCGTCTAACCAAGTGGCGTTATCCGTCCAATTTTACGTCGGTTGTCCTGCTTGCTGCCTCACAAACCGGTTATGACAATCTGGTCCATCTTGTCAGCCGCGCTTATCTCGACAAAAGAGAAAATGATCCGGCAAATGCGCGTTTTGAATGGTTTGAGGAATTAAGCGAAGGCGTTATTGCATTAACCGGAGGACCTGGGGGCCCTATCAATAGTGCATTGGTGGATGATAAAAAAGAGCGCGCAATCGAACGTTTGACATTGCTAAAAAGAGCTTTTGGTGACCGGCTCTATATAGAATTACAGCGTCATGGCAATTATGATCGTCAAACCGAGAAAGCGCTTGTCGAGCTTGCCTATAAATACAATATTCCTCTCGTTGCGACCAATGAGGCCTATTTTAAAGACCAAAGTGGCTATGAAGCCCATGATGCGCTTCTGGCAATTGCCGAGGGACAAATTGTGTCCAATCCCGACAGACACCGTGTTACACCAGACCATTATCTGAAAACACAAGAGGAGATGATCGAGCTTTTTTCGGATATTCCCGAAGCACTTGAAAACACCGTTGAAATTGCTTTGCGCTGCCATGCTTTCACACCTACAAGAAAACCGATTTTGCCGCGTTTTACCGGACAATCGAATGATCCCAACGCCGCAGTTCAGGCTGAAGCGGACGAACTGGTGCGTCAGGCCAAAGACGGGCTAAAGATGCGTATGGAAACAGTCGGGGTTTCTGAGGGCTATAGCATTAAAGATTATGAAGAACGGCTCGATTATGAACTGTCTATTATTACAAAAATGCAGTTTCCCGGATATTTTCTTATCGTTTCCGACTTTATCAAATGGGCCAAAGCGCATGATATTCCGGTAGGACCCGGGCGCGGTTCGGGTGCTGGTTCACTTGTGGCTTATGCACTGACTATCACCGATATTGACCCGTTGCGTTTTTCGTTGCTGTTTGAACGCTTTCTTAATCCTGAACGCGTCTCCATGCCGGATTTTGATGTCGATTTTTGCCAAAACCGCCGTGAAGAAGTGATTCATTATGTTCAATGCAAATATGGCAAAGAACAAGTGGCGCAAATCATTGCTTTAGGAAAGTTGCAGGCAAGAGCAGTTATTCGCGATGTCGGACGGGTGTTGGAGATGCCCTACCGGCAGGTCGATTATTTATCGAAATTGGTGCCACAAACCCCGGGTAACAATGTAGAGCTGGAAAAAGCGATCAAAGACGAACCGAAGTTTGAGGAAGAAAAGAAAAAAGACCCGCTTGTCGGCCGTTTGCTGGATATTGCCTTGCAACTTGAGGGGCTTTATCGCCATACATCGACCCATGCGGCCGGTATTGTTATTGGTGACCGTCCGCTATGGCAACTTGTACCGATGTATCGTGATCCACGTTCCAATATGCCGGTTACGCAGTTCAATATGAAATTTGTTGAAAAAGCCGGTTTGGTCAAGTTCGACTTTTTAGGGTTAAAAACGCTTACAGTTTTAAAAACTGCGGTCGATTTTGTTGGGCGAAAAGGTATCAAGATTGATCTGTCGCATATTCCGCTTGATGACAAGCTTACCTATGACATGCTTACACGCGGCGAAACGGTTGCCGTTTTTCAGGTGGAAAGTGCAGGTATGCGTAAAGCACTTATCGGGATGAAACCGGACCGCATCGAGGATATCACGGCACTTGTCGCACTTTATCGTCCCGGGCCAATGGAAAATATTCCCACCTATATTGCACGCAAACATGGTGAGGAAGAGATAGCATCCATTCATCCGAAGATTGATTATTTGGTCAAAGAAACGCAAGGCGTTATCGTTTATCAAGAACAGGTAATGCAGATAGCGCAAGTTCTTGCCGGCTATTCTCTTGGTGAAGCAGATCTTTTGCGACGGGCAATGGGCAAGAAAATCCATGCCGAAATGGAAAAGCAACGCACCCATTTTGTGGATGGTGCAGTTGAGCGGGGAGTGGACAAAAATCAGGCAAATTCGATCTTCGATCTGTTGGCCAAATTTGCCGATTACGGGTTCAATAAATCGCACGCGGCAGCCTATGCTTTCGTATCTTATCAAACTGCCTATATGAAAGCCCATTTTCCCGTCGAGTTTTTGGCAGCCTCAATGACCTATGAAATGGGAAACACGGAAAAATTGAATGATTTTCGTCGTGAGGCAACCAGACTGGGTATTGAGGTTGTCCCACCATCTGTCCAGACATCCTATCGTGTCTTTGAAGTTGGCGACAAGCGTATCTATTATTCGCTGGCGGCAATAAAAGGAGTTGGAGAACCAGCCGTAGACCACATTGTTGAAAAAAGGGGAGAAAAACCATTTAAAGATCTGGAAGATTTTTGCGAGCGCACAGATCCGCGTATTATCAATAAACGTGTCATGGAAAGTCTCATTCATGCCGGTGCTTTCGACTGTTTTCATATTGCGCGGGAGGTTCTGATTGCCGGTCTCGAGATCATAAACGCCCGGGCGTTACGTGTGCTTGATGATAGCCGCAGTGGCCAGACAGATATTTTTGGCATGAATGGCGGGCCAAAAGAACCACTCGTCTTGCCTCAGGCAAAACCATGGCTGCCATCTGAAAAACTCCATCTGGAATTTCAGGCAATCGGCTTTTATCTATCTGCGCATCCTTTGGATGAATATAAGGATGTATTGCAAAAATTGCGTGTTCAAAGCTGGGTTGATTTTTCAAACGCTGTGCGCCGTGGAGCGGATGCGGGGCGACTAGCCGGTACAGTTAGTGCCAAACAGGTTAGAAAAACCAAGTCAGGGAAAAAAATGGGCATTATCCAGTTTTCCGATTCGACGGGTCAATATGAAGCGATCCTGTTTTCCGAGGGGTTGAGTGCTTTTGGCGATATGTTGGAGCCGGGGCAATCGGTTGTCATTACCGTTGGTGCTGAAAACAGGCCGGAAGGAATCAGTTTGCGCATAAATACCGTGCAGTCTTTGGAAAATGAAGCCGAACGTATTCATAAAACAATGCGAATATTTGTTCGGAATGCCGATATGATCGAGGAAATCGGGAACAGTCTTGAGCGCGGTGGTGATGGCGATGTTGGTTTGATCGTCATCAAAGATAATGGTGCGCAGGAAGTGGAAATTTCCTTACCACACAAATATCGTGTTACGCCGCAAGTTGCCGGTGCAATGAAAACGGTACATGGTGTGGTTGATGTTGAACTTGTTTAAGAAAAACCAGTTCAACTATTGCCGTAACAATATAAAAATTAATTTATTCAATTGATAGCAAGGTGCACTTTGTTTTGTTAACAATATGCACTTTGTTCGAGCCGTCGAATAAATAGCAAACAAGCTTATAACTTTGTTGCAATAAGTGCTTGTTCAATGTCGGCTTTAAGATCGTCAAAATCTTCAATTCCGATTTGCAAACGCAGTATTGGCCCGGAATATTTACGTTTTATGGTTCTGTCTTCAAGGTTGACTTCGACAGCAAGACTTTCGTAACCACCCCAGGAATAACCGAGCCCGAAAATGTTCAGAGCGTTAAGAAATGCATGAGCTTCTTTTTCGCCGCCGCCTTTCAACACAATTGAAAATAGCGACGAGGCTCCGGAAAAATCGCGTTGCCAAATATCATGCCCGACATGGCGGGTAAGGGCAGGATGGAGCACCTTGGCCACTTGCGGCATCGTTTCTAGCCATCGGGCCAGATCGAACGCTGTTTTGCTTTGATGGCCTAGTCTGATGCCAAGAGTGCGCATTGAACGCAAAGTATTGTAGGCGTCGTCGCCGGAAACACACATTCCCAACACCATATGGGCGCGTTCGACAATATTTTTGGCCCGTTCATTGGCAGAAATAAAGCCCATTAAAATATCGGAATGGCCAGCCGGATATTTCGTTGCCGCCATAATCGAAATATCGACACCATGTTTCAATGGCTTGAAATAAACGGGAGTGGCCCAGGTGTTGTCCATCAAAACGAGTGCACCATAAGTGTGGGCAATTTGAGCAATTGCCGGAATATCCTGTATTTCAAATGTATTTGATCCGGGAGATTCGGTAAAAACAACTTTGGTATTCGGTTTCATAAGCTGTTCGATTGATTTGCCAATTAACGGATCGTAATATTCCACTTCAATGCCGCATTTTTTCAAAATCGTGTTGGCAAAACGGCGTGTTGGACCGTAAACAGAATCAACAATCAAAGCATGATCGCCTGAGCCAAGTGCTCCCAACAGCGGGACTGTTATCGCCGCAAGTCCTGATGGTACCAGAACAGTTTTTACCGAACCCTCAAGTTGGTCAACGGCATGACAGAGCGCATCGGTTGTCGGTGTGCCATGCGTTCCGTAGGTGTAGCGCTGTTGTTCGTTTTTCAGTGTTTCCGCGTCAGGAAACAAGACTGTAGATGCATGAACAACGGGTGGATTGACAAAACCGAAATAATCCTGCGGATTATTGCCGTTATGGGCGAGTTGAGTGTTGATGCCAGCATGACTGAAAATTTTTGCCGAGGTCATTGTTTGAACTTTCCAATTTTTAAAGGCGCTTTATATTAATCAGTGATAAAACTAAAGTGACGTCAAGCAAATTCTGTTCTTGTTTTCGGTAAATTGCAGGAACCTATTTGCTTGACCTGAAGAGAATAATGCTTTTCGATGTAGGCAAATATTTTTTCAAACGTAGGAGTAGGACGTTATGGCTTTTAGAACTTACATCACCGCAATCGGTGTTGGCGTAGCTGCGCTGGGATGTGTTCCGGCTATGGCAGGCACTTTGGATGACGTAAAGACACGGGGATATTTGCAATGTGGTGTAAGTACAGGCCTTGCCGGCTTTTCCATACCGGATGAAAAAGGACATTGGACGGGATTTGATGTTGATTATTGCCGTGCAGTTGCTGCTGCCGTTTTTGGCAATGGCGATAAAGTGAAGTTCGTCCCGCTAAGTTCAAAGGAACGTTTCACCGCATTGCAATCGGGCGAAATCGACGTTCTAATTCGCAATACGACATGGACAATCAATCGCGAAACCGCATTGGGGCTGGATTTTGTTGGCGTTAATTATTATGACGGCCAAGGTTTCATGATCAATAAAAATAATCTTGAAGGAATTACATCGGCGCTTCAACTTTCTGGTGCTTCAATCTGCGTCCAGTCCGGTACGTCGACAGAACTTACTCTGGCTGATTATTTCCGAAATAATAAAATGGAATATACACCTGTTGTTTTTGATAAATTTACCGAAGTCAATCAGGCCTATGATGCAGGCCGTTGCGATGTTTATACCACCGATCAATCGTCTCTCTATGGCTTGCGCTTGCAGCTGAAAAATCCGGAAGATCATGTTGTTTTGCCGCAAATAATTTCAAAAGAACCATTCGGACCGGCAGTAAGACAGGGCGACCCACAATGGGCCGATGTTGTACGCTGGACACATAATGCGCTTTTGAACGCCGAAGAGTTTGGTATTACACAAACGAATGTTGACGACATGGTAAAGTCGGATAATCAGGATATTCGTCGGTTATTAGGTGCCGAACAGGGTAATACTATTGGTAAAGATTTAGGTCTAGACAACGATTGGGCGGTGAAAATTATAAAAGCAGTCGGCAATTATGGCGAGATTTTTGAACGCAATATCGGCCAGAATACGCCATTAAAAATATCTCGCGGTATCAACGCCTTATGGACAAAAGGCGGCTTGCAATACGGTCTTCCAATTCGTTGATAGACCTGTCCGCTTTGTCATAGATAATGGAAAAATTTAATTCAGAAACTGGCGAACGTAGTCTGAAGGCAGCTTTTACTGCCTTTTTCGGCGTGCGTTCGCTTATATCGCTCGGTATTCAGCTTCTGGTACTTATTCTACTTTTTTTCGTTATCCGGTGGGTTACGCACAACACAATTATCAATCTGCGCGCTTCGGGTATTGCTTCAGGTTTCGATTTTCTTGACAAACGAGCCGGATTCAATCAACCGTCAAGTATTATTCAATATGATGATAATGCAACAAATGGCGAGGTGATCGGCGCCAGTCTCGTTAATCTGGTTTTTATTTCTTTAATCAGCCTTGTAACTGCTACTTTTATTGGACTTTTTGTTGGAATCGGTCGTTTGTCAAAAAATTGGCTGGTGGCCAAACTATCTCTTTGCTATGTCGAATTTTTTCGTAATATTCCCCCGCTTGTGCTGCTGTTTTTTTGGTCGATAGGTGTTATGCAGATTTCGCCATCGGCGCGACAAAGTCTTCATTTTTTTGGCAGTGCAATCAATATTAGGGGAATCTACCTGCCTCGTCCGATATGGGGTGAGCATGTACTTGCATTTGGCGTTCTGGCGGCTTTTTTGATTGTCGTAGCGTTTTTTCTCTATTTTTACGCGCGCCGGATGCTGCGCGAGACCGGCAAAACAAGGGTCAAATGGTCTTATATTTTGATTATCGGAATTTTGCTGCCACTTGTTTTGTTTGTCCTGCTTGCCTGGCCAACCGGCTTCGAGATTCCGACACTCAAAGGCTTCAACTTTAGTGGAGGCTATTATATATCGCCCGAATTTTTGTCGCTTTATCTGGCTTTGTCAATTTATACCGGTGCATTGATTGCCGAAACAATTCGCGCCGGTATTCAAGGTGTTGATAAAGGTATGATTGAAGCAGGGGCTTCGCTTGGCTTATCGAATGGGCTCATCATGCGTTTGATTATACTTCCTCTGGCAATGCGCATTGTCATCCCGCCGCTCGCCAGCCAGTATATGAATCTTGTAAAAAATACGTCGCTGGGTGCTGCCGTTGGATATTCCGAGTTGATGATGGTCTCGAGCACCATTATGGAAAGAACCGGACAGTCAGTCGAATTGGCGGTAATATGGATTGAAGTTTATCTCGGGCTCAGTATTGTCGTCTCTTTGTTTATGAACTGGTTTAACCGCCATATGGCACTAGTGGAGCGCTAAATGGATAGCCGGTTTGTTCAACATAAGTTTATTCCTGCCGCCCCACCGCCCATTCTCGAACGCGGCATTTGGCGTTGGTTGCGATATAATTTGTTTTCGACGCCGTTAAATTGCGTAGTAAGTATCTTGCTTGGATGTGCACTGATTTATTGCCTGGTTCCACTTATCAACTGGATGGTTTTAAGTGCAGTCTGGACCGGTGATGATCGTCGGGCATGTACGACAATGGAGCAGGGTGGTGAGATGCCAAATGGCTGGAGCGGGGCGTGTTGGGCATTTGTCAAAGCAAATTTCTGGCAATTCATTTATGGTCGATATCCGCTGTCCGAACGCTGGCGCGTCAATGTGATGGCTTTGATTGTTATTTTAATCAATCTACCGCTTTTGATGCCATCAGTGCCGCACAAGTTTTTCAATGCATTGCTTTCGTTATTCTTCGTTCCTTTTGTCGGCTACTTTTTGCTGTTTGGCGGTTTTTTCCATCTCCAAATTATTGAAACACAACTTTGGGGAGGCCTTCTTGTAACGCTGACGATAGCATATTGCAGTATAACAATCTCGCTGCCGTTAGGCAGTATTCTTGCGCTCGGACGACGGTCGAAATTGCCTGTCATTCATATTCTATCGGTGGTTTTTATCGAGACGGTTCGCGGTATACCGCTGGTAGCTGTCCTTTTTATAGCAAGCGTAATGCTTCCTTTGTTTTTGCCGCAAGATATGACATTCGACAAATTTTTACGGGCGCTGTTGGGAGTGGCGTTATTTACTTCTGCCTATATTGCCGAAGTTGTGCGCGGGGGGGTGCAGGCTATACCGCGTGGCCAGTATGAAGCGGCTCAATCACTCGGACTTGGTTATGTAAAAATGATGGTCCTTGTCATCCTGCCGCAGGCTTATAGCCTTGTTGTTCCCGGAATCATCAACGTTCTCATCGGCATGTTTAAAGAAACAAGTCTCGTTTATATTATCGGGATGTTTGATCTATTGGGAATTGTTCGTCAGGCGATTCAACAAGCACAATGGAGTACGCCGCAAACACCATTGACAGGAATGGTTTTTATCGGACTTGTATTTTGGGGGTTTTGTTTTGGTATGTCACGTTATGCCCACTTTATCGAACGCAGATTGAATGCGCCGAAAACAAATCCCGTGGAGGAATAAAAGTTGCAAAAATCCGTAAATACCAACAATCAGCAACTAGAAGTGTCGATGCATCATGTGAACAAATGGTACGGCAATTTACATGTGTTGCGTGACATTGAATTAGAGGTAAAGCCAAAAGAACGAGTCATTATTTCAGGGCCCTCTGGCTCGGGAAAATCGACATTGATACGGTGCATAAATGGGCTTGAACGCGCTCAACAAGGCGACATCACGGTAACAGGCATTCCACTTACCCACGGCATGTGGAACCTTAACAAAATTCGGCGTAATGTCGGTATGGTTTTTCAACATTTCAATTTATTTCCGCATTTGACGGTATTGGAAAATTGTGTTCTCGCCCCTATCTGGGTAAAGCATATGGGAAGACGTAAAGCCGAAGAGCAGGCTATGTATTTTTTAGAACGCGTAAAAATTCCCGAACAAGCCAATAAATATCCCTTGCAACTCTCTGGCGGGCAACAGCAGCGTGTTGCAATTGCACGTTCTTTATGTATGCAACCGCGCGTTATGCTATTTGACGAACCGACATCGGCCCTAGATCCGGAAATGATCAAGGAAGTTTTGGATACAATGATTGATCTGGCGGAAAACGGCATGACGATGTTATGCGTAACCCACGAAATGGGTTTTGCCAGACTGGTAGCTGACAAGGTCATCTTTATGGATGAAGGCCAGATTTTAGAAGTTGCTGCACCAGATGAGTTTTTCGATCATCCAGTGCATGAACGCGCTAAAGCTTTTCTCAGCCAAATTTTATGATATTATTGGTTTTCGCCAACTGCCGCTGCATCATACCCGTAAAGCCAATCAAGGTGAGCCATAAAACGTTCTGGCGAACCTAATTTCATGACTATGTTTCGTGCTGTGGCAACTGGGCCGGTAGCATGATAGACAAAACGATTGAATGCGCCTCTCTTGTTCACGGCATCAACACGCGCTTTACGAACATTTTCGTATAGCTTGATTTGGGACATCAAATCGAGATTGCCCATTTTCAGCACTTCGGCCAAAGCAGCAGCATCTTCAATAGCCATTGCGGCGCCTTGTGCGGCGAATGGTAAAAAACCATGCGAGGCATCACCAACAAAAACGCGAAGGTCTTTGCCAAAAAAGCGATGTTTTTGCATTTGAAAAAGCGGCCAAAAGGTCCACTTATCCACGGTATTGAAAATCGCATGCACTGCAGGGTGCCAAATTTTAAAACTGTTAATAAGGTCTTTTTTATCACCTGCTCGGGACCAAACGCGGCCGGGATCATCACCTTCGGTGATTGCCACAAAATTGAATGATTTTCCGGCTTGTAACGGATAAGCGACAAGATGATTGAACGGCCCCATCCATGCGGTAACTGTTTTCATGTCGATAAAAGAATTAGCCAGATCTTTTGGAAGGTTATCGACATTAACGGTGCCTCGCCAAGCTATATAACCTGTAAAACTGGCACGCTCATTTAAAGGAGGAAATTGTCGCAACTTGGACCAAATGCCATCGCAACCAATAATAAGCGGTGTTGACAATATACGCTGCATACCATTATGTTCCACCAGAATTTCTGCGACATTTGGTGCAGCTTTTGCCGCAGCAATGACTTTTTCGCCAAGTTTTATATCTATTAACGGGTGTTCCTGTGCTTTTTGGAAAAGTATCTTTTGCAGGTCGGCACGATGGATTGTCAGGTAAGGTGCATGCCAACGTCGCTTTGAAACGTCTTCAAGGTCAACGCGTAGACGTGTTTTTGCCGACATTCCATCTCTTAATTCAAGAAAATGCGCCTGTACACCAACGTCCATAAGCGGTTCCAGAACACCCCAGTTTTTTAAAAGACGTGTAGCGTTTGGAGCAAGTTGTATACCGGCACCAACTTCGGTCAGCTGGTCACGACTTTCCAGAACAAGTGTTTTTATGCCTTTATGAGCCAATGCCAAAGCTGAGCTCAAGCCGGCAATTCCAGCCCCCACTATGATTGGTGTTTGGTCAATGAGCCAAACCATAGGTCTATTCCTCACTTTAAAAATAAACAGAGTTTTTCAGTGTTTTATGCCGGTTCATAAACACAACCGGCAGGTTTTGTTTCTGCATCAGAAAAAGACGGGTTATAGCGATATAATGTCGAGCAATAAGGGCAAATTTTTTCATCATCGGCACCCATATCAAGAAAAATATGCGGATGATCAAAAGGCGCATTGGCACCTGCGCACATGAATCTTTTGACACCGATTTCAATCATTTTATATCCACCATCATTGTGAAAATGAGGAATATGATGATCAGCCATAACCAGAACTCCATGTCATTTGTCTAAAGCAATCAAACGCAAAAAGCGTTATCTTTGGTAATATCTCATTCTATAGCGTAACTGAACAAGGATAGCTATAGTTTCTATTGAATATGAGTACAAGGCATTTCTCATTGCCGATCTTTCCAACTTTTTCTAACAATTTAAAAAAATTGTTTCATTTTAATACAGTTTTTTTTCTCGTTGGTTCTACCATTAGCAGAATTTGGCAAAAACGTAATTATTAACTAAAACATTCACCTCAAATTTACTTCTTGAAGCTGCCAGCAAAACGCATCGACAACACTGCAAAAGTAACAAGACTGATGCGCATTATAGGCTTCTAACTTATTTGAGCGCCAAATATTAAAAATTTTTTAGCGTAAAAACGAATAAGATATTGCCAAAGATTAAACTTGTCGTGATCTTTTTTTTCTGAAATTACGAATTTTTTTCAAAATTCGACAATAAATACTAAACACGCCAAAAATTCTTGAATTTAGTATTATAATTTAAAACAAGTTTTATGAAATTCCAGTGGAATTTTTGCCTCCGAATATAAAAAGTATAGCTTGCAGTAACAGAAAAACTATACATATCTATTTCGATGTGCGTCATTCCGCGCACACGTTAACATTCGGTCTAAACAGATGTCGCGGTTATGAAGTCATTAATAATTGATCGTAAATGGTTCATATGTTGACAGCCAGTGAAGGAGAACATCATGGCAAAGACGATGCAGGCAGCAGTGGTTCGGGAATTTGGAAAGCCACTTACAATTGATGAAGTACCAATTCCCGAACCCGGGGAGGGCATGATTCAGGTAAGTGTGCAAGCTTGTGGCGTTTGCCACACCGATTTGCATGCGGCGCATGGTGATTGGCCGGTAAAGCCGAAGCCGCCATTTATCCCTGGCCACGAGGGGGTGGGATATGTGTCAGCCGTCGGACGTGGTGTCAAACACGTCAAAGAGGGGGATCGTGTTGGTGTGCCGTGGCTTTATACGGCTTGTGGTTGTTGTTCTCATTGTCTTGCGGGTTGGGAAACCTTATGCGAGCATCAACTGAACACCGGCTATTCGGTTAACGGTGGCTTTGCAGATTATGTTGTTGCTGATCCAAACTATGTTGGCCATCTGCCAAAAAATATCAGTTTTAACGAGATTGCACCTATCTTGTGCGCTGGTGTGACAGTCTATAAAGGCCTCAAAATGACCGATGCAAAAGCTGGCAATTGGGTTGGCATTTCCGGTATTGGTGGCTTAGGCCATTTAGCGGTTCAATATGCCAAAGCAATGGGCTTTAATGTCGCTGCCATTGATGTTGCCGACGATAAAATCGAGTTGGCTAAACAATTAGGTGCCGATATTGGCATTAACGTTACAAAACATAGTGACGCAGCATCAGAACTTCGTAAATTGACGGATGGCGGCGTTCACGGTATGGTTGTTACGGCTGCCTCACCAAAGGCTTTTGAACAAGCACTGGGGATGGTTCGTCGTGGTGGAACTCTGGCAATGAATGGGCTTCCGGCCGGCAGTTTCCCTGTTCCTATTTTCAATATGGTACTTGACGGTATTACACTTCGCGGATCAATTGTTGGTACTCGGCTTGATCTGCAGGAAGCTTTGGACTTTGCCGAGCACGGAAAAGTCAAGTCGCACATTTCGACTGATAAGCTTTCCGATATCAATCATATTTTCGACAATATGATCGCCGGGAAAATTGAAGGACGTGTCGTTCTGGATATGTCTAAATAATCGGGAACTACCGTTTTAAATTATCTATAGGCTCGCGCGTCTGTTCGAGCCTATATGATTGGACAGGATAGCAAATGCACTAATAAAATTAGGGGAGCTATCGGTTAATGTCGGTTGATGCTTAAAAAAGTCGCGATGCCTATAGCGTAGCCAGAGCATTCGAGCACAGCAATCCCAAATTTTTTTATTTTTTTTGAATTTTTCATTTTTCGTGAAACAGGAAACTGTGTTTTGTCGCTTATTTGGCAATAAAAAGCTATGTTGCGCAATCAAACTTTTTCGAGACTTTAACGCGGTTTAAGAAAGTTGGTCGGATTTTCCATGCCGAAATGGCTTTTCAGGGTAATTGCATAAACAGAATGGTCGACAGCCAAAAATGGCTGACTGGCGAAGTTGCTGGCAGTTTTTTGAGATTTTGCGACTGACAATTTTTTTGGAAACGCCACATTTTGTTACTTAAAGTTGACAAATTTTGTAAAGAAACTTGCCAAACAACGGAATATCATCTTAAAAATCTCGTAAACTTTTTCATGAGAAGGGAACCAATATGTATATTGCGATGAATCGCTTTGCTATTTTGAAAGGAAGTGAGGTGGAATTTGAAACTCGCTGGAAAAATCGTCAATCACGATTGAAGGAATTGCCCGGGTTTATAGATTTTCAACTTCTACGTTGCGATACACAAGATGATGGGAAATCGACTCTTTTCGCTTCCCATGCTGTTTGGAATACCAAAGAAGATTTTATCAATTGGACAAAATCCGAACAGTTCAGAGATGCGCATAAAAATGCTGGTCAACGCAAAGAAATATTTGCAGCTGCACCAAAATTTGAAGGCTTTGAAGTTGTAGTTTCGGAATAAGATAAAACAAAAATTGCTTTTCACTTAGGCAGAGCCTTTTTGCAGCAAATTGCAAAAGATGTTTGTCTGGAGCGCAATGTTTTTACCCCGTTGTTTTGCTCGTTCATATTCTTGCTAATGCAAGGCGTGGACAAACGTTATCGACGTTTTTGTCTGCTTTCGGCCGTTTGATATCTATAGCTGGCAAAAAAAAGCCGGTTAAAACATATTATTAACGTGCTGTCATTTTGGCTCTGGCAAAGGCAGGCCGACGACCAAAACAGACTCATAGGGTACATCATCAATGAAAAACGGTTTTTGCCGTTTTTTGATTCGTTTTCCTAACCATTAAAGTCGTAGATTCTTTTCATGGTTGCGATAAAGCATCACGGCAAGCAGGAATATTCAAGGCAAGTTCGACATTCGCTTAATATCAGGCGCAAGAAAACAGAAATTATTTATGAAAAACAACATTGGTACGCCCAAGGGGATTTGAACCCCTGTTTCCGCCGTGAAAGGGCGGCGTCCTGACCACTAGACGATGGGCGCATACTGGTGAAACGGCTTATAGAGAGGATATTTTTTAATCGCAAGCCCTGTTTGCAATTTTTTTTTAATTTTTTGCAGAACAGCTCCAATTCCAGTCACGTTTTGGCCCGATATCTACATGGATAGACTGGTGACAATATGTGCCAACGCCTCCCCGGTTAGGCAGAGCGCGAACAAATTTGGCCACATCCCATTTATTCGTTTCGGGCACCTGAATATCGGCGGCAGCACAGGACATATGCATTGAGCGTTTTGCCCCGTTTACCTTCTGGTTATAGGTAGGGCTGCGATAGCCGGATGTAATGATGACAGGCTTGTTAAACCGACGCTCGATAGTTTTTAAAATTGTGACGAGTTGTGGTTTTAAACATGAAACTTCGACATCTTTACGGGCAATTTTTAAACCATTAGGAAGCGAGCGCCCATAAAGGCTTACGGAAGCAAGGGTATAAAGGGAGGGCGAATCAATTTCATTGGCATCAATATCTGTGTCATCATAAAGACTGGTGCGATGTTTGATGACAATTCCTCCATTAGGGCGTACGCCCGGCAACGCATCATTATATTCGTGCGTATCTTTTTTCGGAAGAGGCACGAGCGCTGTTCTGGTTTCTGCGCCATTGGATTTATCCTGTTTTGCCCCATTAGCGTGCCCAAAAAGTCTCATCAAGCTTCCTTTTTTCTGGCTTGTTGCATCCCGTTCGGGCATTTGAAGTTTTGGGTCTTCCTTTGCCGATATAGCCTGTGGCGCTGGCGGTGCCGTTTTTTCATTTGTTGTTTGTTGTTGCACATTATCGGTAGTTGACATTGACTGTGCAGCTACGTCGGCGGCTTGCCGCGTATTTGTCGCTGATTCTCCGGTTGGCAGCTCTGATGGAGCAGACGAATCTTTTTTACGGATGAAAGGAAACAGAGCAGTTCTCTTTGTTGATGCTTCTTGCGTTATTGGCGGATTTTGCGTCTGCTGATCTTTAGTGATTTGTGAAGGTAGAATCGTTTCCTGTGGCTTAGCGGTTTTGTTGTCATCAATTGCATTAGCCTGTCTTGGAATGGTTGCTTGTTGACCGGCCAAAGGTGGCGGGGTGGGGACGGGCACGTTTGCCGCTTGGTTGACACCCTGTTCGGCTGGCACAGCGGTAGTTGAGCTGTTTTCACGCGCGGACTGTTGTTCGGATGTATTTTCTGCCGCCTGTTGCGCGGTTTTTCCGACTGTTGCCAAGCCAGCTAGGTTTGAAGTACATCCACAAAACATAACAGCTAACGACAGCCAAAGACCGGCACGCACCAAATCCGGGAGAGAAAAACCACGATATTTTATTTTGTATGGTAAAATATCTGTATTTGCTAACAATCAGCAACCTCTCAATGCAGCCAAAGTCCAAAATTTCATTTTCATCGAATATAAATCTGACAGAGTCGCCGATACATGCCAGCGATTTGCGTCTTTCTTATATCGGAAACAGCGGACACACATTACGTTTCGATTCAAAAAGTAACATATGATAGTTTAACCACACAAATTATGGAAAACAACAAAACGAAATGATTATACGCCATACTATCTTGACGTTGGCTTTATGATAACCTCATGATATATGTGGGAACCTTATTATTGTGACTGGATAAGTGAATTACGATGAATAAGCCTTTAAAAATAACGCGTGACGTTGTTCTGACGGTATTAGCTGTTATCGTTCTGGGCTGCGCGCGTGGCAGCGAATTTAGCGCTCCGGAACAAAAAGGAGCCTCCCATCAGGATACTTATCCGAATTTCTCGATAGAACCCAAAGCCGCAACCCAACAGTTTACAGAAGCGGAAAAACAGGCCTTGACCGATAAACTCGATTCGCAGGCTGCCGCTTTGAAAAAGTCATCGGGGCCTGCGGCAAAAAATACGTCCAATTTGGCAAAAGCCAAGGAAGACGCTCGTCGCGAAGCGGAAGATACCATTCGCGAAATCGAACAGAGTGGTAAATAAAATTATTGCTTATGAGTCATGAATGTTCTTCATTTAACTTTTAATATCAACCTTTTTTGAACCGGATGAAAAAATGTCGGAAGAATTCCATAAAGTTCGTCGTTTACCGCCTTATGTATTTGAACAGGTCAATCGCCTGAAGGCAACAGCGCGAGCGGGTGGAGCCGACATTATTGATCTGGGTATGGGCAATCCGGATTTGCCAACCCCTCAAAGCGTTGTTGATAAACTTTGCGAAGTCGTACAAGACCCGCGGACCCACCGTTATTCGGCGTCACGTGGAATCCCGGGGTTGAGAAAGGCACAAGCAAAATATTATGAACGGCGATTTGGCGTAAAACTTAATCCCAACACCCAGATCATTGCGACATTAGGTTCAAAAGAAGGTTTTGCCAATATGGCGCAGGCAGTCACTGCGCCGGGTGATGTCGTTTTATGCCCCAATCCGACCTATCCAATTCATTCTTTCGGCTTTATCATGTCGGGTGGCGTTATACGCTCGATGCCAGCTTTTCCCGATGAAGAGTTTTTGCGGGCACTGGATCGCGCGGTAAAACATTCTATCCCGAAACCGATCGCGGTCATTTTGAACTATCCAGCAAATCCGACAGCATATATGGCTGATCTGGATTTCTATAAAGAAGTGGTAGATTTTGCCAGGAAAAATGACATTATTTTGCTATCGGACTTGGCTTATGCCGAAATCTATTTCGGTGACGAAGTGCCTCCTTCTGTCTTGCAGGTGCCCGGAGCTATGGATGTTGCTGTCGAATTTACTTCTATGTCCAAGACCTTTTCAATGCCCGGCTGGCGGATGGGTTTTGCTGTAGGAAACGAACGGTTGATAGCGGCGTTAACAAGGGTCAAATCCTATCTTGATTATGGTGCTTTTACGCCGATTCAGGTTGCGGCAGCTTATGCGTTGAATGGTGATGGTTCAGATATTGCCTATGTTCGTTCGGTTTACAAAAAACGCCGAGATGTCATGGTTGAGAGCTTTCACCGCGCCGGATGGGCTGTTCCTTCACCAGAAGCGACAATGTTTGCATGGGCACCAATTCCTGAACAATACAAAAAACTCGGTTCTCTTGAATTTTCCAAATTGCTTATCGAAAAAGCTGATGTAGCCGTTTCTCCCGGCGTCGGCTTCGGTGAGCAAGGCGACGATTATGTGCGTATAGCATTGGTTGAAAATGAACATCGGCTAAGGCAGGCGGCGCGTAATATCAAGCGCTTTCTGTCGGAAGAAAAAACCAAGGCGGCATAATAGTATGGCAAATGCGTTGAGGATCGGAATTGTCGGGCTGGGAACGGTAGGAAGTTCTGTCGTTAGAATTTTGGCACAAAAGCGGGACCTACTGACCAAACAATGCGGCCGTCCGATTGAAGTCGTTGCGGTAAGTGCGCGTGATAAAACACGCGAGCGCGGCATTGATCTTCAACACATCAAATGGTTTGATGATCCATTGGTATTAGCGGCAAGCAAGGATATTGAGGTTTTTGTTGAACTAATTGGCGGCGAAGAAGGGATAGCCCGTTTTTGTGTCGAGGAGGCGTTAAAACATGGTCATCATGTTGTGACAGCCAATAAAGCTCTTCTTGCACGGCACGGTGTTGCACTGGCAAAAATAGCGGAAAAAAAAGGCGTGCTTCTTAATTTCGAGGCTGCCGTAGCTGGCGGGATTCCTGTCATTAAAGTAATGCGTGAATCGTTGTCGGGAAACAGTGTTTCGCGAGTTTATGGAATCCTTAATGGAACGTGCAATTATATTTTGACCCGCATGCTTTCTGAAGGGATTTCTTTTTCGGACTGTCTTAAGGATGCGCAGAAGCTTGGATACGCAGAAGCTGATCCAACATTCGATATTGAAGGTAATGATACTGCGCACAAGCTGGCATTGTTAACGAGTCTGGCGTTTGGTACCGCCATTTCGGTAGATGATATTTATGTTGAAGGTATAAGCAATATATCATTGGCTGATATTCATGCTGCTGATGAACTTGGATACCGGATAAAACTGCTTGGAGTCGCTGTCAAAACCGATACTGGAATCGAACAGCGCGTTCACCCGACCATGGTGCCAACATCTTCTGTTATTGCGCAGGTTCAAGGGGTTACCAATGCGGTTTCTATCCAGACAGATCTTTTAGGAGAGCTGTTGCTTTCGGGGCCGGGGGCAGGAGGCAATGCAACAGCTTCGGCGGTTATTGGAGATATTGCCGATATTGCCAAGTCACGCCCCGGTTTTCAGCACGGGCCGGTATTCGGAACGCCGGCAGTCGCACTTTCGCCTTATAAGCGCGCACGTATGCGTGCTCATGCCGGAGGTTATTTTATCCGATTGACGGTCACGGATAAGACGGGTGTTTTTGCAAGCGTTGCCAAACGCATGGCAGAAAATTCCATTTCTCTTGAATCGATCGTTCAACGCCCGTTAGCGGAAAACAAACAACCAAATACCAAGACGATCATTCTTGTTACGCATGAAACAACTGAGTCGTCGGTGCGCAAAGCACTTACATCAATTATGGAAGACGGACATTTGATTGACAAGGCACAAATGATTCGCATCGAACGGCCGAATTGATCAATTAGCCTTTAAATAAATCGACGATCATTATCACTTATGTTTCAATAATAATTCAGGAATTGATCGGTTTTTTCCCTTGCGATGGAGACAAGTCTTTGACAAAAGGCTATAATATATAAAGTTGCATGACAACATTTCGTTTCTTTAACAATTATCCTGTGGGATCAATCATATGCCGAAATCCGCTGACCAAAAATTTCATGGACTCAATCGTATTTTAACACTTGAGCTTGTTCGCGTTACAGAACGCGCTGCAGTGGCTGCAGCACGTATCCGCGGGCGCGGAGATGAAAAAGCTGCCGATCAGGCAGCGGTAGACGCGATGCGTAAAGAATTAAACCGGTTGCCGATAGATGGAACGGTTGTCATCGGCGAGGGTGAGCGAGATGAAGCACCGATGCTTTATATCGGTGAAAAGGTCGGCACCAAAGAAGGACCAGCAGTGGATATTGCGCTTGATCCGCTAGAAGGAACAACGATTTGTGCCAAAAACCTGCCGAATTCGCTTGCCGTTATTGCAATGGCGGAAAAGGGCAACCTGCTTTATGCGCCTGATGTTTATATGGAAAAGATTGCTATCGGGCCGGGTTATCCCGAGGGTGTGGTTGATATAGATGCTAGTCCCGTTGATAATATAAATGCGCTCGCCAAGGCTAAAGGCGTTGCGCCAAATATGATTACAGCTTGCATTATGGATAGGCCACGTCACGCCAAACTGATTGAGGCTGTTCGCACAACCGGTGCTTCGATCCGGTTAATTGGTGATGGTGATGTTGCCGGTATTATTCATACAACTGATCCAGATGAAACGGGGATTGATATTTATTTAGGAATTGGTGGGGCGCCTGAAGGAGTGTTGGCAGCTGCCGCACTGCGGTGCATTGGCGGTCAAATGCAAGGGCGTCTTCAATTAAATACGGAAGAAAAAATTGCCCGCGCAGCAAAAATGGGTGTAACCGATCCGAACAAAGTCTATTCAATGGAGGAAATGGCGAAAGGCGATGTGCTTTTTGCAGCAACCGGCGTGACGGACGGCAACCTTTTATCCGGGGTGAAGTTTGCTAAAAATTACATTCAAACTGATACAATTGTGATGCGGTCGCATAGTGGCACAATTCGCAATATTATTGCCCGTCATCAGGATGTGGCGAAATTTAACTGATTTTTCGGGCATGAGACATTTTATCGGTTTGTGTTATCGATAGCTCCTTGTGACGTTTAGTGGGGGCAAACTGTTATAATTTTGATGTCCATTGTCGGAATATAAAAACAAAACTGGGCTGGATCATGTCTATTTATCCCGCCTGTTTTTGTGTGCTGTCGTGTTAAGGGTAGTGCTTCTCGAGTTATCGGCAAAAATGGGCTGTCCCGGCGGTACAAGAAGCGCAAATGTTATCAGCAAGTTCGGCTGCTCGTTGGGGGATCCCGTTATGGCGGGAATACTCGGCCTTTTTCCATGACAAATGGAAATAAAAAATATAAATTCAGGCATTAGCCCACTTTTTTCTGAATATACGCAATTCATGCAGTGCAGTAGCTAACTGTTTTGTATAATTTAAGCTAGTTTTTCTACAATTAAGTGGCTTTTTTAAACGTGCGTAAATCCCGTTTCCTAAAAAATAAATCTGAAAATCTACAAGACATGTCCGGCAGATTTTGTTACATAACTATTGTCAAAAATAGTTAAAAAAAGCGTATTGCTTTTTGCAAAAATATTATAAAATAAAGATAAAGCTGATAAAATTTCAATTCTACCAGCTTTATGAACTGTTATTCTTTGGCTTCAGCGTGTTCGGCCGAGCCAGCATTCAACTGGCCATATTTTTCTTCACCAATTTTATTGAGAAGAGCCAATTGAGTTTCCAGAAAATCAATATGACCTTCTTCGTCTTCCAGCAATTCATCAAACAATTTTTTTGAAATATGATCGGAAAGGTCGGCACATAATTCACGTGCGACACGATAAGCTTCGCGTGCCTCATATTCTCCGGCCAAATCGCATTCCAGAACTTCTTTAACGTTTTGTCCGATACGCAAAGGCGCCAGCGTTTGCAAATTCGGGTGGCCTTCAAGAAAGACTATACGCTTTACGAGCTTGTCAACATGACCCATTTCTTCGATAGATTCTTCGCGTTCTTTATTGGCGAGCTTGGTATATCCCCAATCTTCGGTCAGCCGATAGTGAATCCAGTATTGGTTGACTGCCCCTAATTCAAGAAAAAGAGCATGGTTAAGCCGCTCTATGACCTTTTCGTGACCTTTCATGTTGACCAATTCTCCTGTATTTAAACCGCAATGCCCGAACACGATCAAGATAGGAGATTATTTCAGCCTCGTCCCGATTATGTAGGCGATGATAGTCTTCCGAAACCCGAATAATAGTTTCGAGTATGTTCGGAAAACAGCAACAGCATTTGCCGCGCTTGGCCATCACCTTATAAATTTTTCCGGGAACAATCAATTGCCAACAATCCTCATCCAACAGAGAATTGATCACATCTTCGATCTCTGATTGGCTTATCACGTTGCACGAACAAACAATCATTATCGACAACCAATATAACTTTACCAAAACGACTCAATCAAACATGACAAACATATGAAACATTAAAATGAAAATCAACAACAAAGTGGATTTTTTTTGTCAACAATCGAAAACGGGGTATAACTAGCAAAAAAGTGAGGGAATTGGCGCGTTTAACGATGTCAGTCGTTGCAATTTATTGGTTAACGCTTAATGAGGTAACTAATTTCAGGGAAACGAAAATTACAATGGATGCTCTAGAATTAAAAAAAGCGGCTGCCAAAAAAGCTTTAGAGTTTGTCAAAGACGGCATGAAATTAGGTATTGGTACTGGTTCGACCGCCAATGAGTTTATTCGACTGTTAGCCCAACGGGTCAAGGACGGTCTTGATGTTGTCGGCGTTGCAACATCGCAGTGCTCGCAACAATTATGTCTGGAACATGGTGTGCCAGTTGCCAGTTTTGACGATGTTTCTTCGCTTGACCTTGATGTTGATGGTGCTGATGAAATTGGCCCCAACATGGCATTAATCAAAGGTGGGGGAGGTGCTTTGTTACGAGAAAAGATTGTTGCTTATGCTTCGACGCAAATGTTGGTCATTGCCGACGAATCGAAATTGGTCAAAACGTTGGGAGCCTTTCCTTTACCTATAGAAGTGAACTCGTTTGGCCTCAGGGCTACAAAGAACGCTATCGAAAGTGTGGCAAAGCGGCTAGGACTTGGAGAAGAGATTCGGTTGCGTCTGAAAAATGATCAACCTTTTATCACTGACGGTGGACATTTTATTCTTGATGCATCATTTGGCCGCATTTCCAATCCAGATATAGTATCAGACGCACTTTTTGCTATTCCCGGTGTTGTCGAGCATGGTTTGTTTTTAAATTTGGCCAAAAGATCGGTGATAGCAATGGCTAACGGTGCGATAAAAGTTTTGGAAGAGTCGGATTTTTAGAGTACATGTCTTTATAATAGGATATTCCTACTTCTAAATAGGGCTGAGAATTATTGACCACAATTATGGAGTAACCACTGAATGAACACGGCATTTTCCATTCGCCGCTTTGCGGCAACGCTGGGAACAGTCGCAATTTTTAGCATAGGTTTTAATGCTGCCTATGCTGATGATATTAGCGAAGCACATTTGCAATCGGCCCAAAAAGCAATTGCAGCAATCCACGCAACCGACCAATTTGATGAATTTCTTCCCAGTACTGCACGTGATCTTAAAGACGAGTTGGTGCGTAAAGATCCGAATCTTGCCAACGTTATTTCCGATACTGTGGACGAGCAGGCTATGGCCTTGGCCAAGCGTCGTGCCGATCTGGAAAAGGAAGCAGCGCGCGCTTATGCGAAACACTTTTCTCAAGCAGAACTTGATCAAATCACTGCTTTTTATACATCGGATACCGGAAAAAAATTGCTGACCGAAGGTCCTGTTGCCGTACGCGATATTTTATCGGCTTATGATGTTTGGCGTCAGGGCGTGGCACAAGATTTGGCAACAAATGTCGGTAAGGTGATGGCGGAAAAAATCCGTGCCCAAAAGCGTGCCGCCCCTGCTGCACCGACCGCTCCGTCAAGCGCAAAACCTAAGGCACCTGTTCCTGCCCAATAATTTTGTTTTTATGGTTGAAGAAAAATAGCGGCGTTTTCGTCGCTATTTTTTTGACAAAATATAACCGACCGAAAAAGGCGACAATAACATTGCAAAGCAATTTAATTTGTTTTCGCTTATAACTTATCTCGTCTTATACCATATAAAGGTTTTGAGAACTGTAATGAAAGGAAGAAGCCCGTGTCATCGTATGATTTTGACTTATTTGTTATTGGTGGTGGCTCGGGTGGTGTAAGGGCGGCAAGACTTGCCAGTGCTTTAGGC
>NZ_CALYQK010000001.1 GCF_945285465.1 uncultured Bartonella sp. | reverse complement strand
TGCAGGAAAAAACCCACACACCGCGCGCCGCAACCGGCAAAATTCAATCGCGTGCCGCAACAGGCAAGACAAAATCACACGCCGCAAAAAGCGAACAGGTACAACGGGCAGCAAAAGGCCAGGCAACCGAGAAGGCAGGGAAACCCAAAAGCCTGCTTCTTCGCCGTAGCACCTCGGTTGTGGCGCTCGCCACGACGGCGCTTGTCACCATTCATTCGTCTGCCTTTGCCGCCGGGTCTTCAATGCCGTGGGAAGGGCCGCTGACAAAAATCCTGCAATCGGTCGAAGGCCCCGTCGCCAAGATCATCTCGGTGATGATCATCATCTCGACCGGTCTGGCGCTTGCCTTTGGCGATAGTTCCGGCGGTGTCAGGCGACTGATCCAGATCGTCTTCGGTCTCTCTATCGCCTTTGCCGCCAGTTCCTTCTTCCTGTCGTTCTTCTCATTTTCCGGTGGGGCATTGATCCAATGAGCGAAGAGATTTCCGGTTTTTCCATTTCCCTGCACCGCTCATTGACGACGCCGATCCTGCTTGGCGGTGCGCCGCGTTCCTTCGCCATTTTGAACGGCACGCTTGCCGCATCGCTCGGGCTTGGCCTGCGGCTGTGGCTGATCGGTGCGGCCCTCGGCCTCATCGGTCATGTTATCGCCGTATGGGCGGCAAAACGCGATCCGCTGTTTGTCGATGTCGGCCGCCGTCACCTGCGCTTTCCCAACTTCTTTGGAGTATGATTGATGTTCAATCTTGCTGAATACCGTAAAACCAACAGCCATCTCGCCGACTACCTGCCATGGGCAGCTTTGATCGCACCGGGCATTGTGCTCAATAAGGACGGTTCGTTCCAGCGGTCGGTGCGCTTTCGCGGGCCTGATCTCGACAGCTCGGTTCCCGCCGAACTGGTCGCCGTCGCTGCCCGGCTTAATAACGCTTTTCGCCGCCTTGGCTCAGGCTGGGCGGTGTTTGTCGAGGCGCAACGGCGCGAAGCGGCGGATTATCCCGATAATGTCTTTCCTGATGCCGCTTCCGCTTTGGTTGATCTTGAACGCAAGGCGGCCTTCGAGGAAGAAGGCGCGCATTATGAATCGTCCTACTTTCTGACCTTTCTTTATCTGCCGCCATCGGAAGAAGCGGCACGCATGCAGGGCTGGTTCTATGAAGGCGAGACCAAGGGCGGCCTTGACCCGAAGGACGTGCTTGCCGCGTTCAAGGATCGCACAGATCGAGTGCTGGCCCTTTTGCAAGGTTTCATGCCGGATTGCGCCTTTCTTGATGACAGCGAAACGCTGACCTATCTCCATTCCGCCATATCTACCAAATACCACCGTGTGCGTGTGCCTGAAGTGCCGATGTATCTCGACAGCCTTCTCGCAGACCAACCCTTGACCGGCGGTCTCGCGCCGATTCTCGGCACCAGCCATTTGCGGGTGTTGACGATCACCGGCTTCCCCGGTGAGACGACGCCGGGCATTCTCGATGACTTGAACCGTCTTGCATTCCCTTACCGCTGGTCAACCCGCGCCATATTGATGGACAAAGTTGATGCGGCGAAGGTGCTTATCAAGGCGCGCCGCCAATGGTTTGCCAAGAGGAAGTCGATCGGCGCGCTCATCAAGGAGGTGATGACCAACGAGCCTTCCTCCCTCCTTGACAGTGACGCCGCCAACAAGGCAGCCGATGCCGATCTTGCATTGCAGGAACTGGGTGCGGATTATGTCGGCGAAGCCTATGTCACCGCGACTGTAACCGTATGGGATGAGGATGCGGCGCTTGCTGACGAGAAGCTGCGGCTGGTCGAGAAGGCCATCCAGGGCCGCGACTTCACCTGTATGATCGAAACCGTCAATGCGGTTGATGCCTGGCTCGGCAGTCTGCCGGGCCACGCTTATGCCAATGTCCGGCAACCGATCCTGTCAACGCTCAATCTCGCTCATATGATGCCGCTGTCGGCTGTCTGGGCCGGTGAACCGAAGGACGAGCATTTCGAAGCGCCGCCGCTCTTTTATGCCAAGACGGAAGGCGCTACACCGTTCCGCTTCAATCTTCATGTCGGTGATGTCGGCCACACATTGGTTGTCGGGCCGACGGGTGCGGGCAAGTCAGTGCTGTTGTCGCTGATGGCGCTGCAATTTCGTCGTTATCGCAACAACCAGATCTTCGCCTTTGACTTCGGCGGTTCGATCCGTGCCGCAACGCTCGCCATGGGCGGCGACTGGCATGATCTCGGCGGTATTGCCGATGACGTTGCCGATGATGGGGGCAGTAAAGATAGCGGCGTCACTTTGCAGCCCTTGGCCGGTATCAATGACATACCGGAGCGGGCATGGGCGGCCGATTGGTTGGTCGATATCTTCAAACGAGAAAACATCGCTATCACGCCGGAGGTCAAGGAACATATCTGGGCGGCCTTGTCATCACTTGCCTCGGCCCCGTCTGAGCAGCGCACGCTCACCGGTTTCTCTGTCCTGTTGCAGAACAATGATCTGAAACAGGCGATCCGGCCTTACTGCATCGGCGGCGCAAATGGCCGTTTACTCGATGCCGAGAACGAAAATCTTAGTAACGGAACAGTTCAGGCTTTTGAAACCGAAGGGCTGATCGGCACCAGTGCCGCACCGGCAGTACTCGCCTATCTCTTCCATCGCATTGAACATCGTCTCGACGGCCGTCCGACTTTGCTTATCATCGACGAAGGCTGGCTGGCGCTCGGCGATACCGGCTTTGCCGATCAATTGCGCGAATGGCTGAAGACACTCAGAAAGAAGAATGCATCTGTCATCTTCGCCACGCAGTCCTTGTCCGATATTGACGGTAGCGCCATCGCCCCGGCAATCATCGAAAGCTGCCACACAAGGCTTTTGTTGCCGAATGACCGGGCGATCGAGCCACAAATCATGGATATTTACCGCCGCTTCGGCCTCAATGACCGACAGATCGAAATATTGGCGCGGGCAGCCCTCAAGCGAGATTACTATTGCCAGTCACGGCGCGGCAACCGCCTGTTCGAGCTTGGCCTCTCCGAAATCGCACTGGCACTTTGCGCCGCATCGTCAAAAGACGATCAAAGAGCGATCTCTGACATCACCTCTACCCAACCGCCGGATGGATTTCTGCCCGCATGGCTTGTCCACAAGAGCCTCGACTGGGCGCTCGATCTCATCCCTGAAACTTCCATTGCCGCATAAGGAACACTCTCATGACTTTCCGTTCATCCTATATTCTTCCCGCACTTATTGCCGCGGTCACACTTGCCGAACCGGTACAGGCTCTGACGGTCTTCGATCCGTCAAACTACACACAAAATGTCCTTTCGGCCCCGCGCGCGCTTGAGCAGATCAACAACCAGATCAAGAGCCTGCAAAATCAGGCGCAGATGCTCATCAACCAGACCAAAAACCTGACGCAGCTCGATTACAATTCGCTTTTGAAATTGCAGGACAATATTGCCCAAACACAGATGCTTTTGAAAGACGCGCAGAACATCTCCTACAATGTCAAGAACATCGATGAGCAGTTCCGCACGACCTACGGCGAAGCCGACATGTCAGCCTCGGACAAGAAATTGGTCGAGGACGCGAGACAGAGATTGCGCAATACCGTCGGCGGCATTCAGGACTCGATGCGTGTTCAGGCGCAAGTCGTCGATAATATTGAAAACAATAAGACCGAGACCAAAAAGCTTGTCGAGAAGAGCCAGTCCGCCGAAGGCTCGTTGCAGGCTTTGCAGGCCGGCAATCAACTTTTGAGCGTATTGGCCACGCAGATCTCGGATCTTATCGCGATTTCCGCGTTATCGGGCAGGGCGGCTGATCTCGAAGCGGCGGAACGCGCGGCAGCAGCCGAACAGGGACGCGAACAGCGTCGTCGTTTTTTGCAGCGCGGCCCGGCCTATAACGGGAAGCCGAGCCAATGAGTGACGATACAGGCATGTTCCTTCGTCTTGGTCTCGTCGTTGCCCTCTCGGTCATCGTCACCGGCGTTGCCGCCTGGTATGCAGTCCCATCGGTCGCGACAATTGCACCTCTTTCTACGAAACAGTCCGGCGCACAGCAAAACGATATTACAAAAGACCTGCGCCGCTGCCAGTCGCTGGGTGAAGCAGCGCATCGGGATCCGTCCTGCATGGCTGTCTGGCAAAAGAACCGCGAGCATTTCCTCAATATTGACAGATCGGGAGGCCGACCATGAACGATGTCGGTGTTATCGATCGCTTCCTTAATACATTCAGCAAATATATCGACAGCGGTCTCGGCCTGTTGTCGGATGAGGTGAAGTTTATTGCCGCAACGCTGATCGTCATCGACCTGACGCTGGCCTTCCTGTTCTGGGCCTGGGGCAATGACGAGAATATCCTGCAACGTCTAGTCAAGAAGACGCTCTATATCGGCTCTTTTGCCTTTATCATCAACTTCTGGGGCACGCTCTCGACAATCATCTATCAAAGCTTTGCCGGTCTCGGCCTCAAGGCTGCGGGTTCCGGTTATGCGCTCGGCGACCTGATGAAGCCCGGCAAGGTTGCGCAGTTCGGACTTGACGCTGCCAATCCACTTGCCGCCTCCATGTCCGACCTGATGGGGCCTTACGCCTTTTTTGAAAACTTCCTTCAGATCACCTGCATCATGCTGGCTTTGATCTTTGTCGTCGCGGCATTCTTCATTCTGGCGATCCAGCTCTTCATCTCGCTCATGGAGTTCAAGCTGACGACGCTCGCCGGCTTTGTCCTCATACCCTTCGGCCTCTTCGGCAAATCAGCTTTCATGGCCGAAAAGGTGCTCGGCAATGTGATCTCGTCCGGCATAAAGGTGATGGTGATTGCTGTCATCATCGGCATCGGATCGACGATCTTTGCCGAGTTCACCAATGGTTTTGGCGGACCAGCCCTGACAATCGACCAGTGCCTGACGGTTATCCTGGCCAGCCTTTCCCTGCTTGGCCTGTCGATCTTCGGGCCTAAGATTGCCGACGGCCTTGTTTCCGGCGGGCCGCAAATGGGCGCAGGCTCTGCGGCTGCAACCGGCATGATGGTCGGCATGGGCGGTGCTGCTGCTGTCGGTCTAGCCGCCACCGGTGTCGGTGCGGCTGCCTCAGCCACCGGTGCGGCAGCGCGTGGCTTGAGCGCCGCAGCAGGCGGCGCGCGCCTTGGCTACGCTCTGGGAAGCGCCGGTGAGACAGGCGGGAAAGCCGTTCTCTCCGGCCTCGGCAATGCGGCCAAAACCGGCGCGGCCGCTGCCGTCTCACCCTTGCGAAAGGTCGCATCAGGAGCTGCCATCAGCCTGTCACAAGCCCATGTCGCCGGTATGAAGGGCGCTTACCGCGCCACCGGCGGCACGCTTGAGGATGATGGACTGAACCCGTCACCGAAACCGCCGAAGCCACCGCCAAAAACACCGTCCATGAGCCAGGCTGCCAATACTGCCGGCCATGCGCTCAAGTCCGGCGACAGCAGCGGCAACGGTAACTCCATCAATTTAAAAGAAAGCGACTAAACATGAACATCTTCAAGCGACCTTCCACACGTTACGGCAAGACGCCGCAACCTGAAACCCCTTATCAAAAGGCCGGGCAGGTCTGGGATGAGCGCATCGGCTCCGCCCGTGTGCAGGCCAGAAACTGGCGGCTGATCGCCCTCGGCAACCTGACGCTGACCGCCGGTTTTGCCGCAGCCCTTATCATCCACTCAGCAAGCGGCACCGTCGTGCCTTGGGTAGTTGAAGTCGATAAGCTTGGTGAAGCACGCACCGTTCAGCCCGCTACAGACAGGTTCACACCGTCGGATGCGCAGATCGCCTGGCATCTCGCCCACTTCATTGAAGAGGTACGCGCCGTTCCAAACGACGCGGTGATCGTTCGCCAAAACTGGCTCAACGCCTATGAATATACCACCAACAATGGTGCATCGGCCTTGAATGATTTTGCCCGCACCAACGATCCTTTTGCCAAGGTTGGCCGCGAGCAGATTGCCGTTGAAGTCTCATCGGTTATTCGTGCCTCCCTGACATCGTTTCGCGTTGCGTGGATCGAGCGGCGTTATGCCGACGGATCGCTTGCCGAAACCGAACGTTGGACCGCCATTCTCACCCTTGTACTGCAACAACCGCGCAGTGCCGAAAAACTCAAATCCAATCCGCTCGGCGTTTATGTCGATGCCATCAACTGGTCAAAGGAACTCGCAGAATGACCGCTTCTATTCCATCAAAAGCCGGAAATACCAAACTTGTCATTGCTTTTCTTGGTGCAACCTCAGTCCTTGCCGGTTGTGCCGACAACAGGCCGCCCGAGATCGCTTATGACAACATGCCCTTGCCGGCAGCCTTGTCACCGGAGAAGCCCGCACCGGTCAGAATTGTCGAGACCGCTAAGCCCCTGCCGCTACCGGGGCAGTTGAAGCCGATTAAGGCAATAAGGAAGGAACCGGACACATCAAAGCCGACCGATCGCATCGAAAAGGCCAACAGCACGGCGCGCATGGAACCGGTCAAGGACGGCTTCATTAACTCCATGCAGGTTTATCCCTATACTGCGGGTGCGCTCTATCAGGTTTATTCGGCAGTCGGGCAGGTGACGGATATTGCGTTGCAGCCGGGCGAAGAACTTGTCGGCAACGGGCCGGTTGCCGCTGGAGATACCGTCCGCTGGATTATCGGCGACACGGAAAGCGGCGCCGGTGACAACCGGCAGATCCATATCCTCGTCAAGCCGGTGCGCGCCGATCTCACCACCAATCTTGTCATCAACACCAATCGCCGCACCTATCATCTGGAACTCAGGTCAACGGATGAGACCTACATGGCCTCGGTCATGTGGCAATATCCGCAAGACCAGATCATTGCGCTGCGCCAGCAGAATGCCCGGGCACGCAATGCTGAACCCGTGGCGGGCAATGTGGACGTGTCGAAGCTCAACTTCCGTTATGCCATCAAGGGCGACCGTGCACCATGGCGGCCCGTTCGCGCCTATGATGACGGCCGTCAGGTGTTCATCGAGTTTCCGCGCGGTATCGCCCAGGGCGAGATGCCGCCGCTATTCGTCGTCGCCCCTGACGGCAAAGACTCCGAACTCGTCAACTATCGCGTCCGTGACAATTATATGGTTGTCGATACGCTGTTTGCCGCTGCAGAGCTCAAGCTTGGTGACGGCCGCAACGCGAAGCAGAAATCTGTCCGCATCGAGCGCAGTGACGGTCAACGAAAGTCATTATGGAGCCGGAAATGAGCAAGCAGGAACAAAACGCCTCCATGAAACTGCACGCCGCACCGCCGCAGGTGAAACGCCTGTCAAGAAAGATGCTCATCGGTGTCGGTGTGCTTGGCAGTGCCGTTATCGGCGGTTCGCTGATCTATGCTTTTCAATCGCGCCATGACGGCGGGCGGGCGGCTGAACTCTATTCCCTCGACGGCCGCAATCTGCCGGATAGCCTGCGCGCTCTGCCAAAGGATTATACTGGGCCGGTTCTTGGGAACCCATTGCCGGGCGATCTTGGGGCCGCCATGGTCGATAAGCCGGTTGCAACGACAGCGCCGGTTGAAGCCTTGCCGACGGTTGATCCCTATGAAGCTGAACTCAAACAGAAGCTGCGTCAGGAGGGTGAGACAGCCCGCACCGCCACGCTCTTTACCGAAAGCCAGACCAAGGCAAAGGACAGCGGCAGCAGTCATGCGGGCGGTGACACATCACTGCCTGTGTTGCCCGACTTTACACCTGTCTCACAGATGGGCGGCAACGATCATGCGTCACGCCAACAGGCATTCCTTGACGCGAAAAGCGACACCAGAACTGTCTCGTCCGAACGGATTGCCGCACCCGCCTCACGCGACATCCTGCAAGCAGGCTCGGTCATTCCGGCGGCACTCCTCACCGGCATTCGTTCTGATCTCCCGGGCCAGATCACCGCGCAGGTGACACAGAACATTTATGACAGCCCGACAGGGCGCATTCTGCTTATCCCGCAGGGAACGCGCCTCATCGGTCAATATGACAATGCCGTCGCCTTCGGCCAGTCGCGTGTGCTCTTCGTCTGGAACCGGCTGATCTTCGCCAATGGCCGTTCGATCGTGCTTGAGCGTCAGCCCGGTGCTGACGCTTCAGGTTATGCAGGCGTTCAGGACAAGGTTGATTATCACTGGTGGCAGTTGACCAAGGCCGCGGCCCTGTCAACGCTCTTGTCCGTCGGCTCGGAACTGGCCATGGATGATGACGATGACCGTCTTGTCCGCGCCATCCGCAACGGGGCGCAGGATACCTTTAACGATGCCGGACAGAAGATCGTTGACCGGCAGTTGAATATCGCGCCGACACTGACCGTGCGGCCGGGCTTCCCGATCCGCGTCATCATCACACGCGATATTGTCCTTGAACCTTACAGCGATGCATCGCTGTACATCTTAAATTGAACGGGCTTTTTATCCGAAAACCGCTTCACACTTTTCGGAAAGCCCTTATGGAGAACATTCATGAGCAAACTTCGTATCACCTTGCCGGCCGAGGAAAAGCCCGTCAATTTGAGGGTACAGCTTTCCGCTGCCCTCTACCGCGACATTGAGCTTTATGCAGAAATCCTCTCAGTCGATCACCCCGGCAGGAGCGTTGAACCTCAATCCCTCATCGCCCCAATGCTCGAAAACTTCATCACAAATGACAGATCCTTCAGGGAGGCGAAAAAACGACGATTGAATGGTGCTTCACCATAACGCTATTTTGTTTAGCTCGCAGATGCCCAATCGTTTAAAAAGGTACCTCATCAAGAATATCTGTGTTCCTTTCCACAGAAATTAGTCCTTTGGGTAATGGCAGTTTTGTGACGATAAATAGGTCAAGAATATCATTTTTATCCATAAACATGATCTGCGAGCGCTTTGCTGCATCTAGCTTGTTACCAAGCCAATTTCTTGCCTGTTTCGTTATTTCACCACCGGCAACGATAAACGCGTGATCAACTAGAACACGTCGATTGAGCTCTGGATCGAATATCTCGTGTCCGAGCATCATACTTACTTGATTATAAATTTCGCCGATATTATTAGAGCCGTTCCGGCTCATGCCTGCTGAATCAAGCTTTCCTTTCTTAGCTTGTATACCGAAATATAAGACATGAAGGGTTGGCAAAGAATATTTCATCCATATGTCTTTACCATATTCAAGCGCTTTGTCTTTGTGGCCAGAAGCTGTAATCCGATGAAAACCCAATTGCCGAAATAATGGCAGCAGAATTTCCTCAATCAGATCATCCTCGGAACAAGTTCCCATGTATATGGAAAGCCTATCTCTGATTTGAATTTCATCTGGAGTTAACGGGCGATGAGGGTTAGCCATTTCGGTGACCGTATTCGTACCAATATGACGAAGTTGAGCAACATTATGCTCGTCAAAGTATGCTTCCCAACCTTTGCGAGACAGTACCGCATTTAGAACGGTCAGTGCTTTTTCTCCGTCGCAGTCTCCTTCTTGCGCATCTCCTTTGTCAAGGACAGCGCGTATAATCTGGATAAAAGCATAGGAAGGGATTGAAATGCCGGTTTGGGGTAGCGCCAGCACTTGTTTGAACCTTTCTGTTACCCAAACTTGGCGAGTCGTGCCATCATGAACGTAATCCAAGCCACAATCTTGAAAGAACTCAGTGATGTATGAGCTTGAACGATAGCGAAAATAATCTGTGTCACCACAAATGATTTTCGCAAGTTCCCTGATACTTCTAGTTTTCCATTTCATTGGAGTGCCTTCGATTATATTCACACCCATTTATTTTAATATACGAGACTCATTCGTTCATGTTATGATCTTTATTGCCAGTAATTTCAAACTTTATAGGATTTAAAAATCCTGCGATCTGTATTGGGCACTGTTGAATCACCATTTTTTGCATAAACGAATCCTCCAAAAATAAGAGAGGTCGATCAGCACTGTGATTATAAAACAATCGCCATATAAAGATAAGCCCGGCATATTGCTATGCCGGGTTTATCTCTGGCGTGATCTTAATTCCTTGCGGACTTTTTCGTCTTTTGTGCTTCCAGCGGTTTTTCTTTATCGACTTGCCCGTATGGATTGGTGGCGGAGGCTTGCAGGGCTTCTTTCAAGCCTGCCATCGAATTGATGAGATGCACGTCACGGTCATCCTTTCGATAGGAAAACCACACATCCTGAGAGCCGAGGATCGCCGCCTGGACGAAGCCGATAAACGGAAAAGCAGCAAAGCAGGCTTTGTCGGTACAACCAACTTCATCAGGAGATTGCAGTGTTTTCTCGATTGCCGAAAAGCCCATCCTGATCCCGCTGGAGAGATCAATACCGGCATTGGTGGTGATGACGACATAGGGAATATTGTCCGTTGTCAGCACAATCCGCCATGTCAGTTGGTCGGAGCCGGAACGCATTGTCTGTTCAGTCCGGCACAAGCGCCTGTCCTGTGACAGCAGAAGCTCGCATTTGAGAGACCAGTTGCCGAAAGGCCGGTCAAGGTTGATGATGTCACCTGGTTCCGGCATGAAGCCGTTGTCATAAAGCTTGGTCAGCGGCGGCAGCTTGAAGCCTGACGCAGGTCTGACGCTTTCCTTGATGGCAATTGATTGCGATACGGTCTCTGCGGCCTGCGCATTATGCGACAGGCCGAGAGCGATGATGAAAGTCAAACTAACTGTTTTGATCATCAGTTAAACGTCCAGCTCATGCCGGCATTCCAGCCCATATCACCGGTATTGAAGGGCCGGTTGAGAGCGGCATTGACGCGGAAGACGCCATCCGAGGTTGTGTATCCGGCGCCGATCGCCATGGCGCGATGTGACTTGAAGCCGCCAAAGGCCATGGCAAGCGAAGCAGCACCCGGAGAATCATTGTAACGAAGCGCTGCAAAGGCGTTTGCTCCGGCAATGCCGGATCGCGCCTCGCTCTTCACATCGGAAATCCGTCCGTCAAGACGACTGATCTGATAGGCGGTATCGCATGACAGCATGTCGATGCGGTCATTGGTGGCAGTGAAGGCATCGCCGACAGTGTGATAGCTGTTGGCGCCGATATTATAGGTCGGGCCTGTGATGCTGCCGTCGCCATTGACACTTGCACCTCCGCCAAGCAGGCCGACCGTATCCTTCAGTTGGCTGACATTGACGGCATCGCTGTCCACACGTCCGCGATCAACATTGCTCAGGCGTACCGGTGAGCCGGTGCCATCGCCGCTCAGGATTACATGATTGGTCGGATTGCCGTTTTCGTCGGCGACATATTTGACGCTCAGACGATCAAGGCGGTCAATATCCTTGTCATGACCATCAAGACGGCCGTCTTGTTCCTTGTCTTTTACATCGCCGGAATCCAGACGGTTGTCCTGCTCTTTATCCTTGTCTTTCAGGTCGCCGATGTCCTTGTCATGTCCATCAAGGCGTCCGTCCTGTTCTTTGTCCTTTGCCTCACCCGCATCAAGACGATCATCCTGTTCCTTGTTTTTCTCATTGACCTTGTTTTCGAGGTCCTTGATCGTGTTGCTGATCTCGCCATCCCCGGCACCGGAGTTTGATAGCTTGTCAAGAAAACGAAGATCGGGAAGCTTCTTGCTTTGACAGGTTTGGTCGCCACTTTGGTTTTCACCAGTGGTGGATGTGCCCCAATAAAAGCTGTCATCAAAAACGCCCGTTTCTTTATTGTAGACTTTTTGTGTCTTAATCACACAAACACCATTGATTGGATCAGGCCCAGGCTGGCCACCTTCGGCAAAAGCGGCTGCGTTGAACAAGAACAACAATGCCGCACTACCTGCGAGCAGTGACGATGATCTGCGGATCAAACCGGCCTTGCCGGCGTCTGTATTTATAAGGAAATCTGGTTTATACATATAACATCATCTTTATGTCTGTAGGGTCATGGGTTGGTCAAAAAAGGGGGTGTCGTGGTTCCAACACGGCAGCCCCGTTTCAGTTAAAAGGACGCCTGCCGCCGGAAGGGGGGAGAAGGCGACAGGCGCCCCGGATCGGCAAGACGAGTCAATACCGATCCGATCACCGAAGCTGATTGACTTCGACTATCCAGACAGTGATGGTTTTTCCAAGAAAGTACAGTGCAGGTAAGGCGTGACACAGCGCGATCATGCGGGTTTCATGGCGGCATAGCGATACATATCGTTTTGAAACGCATAGGAAGAAATCCGCCAGTTATCCACAGCAAACAGCAAAAAATCGACATTGGCCAAGTGGGCTCGATCCTCTTCAGGCACCGGAGAGGTAGAGGGGGTGGGTGAAGATTGTGAATTGAGAATTTGAGAAGAGAGTAATTCTCTCACCGAGAAATTGGCACAGAAAAAACCGCTCTAAATAATTTCCCCAACCAATTATGGTTCATTTGGTTGGGATTATCTTCTAACTCATTGAAAAGATTGGTGCCCCCAGAGAGACTCGAACTCCCGACCCCCTGATTACAAATCAGGTGCTCTACCAACTGAGCTATAAGGGCAGCCGCACTGCACCTAGCATAAACTTATCGAAAGGCAAACAAAAAAATCATCAAACTACAATCTTTTTTGCTGCATTGTCGAAAATGACAAAAAATATAAAATTCTCCAAAGTTTATCGGAGAAATTTTTGCATTTTTAAAATGTTGCTTGACCTTTTAGTGCCTTTTCAAGACGCTTTTCATAATCTGTTCGTGATATTTCGATGGCACCGAAATGTTCAAGATGCGGCGTTGTGAATTGCGTATCCAGAAGTGTAAAGTGATGGTTTTTTAAATGGTCAACAAGGCTAACAAGGCAGATTTTGGAAGCATTGGTTACACGGGAAAACATGCTTTCGCCAAAAAAAGCCTGGCCCAATGCCAGTCCATATAAACCGCCGACAAGTTCGTTACCTTGCCATGCCTCGACAGTATGACAGTAGCCCATTTTAAAAAGCTCGCCATAGGCTTTACGAATGGAATGGTTGATCCATGTTGTTTCGCGCCCCGGTTTTGATTCTGCACAACCAGCAATAATTGCGTCAAAATTGCTATCAATGGCAATTCTGAACGGATGTTTTTTCATATGCTTTTTTAGACTTTTGGGGATATGAAATTGGTCTAATGGAATAATTCCGCGCCGTTGCGGGCGAACCCAAAAAATATCCGCGTCTTCAGCCCCTTCTGACATCGGGAAAATACCCTGCGCATAAGCCTGAAGGAGAAGCGCAGGGTCTAGATTATATATGTTTGATTGTGGCAACGCTGTCAGCTATTGGTTGCCGACTTGCTGGCTAGATATTTTTCCAGCCAATGAATGTCGTAATTGCCTTTGGCAATATCTTCGTTGCCGATCAAATCACGGAAAAGCGGAAGTGTGGTCTTGATTCCATCAACAACAAATTCATCAAGAGCACGCCTTAAACGCATCATGCATTCACGTCGTGTTCTACCATGCACTATCAGCTTACCAATTAGACTATCATAATAAGGTGGTATCCGATAACCGGAATAAACACCAGAATCAACGCGCACACCCAAACCGCCCGGTGTATGAAAATGGGTAATCAAGCCGGGTGAGGGCGTAAATTTAATCGGATCCTCGGCATTTATACGGCACTCTATAGCATGACCGGAAAAACGAATATCACTTTGTTTAACCGACAGTCCTTCACCAGCTGCTACCTGTATTTGTTCATGGACAAGGTCAATGCCTGTTACCGCTTCGGTGACCGGATGTTCAACCTGAAGACGCGTATTCATTTCAATAAAATAAAATTCGCCATTCTCGTACAAGAATTCTATTGTGCCAGCACCGCGATAGCCTAATTCCGAGCAAGCATTGGCAACAATCATACCGATTTTTTGCCGGGCTTTATCATCAAGAACCGTCGAATTTGCTTCTTCCCAAACTTTCTGGTTGCGTCGTTGAAGAGAACAGTCCCGTTCCCCCAGATGAATCGCGTTACCCGCTCCATCACCCATTACCTGAACTTCGATATGGCGCGGGTTTTCAAGATATTTTTCAATATAAACAGAATCGTCGCCAAAAGCAGCTGCGGCTTCGCTACGTGCAGTATCTAGAGCGATTGGCAGTTCTTCGGGGGAGCGAACAACCTTCATACCGCGTCCGCCACCACCCGATGACGCCTTGATAATAACCGGATAACCGATTTTATCGGCAACTTTATAAGCTTCATCATCGTCGGTTACACCCCCATCAGAACCTGGGACAACTGGTATTCCCAAACGTTTGGCAGTCTTTTTTGCTTCGATTTTGTCGCCCATAATACGAATATGGGCTGCAGTCGGGCCGATAAATGTTATAGCATGCGCTTCGAGAATTTCCGCAAATTTAGCATTTTCAGAAAGAAAACCATAACCGGGATGAATGGCATCCGCACCGGTTATCTCGCATGCGGCAACAATTTGTTGAATATTGAGATAGGAATCACGCGAAGGCGGCGGCCCAATACAGACACTTTCGTCAGCGAGCCTTACATGCATGGCATCGGCATCGGCAGTTGAATGAACAGCAACAGTTTTGATGCCGAGCTCTTTACAAGCACGCAGAACCCTGAGTGCGATTTCACCACGATTGGCTATCAGGATTTTCTGAAACATTTCACGATCCTGTCTTATTCAACAACAACAAGTGGCTCACCAAATTCTACCGGTTGCGCATCTTCAACCAAAATAGCTTTGACCGTGCCCGCACGCGGTGACGATATCTGGTTCATTGTTTTCATTGCTTCAATGATAATCAGCGTTTGCCCTTCAGCAACCTTTTGCCCGATTTCCACAAAGGGGCGCGCTCCCGGGGCAGGTGCCAAATAGGCGGTGCCAACCATAGGCGAGGTAACAGCATTTTTGGCTATCTCATCGTTTTTCTGCTCGGCAGGAGCCGCCAATGGTGCAGCCGCTGGTTGCGCTTGTGCCGGGGCAAAAACAGTTTGAACGGGCGTACCCACACTTAGGTTGCGCGAAACGCGAATACGCAAGTCGCCTTGTTCGACTTCTATATCTGACAAATTTGTATTATTCAGTATTTCGGCGAGATCGCGGATGAGATCTTTGTTAATACCAGTTTCTTTGACGGTACTTGTTGGTTTTGTAGCCATCTTTTTTATTACTCCTCGATCGTCGTGACCGCTCTTTTTATTAAAAGCCAGAGCCATCGCGGCTCTTGCCATCTACCGTCCGACTTTCAAAGTTGCGGCAGACTTAATAGAATTTCATTTTACAACGCTGTGATATCCTTTGTTCACAGCTATATTCTTTAATCGTTTATAAGCATGTTGGCATAAAAGCGAAAGTGTAAATTCCTGTAAGGGCAGGCGGCGTCAACAAAAGTTTAGCAGCGTCCACACAATTAAAGGCTATTTTTCTCTAATTAACGCAATTTTTTTGTTCAAAGTCGCCTCGCCAACCGCTCCAACCAAAACTTCGTTGCCCAAAATATAAGACGGTGTTCCATTGATATTCAATGCATAGGCTATTTGCCCGTTGTCGATGAAGGATTGTTGCAATTTCTCGTCCTTCATTGTTTGACGCAGTTTCTGTTCGTCTACACCAAGTTTTACCGCGGTTTTTATGGCTTTTTCTTCTGTTCCACGCCCATCGGTTGTCAGCATTTCACGGTGAAATGCGGCATATTTTTCAGGCATCAGTTTCAAAAATGCCCGCGCAACGATATGGGCTTTTACCGAATCATTACCTAAAATAGGAAAGTCTTTTAAAACAACCCGCAAATCAGGATTATTTTTTATCAGTTCCTGCATGTCGGGAAATGATTTTTTGCAATAACCGCAGTTGAAATCGAAAAACTCTACGAGGGTTATTTTGCCTTTCGGGTTACCTAGAACCGCGTCATCTGACGAATTAAAAATCTGATCCTTCATTGCGGAAATGGAAGCAGATTGGCTTTCAGCGGTTTTATATTGCTGTTGCCGGTTCAACGCCTCCTGTACTTCAAGCATTATCTCCGGATTTTTGACAAGATAATCTTTAACTACTTGCCGGATGTGATCGTCGGTTGTTTCGGTTTTGACTGCACCGGAGATTGCTTCGATAAATTTCGGGTCATTTATCAACTGATTTTTAAGTGTATCAACAGTGTTGCTATCCCCATCAACGGCAAGAGCTATGTGATTTAAAGGAGCCATTAGGATGAGCCCCCCAATCATTCCGGCGCACAGCATACCTCTGTAATTCAGCGATGATCGAATATATCTCATGGCACGACTTTCGTTATCTTTTTTTCAATTGTGTTGTATTAAGAATATCCTGCGCCCGCAACCATTCTGCTGATTTGGGAGATAATTTTTGTTGCGCCCGGGTAGCAAAAATACGAGCCTCAATACGATTACCACTATAATAATGCATATCTGCTGTCGCAAGATCGGCTAGTCCGACCTGGCCGCTTCTGCCATAGGCCAAAGCGAGATAACCATATCCGGCGGCAAATTCCGGTTCTTTGGCAATGCCATCGCGTATTTCATTGATAGCAATGGGTACATTTTTGGGGTCGTTTGTCAGCAACAAAGCATGCCCATAATTAATGCGCAGAAGGCTAGAGCCGCGCGGGTCGATTTCGGCCGAACGCTTGTAGGCAGATGCGGCACCGGCCGGGTCATTTGCTTTTATGAGAGCATCCCCCAAAAGTTCTTGAAAAAACGGGTTTTTCGGTTCGTCTTTGATAAGATCTTTTACTTTGACAACGGCATTTTTGGGCGAGCCGCTATGAACAGCAAGAATCGCTTCACCATAGCGTGCAGGAAGCCCACGCGGATTATCTTTGAACATGCGCCGCAATTCGGTAAAATGGCCGGTATAAGCAGCAATTTTTGCTCGCGCCATATCATGGCGTAACTGCAATTCGGGCGGGTCTTTTTTGTCATAATAAGGGCTTTGTTTGGCAAGTGTTTCCAATGCGGCAATACGTTCACGCGGCAAAGGATGGCTTATTCTGTACGGATCGGGTTTAGACCCCGATAGGGCCAAGGCGCTTGAGAACCGTTCAAATGTTATCAACATTCCTTTGGTCGATTGACCTGTTGCATTAAGATAATTGACCGCAGCTCTATCGGCGGCAGATTCTTCGCTGCGTTGATAATTGAGTAATGTTCGCATCGCCATTTCGTTACTTCCTGCCGCAATACCGCCACCGGCTCCCGCCGCAGAAGTGTTGCCGGTCGATGCACCGGCGATGCCGGCACCAATACCCAACAGCATTCCGATAACAGCCATGGTTTGTGCCCGTTTTAATTGTTCACGTAAGCGTTGCTGATGCCCGTTGGCAAGGTGCCCGGTTTCGTGGGCAATGACACCGATAATTTCATTCGGTGTTTCAGCCGTCATAAGGGCACCAATATTTACAAACATACGTTGGCCATCAACAAAAGCATTAAAACTCTGATCGTTCACAATAATGATCTGAATTTTGTTTTTTACCCCGGCCGCTTTAAAAATGGGTGCCGTATAATCAGCCAATAATTGTTCAATTTCAGCATCCCGAATAACCGGCACAGATTGAGACTGGGCTTGCGCAACCTGAAGAGTTGGTGCAATAACCAGCAATAATGCTAACGCACAGTGCAGGAAAAGGTTGATTGATTGTTTTATGAATGACAAGACGTTTTGTCTAAATGTCTGCAACTCTATCTTCATAGATACTCTCCTGAGCCCCTAAGAGCAGAGATACATGTTTTTGTTATTCTAGTCATAGCTTTCAGGCAATTGTGCGGCACATTTTTTGAATTTATATGTTTTTTTATCTGGAGGCCAGTATGATTCGTCTATCTAAAAGAAGTGATGTTGATCCCTTTTTTGCTATGGACGTCCTTGCGGCTGCCAACAAAAAGAAAAAAGCAGATCAACCCGTTATTTCTATGGCTGTCGGACAACCGGCAGCCTGTTGCCCGCGGCTTGTCCTCGAGGCTGCTGAAAAAGCTCTTAAAGATGGCCATCTAGGTTATACCGATTCGTTAGGTTTGCCACTTTTACGGGAAAAGGTTGCCAACTATTACGACGAACACCATCATCTCACTATTTCGCCCGAACGCATTGCCGTCACGACGGGCTCATCGGCTGCTTTCAATCTCGCATTTTTGACGATGTTCGATAGTGGCGATACGGTCGCTATTACAAGGCCCGGTTATCCGGCCTATCGCAATATTATGAAATCGCTAGGGTTAAATGTTCTGGAAATAGATACCAAAGGCAGCGGGCTTTTTGATGTTACAATGCTAGAAAAAGCGCATAGGCAAACACCATTAAAAGGCGTGTTGTTTGCTTCGCCCAGCAATCCCACCGGCGCGTCTGTTTCGCGTCGTAACCTTGAAGAAATCATAAAATTTTGCGGCGATAATAATATAACGGTGATATCTGACGAAATTTATCACCGGCTTAATTTTTCCGCTCCCGATATTACGGCCTTGTCTTTTAGCGACGAAGTTGTGGTTATAAACTCGTTTTCCAAATATTATTGCATGACGGGCTGGCGTATCGGTTGGATGGTCTTGCCGGTAAATGCCGTTCGCGCGGTCGAACGGATTGCACAAAACCTTTATATTTCAGCACCCGAACTATCACAGATTGCGGCAATTTCTGCTTTTGATGCAACGGCAGAACTTGAAAAAGTCAAAGATAGCTACCGTATTAACCGCGAACAATTGAAGAAAAACCTGCCACTTTTGGGGCTGACATTACTTGCCCCTATGGATGGTGCATTTTACGCCTATTGTGACGTTTCAAAATATAGCAATGATAGCAGCGAATTTGCCAGACAGATGCTCGATAAGACAAATGTTGCTGCAACCCTCGGCATAGATTTCGATACTTTGGAGGGAAACCGCACAATACGATTTTCCTACGCTGGAGCGCCGGAAGCAATTTCCGAAGCAATGGAACGGCTCAAATCATGGCTTATTTAAGCGAGTTTAAATAAGCAAACAAAACTGAAACGACAAATCGGACATTATCCAAAATGGCAATTTACGATGAAAATGAAAAGCCGAAATTTGCCATCGCGCCAATGCTTGATTGGACCGACAGACATTGCCGTTACTTCCATCGTTTATTGACAAGAAATTCGCTGCTTTACACGGAAATGGTGGTTGCCGATGCTGTAATCCACGGGAAAAGAGAATGTTTGTTGGGTTTTGACAAAGCCGAGCATCCGCTTGCATTGCAACTCGGGGGGGCTTCATCCGATAAACTTGCCGAAGCGGCAAAAATTGGCGCAGATTTCGGCTATGATGAAATTAATCTCAATGTCGGTTGTCCCTCCGATCGGGTACAGTCAGGTGCGTTCGGTGCCTGCCTTATGCTCGAACCGGATCTGGTAGGGCAAATTGTCGAGAAGATGAAGGCTGCGGTTTCCATTCCTGTTACGGTGAAATGTCGGATTGGTGTTGACGAACAGAATGTCAGCGAGGCGCTTGATAATTTGGCTGTGGCGGTGTGGCAAAGTGGCGGCGATGCGTTGTGGGTGCATGCACGCAAGGCGTGGTTAAAAGGATTGAGCCCGAAAGAAAACAGAGATGTTCCGCCACTGGATTACCAACGTGTTTACGAGTTGAAACACCAAAATAAAGTTCGATATATAGGGATAAACGGTGGGATTAAATCGCTTGATGAAGCCATCAATCATTTGAATTTCGTTGATGGTGTGATGGTCGGACGCTATGTCTATCATAATCCAGTTGTGCTTCGCGATGTTGATCGCCTGATTTATAATGATTGCCATGCGCCTTTGGACGACGCATCACTGATTTCTGCAATGAGTGAATATATAGACAAGCACATCGAAAACGGCGGCAGGCTTTCACATGTAACGCGCCATATGACGGGTCTATTTCTGGGGCGCAAGGGGGCAAAAAAATGGCGCCAGATTTTATCGACAGAAGCTAATGACAGCCTGGCAAACTCAACGGTTTTAAAAAAAGCCTTTTCTTATATAGAATAAGCCTGATTTTTATTGAATAAGCCGGACTTGTGCGTTTGAAAAATACCTTACTGCAGGTAAAGCTAATTTCAGTCAACCAGTATCAGACGATCGCCACGAACAGAATATCCTGACAGGCGGTCAAGAAAGCTCATTCCCAACAAACTACCCGAAAGATCACCGGCTCTGCTAACCAGAGCATGAACATTGTCACGTTCGATATCACCGATTTTCAACGAATTAATCATAATCGGGGCGGCATAAGTGTCGCCATTGGCCGTGTTGACGCGAAAGGTAAAACTTAAATTGCCGACATTTATTTTTGCTGCTATGGCATCAGCATAACTGAGAACAACGGTTGAAGCGCCTGTATCGACGGTCATTGTAATTGGCGTATCATTGACAAAAGCGCGTGATTGGAAATGTCCATTTGCCGAGCGTTCAAGACTGACCGCTTTACCGTTTTCACTATAGCGCGTAACGGGGCTTCCGGGAATAATTCCGGCGCTGACACGGCTGGCAAAATCCTGTAATTCATAACGCAAACTATAGGCTGCCATAAGTGCAAAGATAATGACAAGCCAGATAGCAATATTGCGCAAAGCATCGCCGAGTTTTATTCCCGAACCGAGCAGAGCAGATGAAGCGGCAAGTCCCCATATACCGTAATAACTTAGCTGGGCTAGTCTATCGGTGTTTATTGTTTGGGCATTATTGTAGGCTAAAAAAACAATGACAATAAGTGCAACACAGGCGATGATAATCCAGAATGGTTTCATGGAGTTTCTTTCCGCGACAGGACGGGGGTAAAGTTATCAATGAACGATGCAGGTCAACGCTAATATTAGAACAGTTAGGCATTGCTGTATAGCACCCAGAGTATCACCCGTATAACCACCGATCCGTCTGCAACAAACTGTCGAAAAAAACCTTATAAACAACAATAATACGAGAAGGCACCCAATAATCCAGAGAACGCCGAAACATAAACTACCAAAAATTACAACAATCAGCAAAGTCAAAATCAAAGCTTTTCGCAAGACGAATCGCGTTGGTTCACCAGCTAAGGCGGCTGTACCATTTTTCCGGGCAAGGGGAAGACCGCGCCAAAACCAGACCATTCCACCACGGCTGGCAGCTTCACTGACAATCAATGCAGCCGCGGCATGAAGCTGCCCCTGACTTGTCAAGATTGCCACAACAAGCGCAATACGTAAAAAGACAGAAAACAGCAAAGCAAGTGTACCATAGGTGCCAATGCGCGAATCTTTCATGATCGTCAGGCGTTCTGCTACCGATTTTCTGACAAAAAAGGCATCAGCCACATCGGCTAGGCCATCTTCATGAAGAGCACCCGTCAAAGCGATTGTAGCGAAAACAGCAATAATCGCCGATACCCAGTCGTTAAATCCGATAAAAGATGCAAGACACAGACAAAAAGCTGTGAAAAAACCGATAATTGCGCCAGCTACAGGAAAATAGCCGGCATCGGTGGATATTGCTCCCGACAAAGAAAACCAGCGACTTTTTATCGGTAAACGGGTAAGAAACCCCAATGCACGCATAAGTGGCCCAAGAAAATCGCTCAACTTTGGTCTTACTCCTGTTAAAGTGAAGTTAAATTGCTTATAAAACGTTCTTCTCTCAGATTCTATTCGTTGATAATTGTTTGAAGGGTGTTTTTTCGTGACAGCTAGTCCATTTGATGATTTTCGTGCCTTATTAGCAAATTTACCCGATCCGGATGAAAACGCCATTAGATTAGCAAGAAAGCGCGAGCTGGAATTGACAAAACCCGAAGGCGCATTGGGTCGACTTGAGGATCTTGCGCTTTGGTATGCCGGATGGCGTGGAAAAGAAAGACCAATTGTTACAAGGCCATTGGTGGCGGTCTTTGCCGGTAATCACGGTGTGACAGATGAAAATGTTACGCCGGTGCCGCGCGCGGTAACCCAACAAATGGTTGAAAACTTTGCCGCCGGAGGGGCAGCTATCAACCAGATCTGTGTTGCTTATGACCTTGGCCTGAAAATATTCGATCTGGCACTGGATTATCCGACAATGGATATTACCAAAGATGCGGCAATGGATGTAAGAGGGGCGGCAGCGACGATGGCATTCGGCATGGAATCAATTGCCGGTGGCACAGATCTTCTTTGCTTAGGCGAAATGGGAATTGGTAATACGACCATTGCTTCGGCACTATCGCTAGCGCTTTATGGCGGCAAGGCTGAAGAATGGACAGGGCCTGGCACTGGCTCGAAAGGTGATTATTACCGGCGTAAAATTGCCGCAGTCAAAAAGGCGGTCGAACTGCACAAAGACCACCTTGCTGACCCGTTTGAAGTGATGCGTCGACTAGGTGGACGCGAAATAGCCGCAATGGTCGGTGCCATTCTTGCCGCGCGCATGGAAAAAATTCCCGTAATCCTCGACGGTTTTGTTGTCACCGCGGCAGCCGCAATTCTTCACAAGGCCAATCCCCATGCGTTGGACCATTGTATAGCCGGGCATGTTTCGGCAGAGCCGGCCCATCGGCGTTTGTTGGATAGAATCGGAAAAAAACCGCTTCTTGATCTTGGAATGCGTCTGGGCGAGGGGACTGGTGCAGCGATTGCTGCCGGTGTTGTTAAAGCGGCAGTGTTGACCCATTCACAAATGGCAACATTTGAACAAGCCGGAATTAAAATCTGATGATTTTAGTGCCATGAAACGACCTTAACCGTTTCAGCAACACATTGTTCATCAATCGTTGAAAGTGCATCAAGAAAAAGCGGCACAAAACTGCCGGGGCCTTTGGCACTGGCGGCTGCGATTTTTCCGGCCGCCGAAAATGTGGCAAAAGCAGCAATTGTGGTTTCGAGCAACCTGTCGGGTGCCAAAGCGGCAAAGGCGCCGGTAACACAGGTAAGGGCACAGCCGGTCGCAGAAACTTTGGACATCAAAGCATCACCACCCGTAATCAACCAATGGTTTTTCCCGTCGGTAATAAAATCGGTTTCACCCGACATTGCGACTATCGCTTTTGTGCGTTGGGAAAGCTTAACGGCGGCAGAAAAACGTTGCTCGCCCTCGTTGCAACTATCAACACCATTGGCGTTTGTTTTGTTGCTAAAAGCAACAATTTCTGACGCATTGCCGCGGATGATCGACGGGTTTAGGGCGAGAAGATGGTGGCAGGCACTTTGGCGGAACGGAGTAACAAAATGCGCAACAGGATCAAAGACAACCGGCTTGCCAAGCTCTTTTGCCCGTGTCATCGCCAGACAAATTCCCGAATATCTTTCGTTCGTTAGGGTACCGATATTTGTAGTAACAGCATTGGCTGACGCGACAAAGTCGCCAGCCTCTTCCGGCGCAAAAGCCATAACGGGCGAAGCGCCGAGCGCTGTAACAACATTGGCACAAAAATTCATCGCCACATCATTGGTAAGGCACTGAACGAGAGGGCGTGTTTCTCTCAGATTGCTGATGCCAATCCGTGAATCGAGATTAGGAAACATGTCTAAAGGTGGTTTACTTCTTTCTCTATTATCATGTAGTCAAGCGGGAGCTCTGTCGTATATTTGATTTGTTCCATTGCAAAGGCCGAGGAAACATCCCTTATGTCGATTTTTGCAATCAGTTTTTTATAAAAAACGTCATAGGCGGCGATATCTGGAACGACTACTCTTAAAAGGTAATCGACATCGCCACTCATCCGGTAGAACTCCACAACTTCGGGGAATGCATGAACAACCTCCGAAAATCGTTTTAGCCATTCGTGGTTGTGCGCGCCGGTTCTAACCGAAACAAAAACCGTCACCCTTGTATTGACTTTTTCCGGTGAAAGAACGGCAACACGACGCTGAATAACACCGTCTTCTTCAAGTTTTTGAATCCGTCGCCAGCAAGGTGTTGTCGAAAGTCCGACTTTCTTGGCGATATCAGCCACCGCGAGCGTTGCGTCTTCCTGTAAGAGACGGAGGATTTTTCTATCAAGGCGATCCATTATGACATCCAAAAATAATAGAGTTGTACTTAAAACCATTATATAAAAAATAATTCCATTTTAATAGTAATAAATAAAAAATATTCTACAATTTAAGTTATATAGCGTTCTACGAGTGATTTCAGTTTCGGCAGTAATTCACTCTCAAACCATGGGTTATTTTTGATCCAGTGAGTATTTCTCCATGAAGGGTGGGGTAATGGAAGAACGTAATATCCACCAGCCTGACGCACAGGTAGAATAATTTTCCATGATTTTACCGTTTCTGTAACATTTTTTTCTTTCAGATTGGCGATATGATATTTTTGCGCGTAGCCACCGATTGCAATAACGAGTTCAATTTGTGGCATCGCATCGAAAATGCGCTTATGCCATGCCATCCGGCACTCTTTGCGTGGAGGAAGATCACTTTTTGTTTTACTATAGCCGGGAAAACAAAATGCCATTGGTACAATAGCGAATTTTTTTCTATCATAAAAGCTATCGCGGTTTACACCAAGCCATTGGCGCAGACGTTTTCCAGATGGGTCATTGAAAGGAATGCCGGTTTTGTGCACACGAAGCCCGGGAGCCTGACCGGCAATGGCAATGCGTGCTGTTGACGACAGATATGCAACAGGGCGTGGCTGGTGCGGCAGTGCCGGTAAAAACAAAGGTTTATCATAGCATATCCGGCACGCCGAAATTTCTTGTTGCAAGTCGTCAATCAACTCAAGGCCGGTTTTTTCCAACGTATTATTCATCCTTTTAATATTATGTTTAGAAAACGAAATCGCAATGTGATGTCACCGAGAAGTCCGGTCAATTTATCGTATTTGAGGCCTGTTGCAAAATTTGCGCTTATTTTGCCGAACCAACCCAAGTAGGTTGTTTCATGAATATTAACAGCGAGTCGGAATTTGAATGCCGAAATGAACTATACCGGCTTCACCGCAGTTTCATCCAGAATTTTCCATTATAAACGCAAGACTGCAGATCTTACGTTTGCCGGAAAAAATTTATATTTTACAAAAACAAATTTAATAGCAGTCTAACAAAATTACTGCAGCGCTATTGCCGACTAGAAATAAGCCAGCAACAATCGCTTTAGCGCGGATGAGCGCGTCGCCACAAACGTGGCCAGTCGAATGTGCCAGCCCAGATACCGAGCTTTTTGTTACGCGCATCTGCTTCTTCCTGTGGATAGTCATAATAGGATACCGCCCAACCATCTTCGACCATTTGTCGGTTAAGCTCGTGCCCATTTGCAAGGCATTGCCCAAGTAATCTATCAAATTTATCTTTTTTGGCCCATGTGCAGCTTATTTCATGTCCATCTATAAGATCGGCCAGATGCTTTTTAGCGAGTTCGCCACAGGGATAGGAACGACCGTTTTTTTCACAAGATTGGTGAAGTTCAGGAGCATCTATACCAATAAGCCGTATTTTTTTTCCTTTTGAATATAGCGAATCACCGTCCGAAAGCTGCATTTTTCCACTTACCACGCTCACGTTGTCGGAATGGGAAAGTGGCTCGTTTGATGTTTCAAGCGTATTTGAAGACGACAGATAAAGATAGATAGCAATGGCAATAACGGCCACTGCTATCATAATATCAACCAAACGATTTTTTCTGGACGAAGCAGCCATTTCAGTTGCTTAGAAACATATCGGTTTTTGCCACTTGCGATCAGCTAATCGGTGTCATTACGTGTTTGATATAGCCCGGACGCGTTTGTAATTTCTGATACCAGATCTCGACATTGCTAAATGTGTTTTTTCGCGGCAGTTTCATTGCATAGTAATAATAAACGAAAACACCCGGTATTATGTCACCGATACCTAAATTTTCACCAGATAGATAGGGGTGTTTTTTCAATTCACCGTCTATAATTCCCAATCCGTTTTCAAACTTCGCCACATTGTCGACGACTTTTTGCGGGTCACGTTTTTCTGGTGCAAGGCGCACAACATTCAACAGAAGATCTACAAACGGTTCAAACAATGTTCCCATTGTCCAATCCATCCATTTTTCGGCTGATGCGCGTTTGCCACAATCTTCGATCCACAACACGCCTTTGCCATAACGGGCGGCGAGATACCTTACGATTGTGTTTGATTCCCATAAAACCAGATCATCATCCTTGATTGTCGGAACAAGGCCGTTGGGATTGAGAGCTAAAAATTCCGGTGTGTCCAAACCACCATAGGCTCCACCTGCTTTAATATACTGATAATCGAGTCCGATCTCTTCCAAAGTCCAGAGAACCTTCTTGACGTTGCTAGATGTAGGGCGCCCCCAGAGTACGAGCATTCTATGCCTCTATTTTTGTTCAAGTTTCATGTGTTGTATAATAAAATCAGCAATTGCTGCAACATCATCAATATTAAAATATGGCAAGTGTTTTTCGGCAACCGGCTGGTCGGAGGCGATCGCAACAATATGCGGGTCGGATTTATTAAGCGGTTCACCGACCTTACCCCCGGTACGCCGAACTTCTATTTTGTCATGATCATCGTGCTTGAAACCTTCAACGATAACAAGATCGCATGGCGATAAAAGATCAAGAATTTTGGCAAGAGGCGTTTCTTCTTCTGATTTATTTTCGTGGATAATAGCAAAGCGTCGCGACGATACGACCGCCACTTCTTGTGCGCCTGATTTCCTGTGGCGCCATGAATCGGTGTTTTCGTGATCGATATCGAAATCATGATGGGCGTGTTTAACGGTCGATACGTTATAGCCGCGCGCCGTCAATTCTTCGACAAGGCGCACAACAATGGTTGTCTTTCCATTATTTTTCCAGCCCGTTACGCCAAAAACTTTATGCTTTGGTTTCATTTTTTATCTCGAAATTTTCCTGTAAATATTGATAATCCTGTGGCGTGTTGACGTTGAAGAATGCACCCTCGGAATAGATGTTGTCAAACCGTATTATAGACACTTTATGGGCAAAAGCGAACGCGCGAATGCTTTTTGTTTCTGAACCGGCTAAGAATTTAAACAGATCATTTTTCAGGCTTGCTGGCCAAAGAGAAAATGTCGGTTGTAAACCGGAAGGAGTCGATGCAATACGGATGGCATTTTCTTCAATTGGTTTGTTGCATATTTTATCAAAAAACTCATCCGGCACAATCGGGCAGTCCACCGGCATTGACAGAACGTAGCGATAGCCATTGTCAGTTGCGTATGAAAGTCCGGCATATATGCCGGCAAGCGGGCCACCAAATTTTACTTCTGGCGGATCCTTCAAAATAGCGACACGGTATGGAACAGAACTTTCATCAATGGCATTGGAGCTAACGACAACGGGCAGCCGATGTTTTTTGAATGTCGAAATCTGATTTTCAAGCAAACTCTGCCCGCAGAAATCAAGTCCGGCTTTATCGCGTCCCATTCGTGAAGAATGCCCACCGGCCAATATCAATCCTAAAATTTCCATCTGAATAGCTCTGATATAACAATTCGCAGTCATTGGTTTTATTGTTAATGATAAAGTGACACAATTCCTAACTGGAACAAGATTGCATTTTTTTCAACCACCAGCAAAACAGCAACCGAAGTTTGCCATTATTAGTCCTTGGCAACGCAAGAACGGTCAGATGCTTTAATCAAAAAAAGAGGCTTAAAAAGCCTTCTCTTCTTTCTTGCGATGAACAGGACAACAAACTAGCAAAACGCCAAACATAACAAATCTTGCCTAACAAACTACACGCCTGAAGCCGTCTGTCTTGTACGCGCAACTGCGCTTTTGATTTTGGCCGAGAAACTCTCAACTAGCCATGAAAATCTACTTGCGATGATAATCAACCGGCCATGAAACTCGATCGATAGTTAAACGTCAAACGATCAAACATGGTTGCACGGCGCCAAATAATATTGTGCGATAGACGGAAAATGGGAAGGTGGATGTTATTTTAGGTGGATGTTATTTTAAATATGTCGGCAAGTCGACGAAGCGCCGGCCATTTTTCTTCCGGCAGAAACATCGTAAAACCGGAAGAATAGAAGTGGCAAAAAATGGTTGATAGATGGATGTTAGATGAAAAAAAAGACACCTACTTATTTTAGCAAGAAATTGAAAATTTATATCTCTTAATGGTCACAATGTGCGGCGTCTTTCCGATGATTAGTCGGAAAGATCAATCATCGTACGACTTGCCTGTTAGCGCGGAATTTTCCCTGCAAAAATTGTACCGAGCCAAAAATAGCAATAAAATTTTTGTCAAATGCTCGGCATTTAACAGCTTGGTTACGAATATTTTTTAAAAAAGTAGCTGTTAAATTGCGGATATTAGTTGCCATGTATGAAAAACGAATTTCCCGTCTTTTATTTCTGTTATTGACGGGGTCAATCCTGTGCTCATCGCCTTTTTGCCTCCAACAAGCGTTGGCTGCCAACACTCTTATGGAATTGTTTGCCCGCAAGTCAAAAGCCGTCGCTCTCCCTGAAACGCAGGCGGGATCGGATTATCAAACAACTGGGCAACAACCAATACCGCTGCCACCGGCATCCTTGTCATCAACGGCGCAAAAAAACCAGACAGATACAGTTAAACGGGTCGTTGTTAGTGCGGCAAAACCGGTTGTTTATAAGCCGGATCGGGTGATCGATATAGATTTTTCAAATGTCGATTTCATACAAACAAATTCGACGCCAGCTTCTTTTGCTCCCATCAGACTTCCTTTAATGCCGCCTTATAATGTTATATTGGAAGGGGCAGGTTCCCAGCAGGGCGAAGAACCAGAATTGGCGGTATCAGCGAATTTTTCTCGTGTAAATGTGAAGGTCGAAAAATCTATTGCCGTTGCTGTCACGAATTATTACGCCAAAAATCCGCGTTTATTATGGTCACAAAATGAAGAGCCGAGTTCTAAAGCAGAAGAAATTATGACGTTTCTTGCCCATGTCGATGATGAGGGGCTAGAGCCGCAGGATTATTTTGTACAAAAACCTGATGAAAGTTTACCGGAAAATGAACGTATTCTTGCATTCACCAACTTCGATGTTGCTTTAACCAGTCGTATTCTGCGTTATATTATGGACGCTTCAAATGGTCGAATTATTGCTGATCGTCTTTCGACCTTTCATGATTTACCGCGTGAGGAGATTGATGCCGATAGTGCATTGCAGCAATTGGTCGAAACCGATGACCCGGTCAAAGAGCTAAAAGCTTATCTTCCGCAATCCGATTATTATGTGGCACTCAAACAGGCATTAGCCGATTTGCCGAAGGAAAAACATAAGGACAAAATAACAATAGCCCGTCAAACAGTGATTAAACCGGGTGAAAATAACAGTGCTTTGCCTTCATTTATTGCATTGCTGATGCAGCATGCCCCGAAAAACTACCTTGAGAAGCACAAAATAACGCTAGAACGATTTTCGGGTGAAAGTTTATATAATCCGGCACTTGTCGATTGTCTAACAGATTATCAAAGGCTTGTCGGAGAAACTGCCGACGGGATTATCGGTCCGGCAACAATTGCCGCACTTTCCGATAACAGCACGGACGCAAAACGCCAAAAAATTATTGAGTCGATGGAACGATTACGTTGGCTTCCCCACAATTTTGGCAAGCGTTATGTCTTGATTAATCAGGCAGCTTTTCGTGCACAATATATCGAAAACAACATTATCAAGCTCGATATGAAAGTGGTGGTGGGAAGTCCGCAAAAACAGACCTATTTCTTTTATGACAAGATAAGACTGGTCACCTTCAACCCTTCATGGGGTGTGCCCCAGTCAATTGTCATTAATGAAATGTTGCCGCGGATTATGCAAGATCCGGCCTATCTTCAGCGCAATAATTATCAGCTTTACGATAGTTCCGGCAAAGTTCTGTCCGCCGCGTCTGTCAATTGGCAGCAGGTGGCAGCAAAAGGACGCGGTATTGGTATCCGCCAGACACCGGGAAAAAATAATGCGCTTGGCGAGCTCAAAATACTTTTCCCCAATAAACACGATATTTATTTGCACGACACGCCGAATAAAACTGCTTTTTCGCGGGATATGCGCGCCTTGAGTCATGGTTGTGTCAGACTTGAATATCCGCGAGAAATGGCAGCGGCGGTTCTCGGCAAAAGTGTCGAAGAGCTCAAACCCTATTTTTCCAAGGGTGAACGCTCGCTTACCGTCAGCGAGCACGTTCCTGTCTATCTAGGCTACTTTACGGCATGGCCCGATTTAAAAACCGGTAAAATAAACTATTACAACGATGTCTATAACCGTGATGAATTAATGATAAGTGCCAATCAAAAAATAGATTCAGCAAGAAATAGCGATATTTGACGAACCGTTCCGGCTTGACAGATGTGTTTACCACATTTTTGCCAAGCATTATTGTGCTAAAAGAACAGTCATTGTTGTGCTGAAGAACGAGATTTAAAATTTGGTTGTATTTTTGGCTTAGTGGCTGGTTTATCTCGAAGAAAGTGCAAAGCTGGATGAAAAAAGGGTCTGCCCGTTCAGGTTGCCTGATCAGACGGCATAACGTCAATAAAACCCACCAAAAGAGCGAACAAAAAAAGGTGTCGGCAGTAAAGTTAAAATAAATAAAAAAGCTGCTTTCACCATTGAAAGCAGCTTTTTAAAAAACTCGAACCGGATTACTTGATTTTTGTTTCTTTGAATTCAACATGCTTTTTAGCAATCGGATCATATTTCCGCTTTGTCATTTTCTCTGTCATTGTGCGGCTGTTTTTCTTTGTAACATAGAAAAAACCGGTATCTGCAGTAGACAAAAGCTTAATTTTTATAGATGCTGCTTTGGCCATAATAGGGGTCCTGTTCCTAAAAATAAACTCACCTGCTTGCGGCCGGATACAACTTCCAGCGCAATTGGATTTTGCCGCGACACTAAGGATGTTAGACAAAATGTCAAGAGCGGAATGACCTTAACAGCACTCTTGTGACCACTAAAATGATATAAAGGGCAAAAAAAGCGGCCATTGTGTCGGAAAAACCGAATGGCGGAAAAATATCCATCGCTTTGCCGATTGTTGTTGGCCCAACGAGCATGCCGATGCCATAGCAAAAAATAAAGGCTGAGTTTGCGGCAGCCAATTCAAAACCTTTTAGCCGCGCACCCAATTGTGCAAGACCGATTGTGTAAAGACCGGCTGAAACCCCGCCGAGAATAAATAGATCAAGAGTAAGAAGCCATTTTATTTGTGCGATCCACGGAATAGTTAATGTCCCGGCAAGGCCGATTACGGCACATCCCATTAAGGGATAACGCCTATCTGTTACAAAATCACTGATCATGCCGATTGGAACCAGTAAAAGAACATTACCCAAAGCGAGCACCGACATGAATTTTGCCGCTTCTGCTTCACTATATCCCAAATTCAGACTGAACGGCGTAATCAGTGTGAGTGCACCCATCTGTATGGCGCCATAAACGAGCACCGCCATGGTGGAACTGGGAACCGCAAAAATATATTTCATAAAGGCAACATGATCGCTGTCTTTGAATTTCGGGCTCAGGTTCCACGCAATAACAATGGGAATTGCGGCAAGTGCAATAAGCAAACAAGCTGTGCCAAAAGGGGCAAAACCCTGACTTCCGACATGTGCCAGAAGTGTCGGCCCAACCGTAAATCCAAGGCCGAGCGTGATGGCGTAGATTGCCAGAATGGTTCCCCTTTTGGCAGGTGGAGCAGAACTGTTGACCCAAAATTCCGATAAAACAAACATGACGGTAATGGCAAAATGTAATGAAAATCGCAAAAAAAACCAAATTATAATTGATTTGAAATAGTAAAAGCCCAAAAAGCTCGCACAACCGACAGCCATCATAATAAGGATTGATCGGGCAACTCCCAATTGCTTGGCAATAGCGGCTGTAAAGATTGCTGCAATAATGGTGGCAATTCCGCCAATTGTGCCACTGTAGCCAATAACACTACTGGAAAACCCCCGGGCAGCCATCAAAACGGAAATAAGTTGCGTTCCTAGTCCCAATGCAACGCCAACCGCACCAATAGTCGCAGTGGCCGCAATAATTGCACGCCAGGACTTGGTATTGTGGTGAGGGGTGGACGGTTGCATATTGAATGATCTTATTAATTTGTTGGCCAGACGTTCTTTGAAGGCAAGAAGAGCAAGCGCATATTATTTGATAATAGCTTTAAAGTTTTTAAAACGTCCGATAAAATCCTTATGATTTTCATGCGACACATTGGTAGTTAAAATTTTTCGCCAGATCTATCTATTATTGTCTTTCAAGTCAAATAGAGCTGGTCAAAAGGGAATTTCATTTTTTGGTTTCAGATGTTCGAGCGTAATATTTATTTTTTTGGTCAGCAAAGTAGGACTAATAAACAAATTGAACAAGCCTCAAGATTTTGCAAAAAACTATCATTGTCACTGTCATCGCCGGGCAAGGTAATGCCTGATTTTGGCTGAACTTCACATTCGCTCCTCTCCGTTTCATCGCTTACCCGACCGGTTGAACGATTCGATTTTCTGTTGTCAGGCAACAATCACGCAAAATGATAACAACCGCGTCCCAACATAATCGCATTCGATCATCGCGTAGGCACTGGATTTATTTAATGGCGTTTTTTTCGTGAATTGCGGCCAAATTTACCAAAAGCTATTTTGCTTTTATGGTGGGAAACGGGTGAAAATGGCATGAGCCGCGGATGGCTCAATATCTCGAAGCGCAGTGCACCTGCTATCGGCTGGGCTTCTGTCAACCGGACATTGACATTATCTCCCAATTGATAGCCTTTGCGGCTTCGCTCGCCGATCAACGCATGGCGTGCTTCATCAAAAAGATAATAATCAGATGTCAAAGTGGATATTGGTACGAAACCATCGGCACCAAGCCGGTCAAGAGAAACAAACAGACCTGATTTTGTGACACCTGCTATGCGTCCGCTAAATTCGGCGCCAATTTTATCAGCCAGAAAATGTGCGACTAGCCTATCGACAGTTTCGCGTTCGGCAGCCATTGCCCGTCTTTCTGTTGAAGAAATTGTCGCAGCAATTTCGTCGAGATTCTTCTCTTCTTCATCAGTTAAACCATCATTGCCGAGTTTTAATGCCTTAATAAGGGCGCGATGCACTGTCAGATCGGCGTAACGGCGAATAGGTGAGGTGAAATGGGCATAATTGCGCAAATTCAGGCCGAAATGGCCGATATTTTCTGGCGCATATTCGGCTTGTGACTGTGAACGCAAAACAACCTGATTAACAAGTTCCTGTTGATCCGTTTTTTCGACCCGCTCTAAAATTTTGTTGAAACGCTCCGGCGTGAGCACGGCACTGCGGGCTAGCGAGAGACCAAGCGAATGTAAAAATTCGCGCAAGCTCTCCTGCTTTGCCAAAGAAGGCTGGTCATGAACACGATAAATAAATGGTTGATGGCGAAATTTTAACGTTTCAGCAGCGCAAACATTGGCCGCGATCATAAATTCTTCAACAAGCCTATGGGCATCAAGGCGTGGCGGCACAATAACATCTTTAATGCGGCCATCTTCATCAAGAATGATTTTCCTTTCAGGCAAATCAAGTTCCAAGGGCTGGCGTTCGTCGCGCGCTTTTTTAAGAAGGTTGTAAGCAACCCATAATGGTTTCAAGACTGTTTCCAATATCGGCCCGGTTTTTTCATCAAGCATTCCATCAATGGCTTTTTGTGTCTGTTCATAAGACAATTTTGCCACCGAACGCATCAATACCCGATGAAAACTATGACGACGTTTTTTGCCTGTGCGGTCAAAAACCATCCGCACTGCCAAAGAAGGCCTGTCTTCACCTTCTCGTAATGAACAAAGATTATTCGAGATGCGTTCCGGCAACATCGGCACGACCCGATCCGGAAAATAAACCGAGTTGCCGCGCTTTAAAGCCTCTTTATCCATGGCACTGCCGGGGCGAACATAATAACCGACATCGGCAATCGCCACATCGACAATAACACCGCCCTCGTTTTCGGCTGCATCGTCAAGCTTTGCATAGACAGCATCGTCATGGTCTTTGGCGTCCTGCGGATCAATGGTGACAAATGGTAAATTGCGCCAATCTTCCCTGTTGGCCCGTGTTGCGGGTTTTGCTTTTTCTGCTTCTTGCAACACTTTTTCAGGAAAAATATAGGGGATGTCATGGGCAATTATTGCAATCATCGACAGAGCTTTTTCGCTATCGACTGTTCCCAAAACATTTTTTACAATGGCACGTTTTAGACCATAGTGATGATCCCGCCCGATTTCGACTTCAACAAGATCACCGGCCTTGGCCTCGATATTGGGGGGCAAATCCACCGCAACCTCGGCCACTTTGCGATCAATCGGTTCGAGCCGCCATTTGCCGTTATCCAGTTGGCGTAAAACGCCGATTGAAGTAAGTTGTTGGCGATCAATTTTTTTTATTACGCGTGCAGTGTAAGCCGGTCCGTCCCGTCGCTTGTTGCGAAAAATCTTGGCAAGAATTCGGTCACCGACGCCAACGACGGGACCTTTGGTGTGCCGGGCAGTACTAAGGGCGACAAGAGGTTTTTCTTCGCCCTGCCATTCAGCGGGTTCGGCAATAAAACCACCATCATGGTCACGACTTTTAATGTCCAATAATGCAACCGGAGGAAGAGCATGTTTGGGAACCATTTTTTTACGTTGTTTGGCAACAATGCCTTCGTCTTTAAGGGCGCGTAACAAATCTTTTAACCAAATTCGCGCCTCGCCCTTAAGGTTAAAAGCTTTCGCCAATTCGCGCTTGCCCGATAAATTCGGATTTTCCTCGATAAATGAAAGAATTTCTTCTTTTGTTGGCAAATGCGTTTTATCCTTTATAAAATCGGGATGTTGTTTCATATCCTTTTTTCCATCCCATACCACGGGTTATTGGGCCTTTTTAGTAGTTGCCGTTTTCCTGTCAGCTTTTTTGGCTGCCGCTTTTTTCGTCGTCTTCGTAGCAGCTGCCTTTTTGGTAGTTTTTGTTTTTACCGCTGCTTTACGGCCTTTTTTTGGTACCGATGCTTTTGCCTCAATCAATTCCAGTGTTTCCGCCAATGTAACGGAGGAGGGATCTTTTCCTTTAGGCAGTGTCGCGTTTATTTTTCCCCAATTGACATAAGGTCCATAACGCCCATCGCGTACGGTTATAGCACCCCCGTCGGGATGATCTCCCAATGTTGCTAGAACTTTTGCAGCGGTCGTTCTGCGAGAATCACTTCGCGCCTGTTTTTCGGCAAGTACACTAACAGCCCGGTTTATACCGATATCAAAAACCTCTTCGGCCGTTTCAAGATTTGCATATTGACCGTCATGCGAAACATAAGGTCCATAACGGCCAATTGCCGCCATAATCGGTTTTCCCGTCTCGGGATGCAATCCGACTTCACGGGGCAAGGATAGAAGTGCTACTGCTTTATCCAAATTCATTTCCGCGGGCGACCAACCTTTTGGCAAACCGGCACGTTTGACTTCCCCGCCATATGTGCACTCGACATAAGGGCCAAAACGACCGGTTTTGAGTGCAACATCATCACCCGTTTTCGGATCTTTGCCCAAAATTGTCGGGCCGTCAGTCTGGCCTATTTCACCTTCACTATGTTGTTCACTGCCAAGTTGCCTTGTATAGTTGCATTCAGGATAATTGGAACAGCCAACAAAAGCACCATATCGTCCCAGTTTTAACGACAATTTTCCGTCATGGCAAAGCGGGCAGGAACGCGGATCGCTACCATCTTCACGTGGTGGAAAGGCAAAAGGCGCTAGCGCATCATTCAAGACATCGAGGACATTGCTTACCCGCAATTCCTGGATATCGGCCACCGATGCGTTAAAAGCGTCCCAGAATTCATGTAAAACCTGTTTCCACGACAATTTGCCATCGGAAATAAGATCAAGTTTTTCTTCCAGATCGGCGGTAAAATCATATTCGACATAACGATTGAAAAAATTTTCTAAAAATGCCGTTACAATACGGCCTTTTGCTTGTGGAATAAGTTTGCGTTTTTCGATTGTTACGTAATCGCGGTCACGCAGCGTACCAAGGGTCGAGGCATAGGTTGATGGGCGGCCTATGCCGAGTTCTTCCAATTTCTTGATGAGTGTTGCTTCTGTATAGCGTGCCGGTGGTTCCGTCGTGTGCTTAACGGCATCAATGCCAAGTTTTTTCAATTTTTCATCGGCCGCCATTTTTGGCAGGCGGACAGAATCTTCATTTTCAGAGGCGTCATCATCTTTCTGTTCGGAATAGGCGGCAATAAAACCATCAAACAGGATAACGGAGCCAACGGCGCGCAACCGCGCTTGGTCAGAACCAGATATAGCTTCGATTTCAACAGTTGTGCGTTCAATGTCGGCAGGCTTCATCTGGCTGGCAATGGCTCGTTTCCATATAAGATCATAAAGTTTAAATTGATCGCTATCGAGATATTTTTTGACATCATCAGGCGTGCGTTTAAAATCGGTCGGCCGGATAGCTTCATGTGCCTCCTGGGCATTTTTTGCTTTTGTGGAATAAAACCGCGGCTTTTCGGGAACATATTTGGTGCCGAAAGTATCATCGATCGCTTTGCGTGCCGCCTCGATTGCTTCCGGTGCCATTTGTACACCATCCGTACGCATATAAGTGATAAGACCGGTTGTCTCACCGCCAATATCAATTCCTTCATAAAGCTTTTGCGCGACCTGCATGGTGCGCGAAGCAGAAAAACCGAGTTTTGAAGATGCCGCTTGTTGCAAAGTCGAAGTGGTAAAAGGCGGAACAGGATTGCGCTTTGTCGGTTTTGCCTCGACGCTTATCGTACGAAAATCGGCGCAGTCGAGCATCTTGCGGATGTTTTCAGCCTGTTCGGAAGTCTTTATGTCGAGTTTACCGAGCTTCTTCCGGTTGAATGAAGTCAATTTTGCCATAAAGGCTTCGTCGGCCATAGTAGCAAGTTTGGCTTCTATCGACCAATAATCTTCCTGTATAAAACGTTCAATTTCGGCTTCTCTGTCGCACACGAGCCGTAACGCAACAGATTGAACACGACCGGCCGACCGAGCGCCGGGAAGCTTGCGCCATAACACCGGCGACAAAGTAAAGCCAACCAGATAATCCAGCGCACGACGGGCCAAATAGGCATCAACAAGCGGAATATCAATGTCACGCGGATGCGCCATGGCTTCAAGCACAGCGTGTTTGGTAATTGCATTGAAAACAACCCGCTTGACCGGCTTTTCTTTCAATAAATTTTTGTGTTGCAAAACGTCCAGCACATGCCAGGAAATAGCTTCTCCTTCACGATCAGGGTCGGTTGCCAAAATAAGGCCGTCAGCATCCTTCAAGGCTTTTGAAATTTCGGAAAGCCGCTTTGCCCCGGTAGCGCTTGTATCCCATTTCATTGCGAAATCCTGATCGGGTAAAACCGAACCATCTTTTGCCGGCAGGTCGCGTACATGCCCGAATGATGCCAAGACTTTATAGTTTGAGCCCAGATATTTATTGATCGTTTTAGCTTTTGCCGGTGATTCTACGACGACAATATCCATAATTATATATGCTTTCCTGAACCAATTTGATTTTAAACTATTTCCAAATGACCAGCTAAACGCATTTGGTCAAGGCTAAAAAAAGAAAAAACAAAAATGCAACCAAGGATTGCATATTGTTACAATACCCGCTATAAGAGAGATTATAAAGAAATAACGTAGCAATAAAAATATGTATCAGACGTGGATGCAATGCTTGGAACCGTCAAAAAAGGTTCTGCAATGCAAAAAGGATTTTGGAACGATTGCGAACCGCAATAGTTAAAGGCAGGAGTTTTACGTAAACTTTACGCAATATAAGGAAAGTGTCGACATGTCTTTAGGACGTTTGAAAATAATAAAATACATCACGGATATGTCGCGGCAAATGAATATTATGGCGATAAAAGCCGACTCGCCATTTCTTGCTTTTTTATTGGATATGGTTGCCAAAGAGGGGCAGAATATTTTGAAAGGAGCAGAATCTAAGAGGGAAAATCATTGACATTAAAAGAAATAGTACCGCCACTGTGGCGTATCAGTTTCCCGGCGAGGTCAAGTTCGACAAGAATGAGATAGATTTTGTCAAGCGAAACCCCTGAATAGAGGCTTAATGTTTCGACATCGATCGGCGTGGTCGAAAGAGCGCTGATAACTTTGTTGCGGTCTTCATCATTTGTTGGTTCATCATTCGTCGGCCCAACGTTCGTCGGCTCAATATATGTGTCTGTCAACATGTCAGAATTTTGTTCCTGTGAGTAGGTCGATGACCATAAGAGGCTTGTATCTTCGTTGTTTTCGAATAAAGACATTTGGTTGCCCTTTGACAGCGGAAGAAGAGGTGCCAGTGTTTCAGCAATATCTTCCGGTCGTGTTGCCAAAAGTGCTCCATCCTTGATGAGGTTATTGGTGCCCTGTGCACGTGGATCTAAGGGAGAACCGGGAATGGCAAAGACGAGGCGTCCCATTTCGGCCGCCAGTCGCGCGGTAATTAGCGAGCCGGAACGGATAGCCGCTTCGCAAACCAGAACACCTAAAGATATACCGGCAATAACGCGATTTCGGCGTGGAAAATCTTGTGCCCGTGGTTGCCAGCCAATGGGCATTTCACTGACGATTGCGCCACCTTGATCAAGTATTTTCTGGTAAAGCAGTTGATTTTCGGGTGGATAGATATGATCAATTCCACCGGCCATAACAGCAACGGTGCCGGTTTCAAGACTGGCATAATGTGCTGATGTATCAATGCCGCGCGCTAGCCCTGAAACAATGGTAAAGCCCATTTCACCCAGTTGTTTTGAAAAAAGCGTCGTCAATTTTTTGCCTTGGGCAGAAGCGTTTCGCGAGCCGACAATGCCGACGGACGGTGAAAAGAAGATATCGCAATTGCCTTTTACGCAAATCAATGGTGGCGGGGTTTCAATAGCGCGCAGATAGGGCGGATAATCCGGTTCGCCTATACCGATAAAACGCGCACCCAAATTTGTTGCGATTTCAAGCTCTCGTTCGGCATCGTCTTTGCTGGCTAATCTGATAGGCTTTCCTTTTCCACCCCTTTTGCTTAATTCGGTGATTTGAGAAAGTGCTTGGGCTGCCGAACCAAAGTGTTCAATCAGGTTGATAAAGGTAACCGCACCAACATTTTCACTGCGTATCAATTGCAGCCAATGGAGCCTTTGTGTTTCAGTTAAGATGATCCCCTTCCGCTTTTCCATTATAAGCTCTTTGCACCAATTTTACTTTCTTTTCCGGTTAACAGGCGTCGGATATTGGTTTGGTGTTTCAAAATAACAATAACACTCATGACCGACAGCACAATTGCGAAAAGTCGCGCCAAAGACGGATAAGGCATAAATAAAAAGACAAAAATGGGAACAAGAATGACGGCAAAAAGGGCCGATAGCGAGGAATAGCGTGTAATGATGGCTGTCAATATCCAGATGCACGCAAAAAGCAATGCGGCAGGCCAATAAAATCCAAGACAAACGCCGAGATAGGTTGCAACTCCTTTGCCGCCTTTAAACTTGAGCCAAACCGGGTAAATATGACCGATGAAAGCGGCAAAACCGCCTAAAACAATAATGACAGGATTATCATGAACCAATGATGCAATTTTTGCCGCAACAAAAACTGCTAACGTGCCCTTCAGCATATCACACAACAGAGTAAGTGCCGCCAATTTCTTGTTTCCTGTTCGCAGCACATTGGTAGCCCCGATATTTCCCGAGCCTATCGAACGGACATCACCCAATCCGGCAAAACGGGTAAACAACAGACCAAATGGAATGGAACCGATTAGATAACAAACAATCAATGTTATCCACGAAACCATTTTGGGTGACAAGGCTATTTCGGCCATGATATGCACTTTCAATAAATCGTTAGTCAAAAATGCTAATTTTGATTGTCGTAAACAAGCTTGCCGCCGACATATGTTTTCATTACACGTCCTTGAAAACGGGCATTTTCAAAGGGCGTATTTTTGGAACGCGAATGAAGCATATCAAGTGTTAGTACCCACGGCTCGTCCAGATCCACAACAATAAAATCGGCATTTCTATCACGAGCCAGGGTGCCAGCATCAAGCTGCAAGATTTTTGCCGGATTTGTAGAAAGGAGTGCAGCTATTTGCAAAAGCGGAACCGATTCATTGTGATAAAGTCTGAGCGCTGCTGCAAGCATTGTCTCCATGCCGACAGCACCGGCTTCGGCATCTTCAAAAGGCAACCGTTTGGTGTCGGCTCCTTGGGGATCATGGCTCGAGACAATGATATCAATCGCCCCTTCTCGTACTGCTTCAATCAACGCCTGACGATCATCTTCTGAGCGTAGCGGTGGCGAAAGACGGAAAAAAGTCCGGTATTCGCCGATATCATTTTCGTTCAATGTCAGATTATTGATAGATACACCAGATGTAACATTTCCCGCTTTTTGTTTGGCTTGACGGATTGCATCGACAGACATTGCCGTAGAAAGCTCTGCTGCATGATACCGGCAACCGGTCAACGCGGCCAGACGCAAATCGCGTTCAAGAGCAATGACTTCCGCTTCTTTAGGAATACCGGCAAGCCCTAGCCAGCTTGATAGCAATCCTTCGTTCATCACACCATCGCCTGTCAGCCATTTGTCCTGTGTTTCGTGGATGATGAGAGCATCAAAATCATGGGCATAAGTCATAGCACGGCGCAAAACCATAGAATTTTCGATTGTTTTATGGCCATCGGTAAAGGCTATTGCGCCGGATTTTTTTAACAAACCGAATTCGGTCATCTCCTGACCGTCAAGCCGTTTTGTAATAGCTGCAGAAGGATAAACATTGACATAGCCGTTTTCACGCGCTGTTCGTTTGACAAATTCGACCAGTGCTACGTCATCAATCACCGGTTGCGTGTCGGGCATCATCAGAAATGAGGTGACACCGCCAGCGGCAGCCGATTGACTTGCTGAAAAAATAGTTTCGCGGTGTTCGTTCCCCGGTTCGCCAACAAATACCCGTGCATCGACAAGTCCAGGTAAAATCGCTTTTCCACCGGCATCAAATACGTCTGCGTCGTCCGGAACGCCCTGATTTTGCGCTTCTTGTCCTGATGCTTTAATTTGTCCGTCTATGACAATAAGGGTGCCGATTTCGTCTTTGTTACGTGAGGGGTCAACGATGCGCGCATTTTTATAAACAAGAGGTTTCATTGTTGATTTTCTCCTTCGTTGCCAGTGCGGCGTGGATCCAAAAGAGCCTCAATTACAGCCATTCTCACTGCAACGCCCATTTCAACCTGTGTATGAATAACGCTTTGCGGACCATCGGCAATATCTGACGCTATTTCAACACCACGATTGATCGGCCCTGGATGCATAACAATGCAGTCATTTTTGGCTAGTGAAAGTTTCCTTTTATCAAGGCCGAAAAAACGAAAATATTCACGCACCGAAGGAATAAACGCCCCCGACATCCGTTCACGCTGCAATCGCAACATCATAATGACGTCTACGTCTTTCAGGCCTTCTTCCATTGTCGAAAAGACTTCAACACCCATATGGCCAATGTCGTAAGGTAAAAGCGTTGTCGGAGCAATTACACGCACACGCGCGCCCAAGGCGTTAAGACTGATTATATTCGATCGCGCAACGCGCGAATGAAGAACGTCACCGCAAATTGCAACGGTCAGTCCGGCGAGCCTTCCTTTTGCTCTTCTGATTGTTAGAGCATCAAGAAGTGCCTGTGTTGGATGCTCATGCGCGCCATCACCGGCATTTACAACAGCGCAGCTTACTTTTTGTGCCAGAAGTGCAGCCGCCCCGCCGGATTTGTGACGAACAACCAATATATCGGGATGCATGGCATTGAGCGTCATCGCCGTATCAATAAGCGTTTCGCCCTTTTTGACGGACGAATGGCTAACCGACATATTCATGACATCGGCGCCCAGACGTTTTCCCGCCAGTTCAAAGGAAGACTGTGTTCGCGTCGAGTTTTCAAAAAACAAATTAATTTGCGTTCGTCCACGCATTGACGTTTTCTTCTTGTCAATTTGTCGCGATACTGCAACATTAGCATCGGCCCGATCAATTAGTGTGGTAAGATCATAGGCATTAAGGCCTTTGATGCCCAAAAGATGGCGGTGGGGAAAAATGGGGAAAGAAGAATTTTGCTTCATAACAGATATTTCCTAAAGAAACTGACCGACACTACAACAAGGGTTGCTTTTTATGCAATGACTGTTTTAACCGCAAAACGCTAAATGGCTTTATAATGTTAAATTTGTAATGTTAAATTTAAATATGTGAAATCGGGAATCAATCTGTGAACACCTTGCCCAATCAAAATATCATGCGGAAAAATGCTTTTTTGGATGATGCGGTATTATTCCGTTTTTCCTCGCTTTTGCCAACGCCGCTTCTTGCCGGATTTGAGGAAATAGGTGCCTATGTGGCAAGTCGGGAAGCACAAGATCTTGCACGGTTGGCCAATATCCATCGTCCGACATTGAGACGTGAAAATGAATGGGGCGATAATATACAACAATTGGAAATACATCCTGCCTATCACGCACTTTTGCGTCGATCGCGGCAAGCCGGTCTCTGCTCGTCATTATGGGAGCAGGGTGCGGCAGAAAATGGTGTACGCTATCAATCACGCGCCATTAGGCTTTTTCTCATGGGCGGGCTCGAAACGGGTCACCTTAACGAAATCACGTTAACAAGTGCCGGCATTTCGGCATTGATAGGTGAAACGGAATTGTTTAACCGATGGCAAAATGTACTTCTTTCCCGGCAACATGATTATTCGTCGCGACCAATTGCGATGAAAAGATCGGCGGTTTTGACTTTCGCTTATCGCGAAGTCAGAAATTCGTTTCAAGATTCGTCTTACGTTTCAAATGCAACACGTGTCTCGTTTGATTCGAAAAACGGACGCGATCTTTATCGCATTGACGCAAAAAAAACCGGGGTCATTAACCCGATGGCGGATGGCTATTTTGTTCTGGCTGAAGTTGGTGGGCAAAAGTGCTGCTTTTTTGTTTCCCGCTTTCATGAAAGCGGTTTGCTGAATGGAAATATTAGCGTAGATTACCTTATTCGGCGGGCGGGTGAATGTTCTGTTGCCGAAGGGCAAGTCACTTTTGAAAACAGCCATGGCTGGTTGATCGGCAAAGTTGGCGAAGGTGATAGAATTATACGCGATGTCGAAACTATGACACGATTTGACCAGGCAGTCATTTCGGCAGGCGTTTTACGCGCCGCACTGCGCGCCGGAATCAACTTCTTCAGACGTTTCAATCCGCGTCAAGCTCTTTCACCTTTGACAGAGCGTATTTTTGCCGATCTTGCACTTGATGTTGTCGCCTCTCAATGTCTAATTATGCGACTTGCAAGTGCCTTTGATCATGCTGCCTCCAACCGGAGCGAGGCGGCTTTTGCCCGCATTATGACGCCCATTATCGCCGTCCATATCAATGAACTGGTTATCCCGATCGTCGGTGAAATTATTGCCCAAATCGGCACACAGGCATTTTTGTATGACAGCCGACTAGCCCAAATGCTTGCCGATGCGCCAATTCGTACAATGAAGAGCGATGGTGGCAATGAAATTGTCGTTGATACTATCCGGCTGGGCGAACGAGCACCCGGTCTTTTTCAAAGTCTACTCAATCAAATCGGTCGCGATATTGGTGCTGCCGGCCCTAAAACTGTAGAAATATTGCAGGCAGCCGCACAGGTTGCGGCGCGTGATATTGGGGCAGGTCGTCTTTTTGTTGAACAAATGGCTTATGCGGCCGCGGCAGCCGCTTTGCAGCAAACGGATATGAACCATATAACGGCAGCTTATATTGAAAGTAGGTTAGGGGGGCAATGGCGCTCGTCCTACGGCATGCTGAGTGCCCGCCATCATGCCGGACATATATTGGATACGCTTTATCCGGCGGTTTGAGCAAGCGCGTGAAGCCGGTCAAGGGCTCCTTGCAGAATAAACGCAGCCGCAGCCGAATCAATTCTTTCTGCCCTTTTTACGCGTGATACATCCATTTCTAAAAGGCCACGTTCAGCAGCAACAGTCGACAGTCTTTCATCCCAAAAGACAAATGGGATGGTTGTGAAACTATCCATGTTACGGACAAAAGCGCGTGTAGCCTGTACGCGTGGTCCACTTGAGCCGTCCATATTCATTGGCAGTCCGATAACGGCAATACCGATATTTTCGCGCTCAAAAATTCTTATCAGTTCAATGGCATCGGTTGAAAACTTTTTGCGCTTTAAAACAGGCCGTGGCGTGGCAAAACGCCAACCGAGGTCGGAAACGGCGATACCAATTGTTTTTGTTCCCAAATCAAGACCGGCAATATTTTTACCGGCTCGTTCAAGGTTGAAGATTTCGCTGATATCAACAACAGACATGGAAAATCACTTTGGCTAAACGCCCCCTTGGCATTTTTCAATTTTGTGGTCATATATTAGAAAATTTTTAAGTTCTCATTAAAAATAAGGATTAAGCGATGAAAATTACCTGGCTCGGGCACGCTGCCTTTCGTATTGAAGTTGGCGAGGATGTTATTTTGATTGATCCTTTTCTTGGCGGAAATCCTGCGGCAAAGCACCTGGATATTAAAAAAGCAGTAGAAGGGGCTACCCATATTGCACTTACCCATGGTCACAGCGACCATGTCGGTGACACAATTGCTATCGCGACAGAAAAAAATATACCCGTTACGGCCAATGCCGATCTTGCTGCCTGGCTAGAAGCACAAGGGGTAAAAAAGGTTGTTCCGGGCAATTGCGGTGGTACGCAGGCACATGACGGTTATACGATAACATTCGTTAATGCCATTCATTCATCGGCCATGTTGACCGATCATGGTGTTTCCCAATGCTTGGGCAATTCAAATGGTCTTGTGTTCCATTTTGACAATGCGCCGACGCTTTATCATATGGGCGACACCGACATTTTTTCCGATATGCAATTGGTCGAGGAATTGCATGCGCCCGAGATCGGCATTGTACCAATTGGTGATTTTTTTACCATGGGTGGCGCGGTTGCAGCTTTGGCCTGCCAACGCTATTTTAACTTCAAAACAGTTATTCCCTGCCACTTTGGTACATTTCCGGTTCTTGACCAGACACCGGAACGCTTTGTCAAAGGTATGGAGGGTACAAAAACGCATGTGGCGTTACCAAAAGTCGGTGAAACGCTTAAATTTTAATTGTCTTTTCTTGCACATATCGGTTACGAGCTATATAGCTTTTGCGATAAAAGTATCTTTGTTACGGGATTTATCGAATGTCTGTAGATATAAAAACGGTCAAACGTGTTGCCCGCCTTTCGCGCATTGCGGTGACGGATGACGAAGCCGAGCGTATGGCTGATGAGTTGAATGCGATTTTGGGTTTTGTCGAGCAGCTTGATGAAGTCAATGTCGATAATGTCGAGCCATTGACATCGGTCATCCCGATGTTTTTGCGCACACGCGAGGATGTTGTTACAGACGGCAATAAAGCGGCAGAGATAGTAGCCAACGCACCGTTGAGCGAAGACAATTTCTTTCTTGTACCTAAAGTTATTGAATAGAAACTTGTTCCTGAAGTTTAGAGCAAACAGATTTTTTTGAGGCATGATATGACCGATTTGACGAAGCTGACAATTGCCGAGGCTCGTGATGGCCTGGAAAAGGGTGAATTCAAGGCAACCGAACTGACGGATGCCTATCTTCACGCCATTGAGGCATCAAATATGGTTATTAATGCTTATGTTGCCTTGACCGCCGATCATGCACAAAATATGGCAAAAGCATCCGATGAACGTATTGCACAGAACAAAATGGGAGCACTTGAGGGCATCCCTCTCGGTGTCAAAGATCTCTATGCAACCTTTAACGTCCATACCCAGGCTTGTTCCCATATTCTTGACAAGTTCAAACCGAAATATGAGTCAACTGTAACAAGCAATTTATGGGCAGATGGTGCGGTTATGCTCGGAAAACTCAACATGGACGAGTTTGCCATGGGCTCTTCCAACGAGACATCCTATTATGGTGCGGTGGTAAACCCGTGGCGGGCAAAAGGCTCTGATGCCAAACTTGTACCGGGGGGGTCTTCGGGTGGTTCTGCTGCCGCTGTAGCTGCGCGTTTATGTGCGGGGGCCACGGCAACAGATACGGGTGGTTCGATTCGTCAGCCTGCTGCCTTTACTGGTACTGTCGGTATCAAGCCCACTTATGGGCGTTGTTCGCGTTGGGGAATTGTTGCTTTTGCCTCGTCGCTTGATCAGGCCGGGCCAATTGGGCGTGATGTGCGCGATTGCGCAATTTTGCTCAAATCCATGGCGTCTTTTGACGAGAAAGATTCGACTTCTGTCAATCTTCCGGTGCCTGATTATGAAGCGGCAATCGGCAAATCGGTCAAGGGTATGAAAATCGGCATTCCAAAGGAATATCAGGTTGACGGTATGTCCGAGGAAATTTTGAAACTTTGGCAGAAAGGTATTGACTGGTTGAAAGATGCCGGTGCTGAAATTGTCAATATTTCGCTTCCACATACAAAATATGCATTGCCGGCCTATTATATTGTTGCACCGGCAGAGGCCTCATCCAACCTTGCCCGTTATGATGGGGTACGCTTTGGACTTCGTGTGCCGGGTAAAGATATTATCGAAATGTATGAAAATACCCGCTCCGAAGGGTTTGGACATGAAGTCAAGCGCCGTATTCTGATCGGCACTTATGTGTTATCTGCTGGTTATTATGACGCTTATTATTTGAAAGCGCAAAAAGTCAGAACACTGATCAAACAGGATTTTGATCAATGTTTTTCAACCGGTATTGATGCCATTTTGACACCGGCAACACCAACGGCGGCTTTTGGCATTGCCGACCGGAAATTGAAAAATGATCCGATTGCTATGTATCTTAATGATATATTTACGGTAACAGTCAATATGGCCGGACTTCCGGGCATATCTGTACCGGCCGGTCTTTCTCACGAAGGACTTCCGTTGGGATTGCAGTTGATCGGTAAACCATTCGGCGAAGAACAATTATTCCAGACTGCTCATATTATAGAAAAAGCAGCCGGAAAGTTTTTGGCCGAAAAATGGTGGTAGGTGTTTTTAAACGACGATCTAAGATGCAAAAATCCCGGTTATGAGAATTTTGATTTAATAGATTGAGCATGTTCACATCTGCAACGTCATCATAATTTACGCAGAAAAGTGCGGTCTATGAACCGGAAGTTCAATTATGTTATGACGTTTTGGTTTACTCGCTTTGCCGATGGTCAAAATATTAACTTTTAGGCAAATAGATCAAAGCCGGTAACCGATTTTATAAAAAAAGCATAAGCGATAAAGCCGGTGCAACGTTTCGCTCGGCCTTTATCGTCAGTGACCAATCAAAACGCAATATATGCCATGCATGAAGTTGGTGTTGTTACCACAAGTGGAACCTTGTAATCAATTGATGCGTCGAGAAAATTGTTATGAAGGGCAAATTGGCGGGAATGAAAATTAACCGCCCAGATATGCTTCTTTGACACGCGGATCTTTCAGCATGACGTGACCTTCACCTTCAAGAATGATCTTTCCGACCTCCAGAATATAGGCATAATTGGCAATAGAAAGAGCAGCATAGGCGTTCTGTTCAATCAGCAGCACTGTTTTACCCATTTCATTGACTTTCCGGATGATGGAAAAGATTTCTTGAACGAGAATGGGTGCCAATCCGAGCGATGGCTCGTCGAGCATTAAAAGCTCCGGATTGCTCATCAGGGCACGACCAACGGCAAGCATCTGTTGCTCGCCACCCGACATTGTACCGCCCAGTTGTTTAGAGCGCTCGCGCAATCGCGGGAAAAGATCGAAAACCCATTCAATATCCCGCAGAATCCCGGCTTTATCATGGCGGATATAAGCACCGAGCTCGAGATTTTCCAAAACCGTCAGATGCGGCATAATGCGCCGACCTTCGGGGCTTAAAGCAATTCCTTTTTTTAGTATTTGTTCAGGCTGCTTGCCAAGGATGTTTTCATCTTTATAAACTATTTTGCCGCTAACCGATTTACTCAGTCCCGAAATAGTGCGCACAGTACTACTTTTTCCGGCACCATTTGCACCGATTAATGTGACAATAGAACCCTTTTTAATTGACATGGACAAGCCTTGGACGGCTTTGATCGCTCCATAATTGACATGGAGATCTTTAATCTCAAGAATGTTCATGAAATTCTCCGCCGAGATATGCTTCGATGACTTTCGGGTTATTGCGGATATTTTGCGGTGTTCCATCGGCAATAAGAATTCCGTATTCCAAAACCCAGATATGCTGACATAGCTCCATGACAACACGCATATCATGTTCAATCAGAAGAATTGCCAGGTCAAATTCTTCTCTAATTTTGGCAATGAATGCACGAAGCTCTTCACTTTCTTGCGGATTCATACCGGCAGCCGGTTCATCCAGAAGCAGAAGTTTAGGTTCGGTTGCCAAAGCGCGGGCAATTTCGAGACGCCGTTGTGCTCCATAGGGCAGCGCTGTAGCCGGTTGGTTGGCAAGATGGGAAAGATGAACACGTTCGAGCAATTCCATCGCATGGTGACGAATTTTGCGCTCTTCCCTTACAGCACCTGGCAAACACAATGCACTGGCAAACCATGGGCTTTTTTGACGCACATGTGCCCCCACCATAACGTTTTGTAAAACGGTTAAACCGCTAAAAAGCCGGATGTTCTGGAACGTACGGGCAATATGGCGTTTGCAAACTTTATTTGGCGCTAGGCCCGATACTTTTTTGCCGTCGAAGGTGATTGAACCGCTTGTGGGGGTGTAAAAGCCGGAAATCATATTGAAAACCGTGGTTTTGCCTGCACCATTGGGACCGATGAGACCGGCAATAGTGCCGCGGTCGATTGCTATATTGACGTCGCTGACGGCTATCAGCCCACCAAAACGCATCGTAATGCCATCAAGTGTCAAAATAGTCTTACTCATGACTTTTCTCCACTTTCGACATAGTGCCATGTTTAAAAAAGCGATAAATGCCATTCCACGAAAATTCGCGCGTTCCCATCAATCCACTTCGCCAGAACAGGATAATGGCCATAAGCAATATAGAGAAAATAACCATTCGCAAGCCCGGAATCCCGGGAATTTGCACAAAGCCAAGATCCATCGGCCGTTCAAAAATACGTAGCCATTCAAGCATTACTGTTATGACAACGCTGCCTATAATGCTTCCGGTGATTGATCCCAGACCACCGGCGACAACAATCATCAATATATTGAAAGTCAACAGAAAATTGAACATTTTCGGATCAATCGTCGAAATAAGTGCCGCAGTCAGTGCGCCACCTACGCCAGCAAAAAATGCGCCGATTGTAAAGGAAAGACAACGATAGAAAAAGGTGTTAACGCCCATTGTTTTGGCGGCAATCTCGTCATCACGGATGGCACAAAGAGTGTTGCCGGTATTGCTTTTGAGTAAAAGGACTATAAAGAGGACAGTAAAAGCAAGCCAGCCGTAATTCCACCACAAATTCGCATATTGCGGTATTCCTTTGATGCCCAATGAACCATTGGTAATTGGCGCGGCATTGGTAATGACGACACGGATGATCTCGGCAAATCCCAATGTTGCAATGCCGAGATAGTCACCACCAAGACGCAACACCGGAATGGCAATGACAATGCCAAGAATAGCCGCACAAATACCACCCAGAATAACAGCAAAGAAAAATGGCACCTGCAAGTTTTGCAACGGCGAAAATATCGGTTCCAAAATCCACATCATCTGCTTTTGTTCGGGCGTAAGCAATAAAATGGCGCACACATACGCACCAATTGCCATAAAGCCCGCATGTCCGAGCGAAAACATGCCGGTAAAGCCATAGATGAGATTAAGAGAAACAGCCAAAATAGCATTTATGGCAATAAGATTCAGAATTCGTACCGTATAAGCGTCGAATTCATTTTGTGCAAAGGCAAGAAAAGCAACAAGACAAGCAATGAGTAAAAGTGAAAGTGTTATTTGTGAGGATTTTGACATCAGATTTTTTCCTCGCTTTTCTTGCCCATTAGCCCCGTTGGCATAACAAGTAAAATCGTAATGAGCATTATAAAGGCGAAGGCATCTCGATAGCCTGATAATGAAGGAAAAAATGCTATAATCATGATTTCTATAAAGCCGAGAAGCAGTCCGCCAAGCATTGCCCCTTCGATCGAGCCTATGCCGCCGATAACCGCGGCGATGAAGGCTTTTAGTCCGGGAATAACACCCATATATGGATTTATCTGCGGATAGCGTAATGCCCACATGATACCGGCAATTGCCGCAAGCGCAGACCCCAAGCCGAATGTAAAGGCAATGATTTTATCAACCGAAACGCCCATGAGGCGGGTAGTTTCAATATCGCGAGAGATGGCACGCATGGCCAGGCCTGGCTTGGTTTTGTTAATAATCCACAAAAGTAGAAGAACAAGAAACAACGAGACTATCGGCACAATCAATGCCATTGGCACTATGCGGATAATCCCTTTTGCACCTTCTCCGAGTTGCCACTGGATTGGTGTTACCAAAAATTCCGGCTGTTTGACACTTTTCGGAACGCCGGTAAACAGTACGGTTGCCAGATTCTCGATAAGAAATGACATGCCGATTGCACTGATTAATGCCGAAATACGCGGGGCATCGCGCAAGGGACGATAGGCAATGCGATCGACGGCAATACCACCGGCACTGGTGACAAAAACAGCAAAACAGACTGCCAATATCCATAAGGGGGTAAAATCTTGCGGGCTTACAAGTGCATAATAGGCCAATGCCATAAGGAGAACGGAAAAAAGCACTGCCCAATAGAACTTGACCTGTGTTTTGAAGCCAATAAATACCGAATAATAAACCAGCGCTGCCAGAAGAATAAGCAAAACAGCTGCCCAAGCGGGCATAAAACTGATAGTCGAAAAAAAGACAAAATAGGCACCCAACATAAAAATATCGCCATGAGCGAAATTGATGAGCCGCAAAATTCCATAGACCATTGTATAGCCAATGGCGATCAAACCATAAAGAGCTCCTAATGCCAAGGCATTGAAAAAATGTTGGATGAACATTTCCGTGCTCATCTCTTATCCTTCCTTAAGTTGCGAGCGGTATAGGTAAGAAGCACATATACAATCAAATTAGTCCGGTCGAGGCTTATTCGACCGGACTATACAATTTATTGCGTTTTTTTTCTTATAAAGCCGGTTTGACTTCGCCCAGATATACCCGGTTACCATCTTTGATTTCTATGACGCCAATCGGAATTTCCGGATTATGGTTTTCGTCCATTGTCATTTCCCCAAACGGCGTTTCAAAATCTTTTAATTTGGCAAGCTCGGCGGTGATTGCTTCACGGTCGTCACTTCCGGCTTTTTCAATGGCATTTATAAACATCATATAGGAAGTATAGCCCAAGACAGCGTTAACGTTGGGTTCCTTGTTAGGAAAGGTTGCTTTCCATTCTTTCGTAAACTCCTGTGCCGCTTTCGGCATATTAGGCATATTTGCGTCATATGGAAATGTCGTATGAAGGAAACCTTCTGCCGCACTTCCGCCAATGGTCACAGTTTCCGGGTTATCCATAGCGTCACCACCCATAATGCGGAAAGTCGCTCCAAGCTCGCGTGCCTGTTTCATAATGATTGCGCCTTCGGCAAAATAGGCCGGAATGAAAAGTACATCGGGCTGTTGTGCAATAATTTGTGTAAGCGCTGCTGAAAAATCCTGATCGCCAGAATTGTAGTTGAGATTGGCTACAACTTCACCGCCAAGCTTGGTAAAAGAACTATTGAAATAGTTTGCAAGGCCGATAGCATAGTCGTTAGAAACATCTTTCAGGATGGCCGCTTTTTTGGCATGCAATGTATTGATAGCATAGGTTGCAGCTCCTGCGCCTTGATAAGGGTCGATAAAGCAGGCGCGAAAATAGTATTTTTTGCCTTGTGTAACGAGCGGATTGGTTGCTGAAGTCGCAATTGCCGGCGTTTTTGCCGGTTCTGAAACTTCACCGCCTGAAAGCGCCAGTGACGAACCATAGGTGCCGATAATTCCATTAACTTTATCTGACGCTGTGAGCCGCATAACTGCATTTGCTGCTTCTACTTTATCGGATTTATTATCGACAACGACAAGTTCTACTTTACGACCAAGTACTTCAGGCCTGATTTTATTGGCAAGCTCAACGCCTTCCAGTTCGAGTTGCCCGCCAAAAGCATTTTGTCCGGTCAGCGGCAGATAGACGCCGATTTTGATCGGGTCAGCTCCAAAGGCACTAAAACTCACTGTTGTTGCAGCGATAGCGGCCGCAATCAATTGTTTCATAGCCATCTCAAATTATTCCTCTCTTTTATAATAAATTTTTATACTGAAAATTCATAGTCTGATCTTTTCGATAGCACAAGTTATTCAGTAATTCTTCCTTTTGATTTTAGATATTCGCCGTGGCTTCACCAGACTCCTGTGTTTTTCATGGATGCCCATGGTTCTTGGGGTGCAAGCTTTTCGCCTTTTTGCAAGAGTTCAATGGAAATACCGTCAGGTGATTTTATAAATGCCATATGGCCATCGCGAGGAGGGCGATTGATGACAATACCTCGGTCAGACAATTTTTGGCATGTTTGATAAATATTATCAACTTCATAAGCCAAATGGCCAAAATTGCGCCCGCCTGTATAATTTTCTTTATCCCAATTATAAGTGAGTTCCAATTCGGGCGCATTGTGTGCTTTAGCCGAATTTACGTCATCTGATGCTGCAAGATAGACAAGGGTGAAACGGCCGTTTTCGTTTTCAATGCGGCGTGTTTCGACAAGACCAAAAATGGCGCAATAAAAATCAAGTGATTGTTGAAGGTCGTTTACACGAACCATTGTATGAAGGTAACGCATTTTGCCTCTCTTTCGTTGATAAGTGAAAGTTTAGCCATTTTTTAATCCCGTTCAATATTGTCACGGGTTAAAAATATGTTTAAACTTCATTGGTGTCATTGAAATTTCACAATTTGGGGAAATCTTGTCGTTGGGGGTTGCGTCTCTATTGGCGTGCAATATCTACTGGGCATGAAGAGAATCATTCATGATTGATTACTATTGACAGGACTGCAGGGATTATGGCGAGCGATGAAATACTGGAAGAATTTCTTCCAACTCAAGATAGTTCTGAAGCGGCATCAACCGATGTTGCCGAATTAAGCGGCACCATCAAATGGTTCGATGTCAGCAAGGGCTATGGTTTCATCGTGCCGGACATCGCCGGTGTTGCGGATATCCTTCTGCATGTGACAGTGATGCGGCGGGATGGTTTTCACACGGCTCTTGAAGGTGCACGAATTGTTTGCATGGTTAAAAAAGGCGACCGTGGTTTGCAATGTATCCAGGTAAAATCCATCGACCTTTCAACAGCTGTTCATCCCTCGGAAACGCCACCGCGCACCCATGTTGTTGTCACCCCTGAAAGTGGACTGGAGCGGGCAATCGTCAAATGGTTCAATAGAGAAAAAGGTTTTGGTTTTCTAACACGGGGCGAAGGAACCGAAGATATTTTTATTCATATGGAAACGTTGCGTCGCTTCGGTTTGGCAGAGTTGCGTCCCGGCCAGGTGGTACTGGTGCGTTATGGCACGGGGGAAAAAGGGTTGATGGCTGCCGAAATTCATCCCGATATTGCAACACCGTTTCCAACGCACTAGATAAACGATCACTTCGACGAGAACCGAACGGTCAGTTGGAAGGAGTCAGTGGCATGTTTGGTGCTGCTTTTTTCGGGGTGATCGTTGCGACTTTTTAACGGTACCACATTTATGCGGAAATTATTTTTCGGGCTTTTATGTCTATTGATTATTTTCGGCGGTGATGCTGCAGCAAAGCAGCCAATGCATCTGCCGGTTGACGAGTTTGCGTTGACCATTATGACACAGACAGGAAAAGTAGCCTATGATGTCGAGATTGCGCAGACACGCGAGCAATCGGAAAAAGGACTAATGTATCGCACGGATTTTCCGAAAAATCGAGCGATGTTGTTTATTTTTGCCGATGAGCACATTATAACAATGTGGATGGCCAATACACCATTGCCGCTTGATATGATTTTTCTTAATGAAAAGGGCATAATTGTTTCGATTGCGAAAAACACAACACCTTACTCAACAGAAATTGTCTCGTCACATGAGCCGGCAGCCTTTACAATTGAATTAAACGCGGGTGAGGTTGAAAAAAACGCTATCGGAATTGGCCAAAGGGTCATTCATCCGGTCATATGTGGCGAATGTAAAATGGATTAAAGATGAGTGCAGAAGACGTTCAATATTTCAATCACGATGGTTTTAGACTTGCTTATCGGGAAGAAGGCGAGGGTGATCCCGTTCTATTAATTCATGGTTTTGCTTCTTCCTCTTATGTTAATTGGTATGCACCAGGCTGGTTTCATGTTTTGAACGAGGCAGGATATAGGGTTATTGCTATTGATAACCGGGGTCATGGACTTTCGGATAAAAGTGATGATCCGGCAGTTTATACACCTCAAGCTATGGCAGGCGATGCTGTTGCCCTTCTTGACCATTTGGGCATAAAAAAGGCGCAAGTCATGGGTTATTCGATGGGGGCAAGAATAACTGCCTATATGAGCATTCTTAATCCGGACTATGTCAATAGCGCTATATTTGGCGGACTCGGCATTGGTATGATAACCGGTGCAGGAAATTGGGAACCGGTCGCTGAAGCTCTTCTTGCCGATGATGTGTCAACGATCACCAACAAACGTGGTTTGATGTTTAGAACATTTGCCGACCGAACCAAAAGCGATAGAAAAGCACTGGCAGCCTGTGTTATAACGTCCAAACAGGAATTGACAGCAGCTGAAGTTCATTCAATTAAACAACCGGCGTTGGTGGCTGTCGGATCGTTGGATGAAATATCGGGGGAAGCAGAGCCGCTTGCCGCCCTTTTGCCGCGTGGCGAAGTGCTTATTATTCCAAATCGCGACCATATGTTGGCCGTTGGCGATCCGGTCTATAAAAAAGGTGTTATCAATTTTTTAGCGCGCCACCCAATTGCTTGATGAGTAGAGCTGCGTCGAATTCGGAGGGGAAAATATTGCGTTGCTGTGAACAAATGGGGGAAATGATTGACCCTGTCGCACTTTTCAATACTATCAGACAAGAAGCAAAATCTGCTTTGGATAAGGATCCTGCTCTGGATGCTTTTTTACGTGGTGCGATCTTAACTCATGAAAGTTTGCGCAATATGATCGCCGGACGTGTGGCAGCACGACTTTGGACACGTGAAATCAACGAACAAACTTTGTATCAGATATTTTGTGGAGAAATCAGCGCAATCGAGCATTTGGAAGAAACAATAGCCAAGGATATATCGGCGGTGTTTCACCGTGATCCGGCTTGTAACCGGTTTATGGAACCCGTGCTTTACCTTAAAGGTTTTCTGGCGATACAGACCCACCGTTTTGCTCATAGTTTGTGGTTGAAAGGGCGTCGCGATCTGGCATTGTTTCTTCAAGGTCGTTCGTCATCTGTTTTTCAGACAGATATTCACCCCGCCGCTAAAATTGGCAAAGGTATTTTCCTTGATCACGCGACAGGGCTCGTTATTGGTGAAACGGCAGTCATTGGTGATGATGTTTCAATATTGCAAGATGTTACATTAGGAGGCACCGGTAAAGAATCAGGCGACAGACACCCGAAAATTGGTCACGGTGTGCTTATTGGTGCAGGCGCCAAGATTCTGGGTAATATTGTTATCGGGAACTGCGCTAAAATTGCTGCCTGTTCGGTTGTCCTGAAACCAGTTGGGGCATATACTACCGTTGCCGGTGTGCCTGCAAAGGTGGTCGGAAGGACCGAAGATAAAGAACCGGCATTGTCTATGGATCAGTTAATTCATGAATAAAATAATATCATATAATTCCTTTACACGGGGGTATGTGTGTCTTATTTGCCTTATCAACTTTTAGCATTGCAATTTTGAGGAGATCGCTGTGAAGCCTGATGAAATCAAGAAGCTTGATGGCTACTTTAAGCGCGTATTTCAAAACCAGTTACTGAAGGTAAAACCCAGACCGCGCAAAAATGACTCTTGTGAAGTCTATCTTGACGATGAATTTCTTGGTGTGATTTATCGTGACGAAGACGAAGGTGAGTTGTCATATAATTTTTCGATGGCAATTCTTGAAATCGACCTTGATGAATAGTCTGGATAATTAAGTCGAATTTTATTGCCCTTGACAAAGGTTGATGCGACTTACAGAAGCTGGAGAACTTTTAGTGGCATGTTTTTTTAAAGAAGTTTCTTTGCGCGGAAGCTGATATGGCCGTTTCGCGCAACAATAATGTGGTCGTGGATGACAATGCCCAAAGCGCCGGCAACGTCTTTGAGGGTATGTGTCATAGAAATGTCGGCGCGTGACGGTGTGGGGTCACCAGATGGATGGTTGTGAACAAGAATAAGTGCCGATGCCGATAGCTCCAACGCCCGTCTTACAACCTCTCGCGGATAAACAGGTGTGTGATCGACGGTACCGATCTGCTGAACTTCATCGGCTATCAGGCCATTTTTTTTGTCAAGAAAAAGAACACGAAATTGCTCGCGTGTTTCATGTGCCAATGCGGCTTTGCAATAGGCAATCACTTTATCCCAGGAAGAAAAAATATCGCGCTTGCGCAATTCGGCGCGGCTCACGCGCTCGCTGACGCCAGCAATAATTTTTAAATCCCGGGCGACAGATGGCCCGCATCCGGCAACCTCTTGCAGTAAATGGATATCTGCACCAAGTACATCGGCAAGACTGCCAAAACGGGCGAGCAGGGCTTTTGCCAATTGCTTCGTGTCGGCGCGCGGAATGGAACGGAATAATAATAGCTCGAGATATTCGTAATCGGCAAATCCGATGCCATTTGTTTCAAAATAGCGATTTCTCAAGCGCTCCCTGTGCCCTTTATAACGTAATGATTCATCATATTTTTTTGTAACAGCCTGTTTTCTTTTTTTTCCTTTATCTTCAGGGCTTGGAGACAGTGGAGCCTCCGGTGTCAAGGTGGGCAACGACTTTTCAGCAAATCCGCTTTTATCCGAATTTTGAGTCATGACACCTGCTGCACTTTCTTTTACGAACTCATTGGAACATAAAAGGTGTTGTTAGAAGAGAGTGTAAAAACCTCGCACCCGTCATTAGTCACCCCCAGTGTGTGTTCATATTGGGCCGACAATGAGCGATCTCTTGTAACCGCTGTCCAGCCGTCATTGAGTATTTTTACACCTGCTTTGCCCAGATTAATCATCGGCTCGATTGTAAAAATCATCCCTTCGCGCAATTGTGGCCCTTCGCCTGGACTGCCATAATGCAGAATGTTTGGTGCGTCATGAAATATCTGGCCAACGCCATGGCCGCAAAAATCGCGCACGACAGAGCAGCGTTCTGATTCGGCATAACGCTGAATTGCTGCGCCGATATCACCAACTGTGGCACCCGGTTTTACCGCGGCAATGCCAAGCATCAAACATTCATGGGTTACCTCAAGCAGGCGTTCGGAAGCACGTTTGATTGAACCGACAGGATACATGCGGCTGGTATCACCATGCCAGCCGTTCAAAATGAATGTCACATCGACATTGACGATATCACCAGTATGAAGCTGCCGGTTTTCCGGAATGCCATGACAAACAACGTGATTGATAGAGGTGCAGCAGGATTTATTATAGCCACGATAATTAAGGTCGGCAGGCAAAGCACCGCGATCAGCACCAAAGGCGAAAACAAAGTCGTCTATTTCCTGTGTTGTTATCCCGGGTTTTATAATATCAACCAAAGCATCCAGACATTCTGCAGCAAGGCGCCCGATTTTTCGCATCTGGACGAAAGCATCTTCGTCATAAATACGAATCTGTCCGGTATATTTGATTGGTGCATTTTTATAATTGACGTAACTAACCATATTCCTAACTTTTTCTATTTCCAGATATCCTAACGCTTTCCTGGCAATTTCGCGTGCCGAGCTTGCTTATAAGGCATATTTTTATTTAATTAAAAGTTTGTTGTTGCAATGTTTGTTATTGATATAAGCTGTTAAAAGAAAGATCTAAACCCTCAATTTATCACGAATTCTAAAAAGCATAACCAGTGATAGTTCAGATTGCACGGTATTTCTCGCACACTCGCAAAAGTTTGACTTGATATGACGTTTTTTACCGCTACAGGTTTTAAAGTGAATAAAAAGGCATGGCAGTTGGTGAAATCGTGATTTTAAACAGGCAATACGAACCAGAATTATGATGAATAGTCATTTTATTGATTTTATTTTTTGAAATAAAATCAATTAACGTAATATAATGTTTAAATTGAAAAAGCGTTTTCATATATATTTATAAAATAATTTTTATAAATATATATTAATTATATAATATTATTGATGTTATCAAAATTGATAACTATTTTATAATAATAAATAATTTCATATTACAAAATAATAAAAATACTCATTAACATTAAAAAAATTACAAGGCGGCTAATACATTACTCATTGTCAGATTAGCGCACAATACCATGATTGTCGTGATAACAGCCATAGCCATCAAGGTAATTGTGGTTCTCATTTCAATATTCATTTTGACGTTTTCCTTTTTAGCACCTGTTGCAAGAGTTTTATCAATCGCAAAAATGACGGCAATTAGGCACGAAAAAGGCAATTTCACGTTCTTTTGGCTATTAAAAATAATGTTTTGTTGAGGTTTTCTGGAAGAGGTTCTAAAAGATATCAAAATTTTTGAGTGAATATGATGGCTGGTACAGATAGAAAAAGACAGAATATGACGGGTGGTCCGGTTATTGTGTTGGTAGAACCGCAATTGCCGGAAAATATTGGAATGGTCGCCCGTGCAATGGCCAATTTCGGACTTTCCGAATTGCGGTTGGTCAATCCGCGCGAGGAATTTCCCAATGAAAAAGCAATAGCTACGGCAAGCAAAGCCGATCACATTATTAACAATACACGGGTTTTCCCCTCTTTGCGTGAAGCAATTGGTGATATGAATTATATCTTTGCGACGACAGCTCGTGAACGTGACGGATTTAAACCGGTGCGTAGCGCTGTCGAAGCAGCTCGAATACTGCGTCAAAGAGAATATAAGCATGAGCGCTGTGCCGTTCTTTTTGGCAGGGAACGATGGGGGCTCAACAACGAAGAAATAAGTTTAACAGACGAAATTGTGACATTTCCTGTAAATCCTGCTTTTTCATCGCTCAATATTGCTCAGGCAGTTCTGCTTATGTCTTATGAGTGGATGAAGTCGGGTCTTGATCGGCAAACAGATACAGCTTTTCGTCAGGACGAAATGGAGCCTGCGCATAAGGCTACTCTCTTTGGCCTTTTCAATCAGCTTGAAGAAGCCCTGGATATACGAGGTTATTTTCGCCCTAAAGAACGAAGGGAAATTATGGTTGAAAATTTGCGTTCTGTGCTTACCCGCGCGGCTTTTAGCGAACCGGAAGTGCGCCTGTTGCGTGGGGTTGTTTCCTCGCTTGACCATTTTTCGCCGAAACTTCCTCGTGGTGCGGGGTCTCCAAAACATCGTAAACGGATGAAAAGTGATAGTTAGAATAATGAATGAAAAGCCTATATTATTTTTTGATAGTGGTATCGGCGGACTTACCGTGTTACGTGAGACACGTATTTTTATACCCGATCGGAAATTCATTTATGTTGCAGATGACGCGGCTTTTCCTTACGGTGCATGGCAGGAAGATGCATTGAAAGCACATATTATCACGCTTTTTGAACAGCTTTTGTGCCGTTATAAACCACTGCTTTGCGTTCTTGCCTGCAATACCGCTTCAACATTGGTGTTGAAAGATTTGCGTCGTGCCTATCCCGATATACCATTTATCGGCACGGTGCCGGCAATTAAACCGGCCGCCGAGCAAACGCGGTCGAAATTAATCTCGGTTCTGGCAACACCGGGGACGGTTAAACGTGCGTATACGCGCGACCTTATTTCTTCATTTGCTTCCAAATGCCACGTAAGACTGGTCGGAAGTGCCAAACTTGCCGGCTTTGCCGAAGACTACTTGCGAAGAAAACCGGTTGATTGTGCGGAATTAAAAAAAGAAATAGCACCGTGTTTTGTTGAAAAGAATGGCAACCATACTGACATCGTCGTGCTTGCTTGTACCCATTATCCGTTTTTGGTCAATTTATTTCGTAAATATGCTGAATGGCCGGTTGACTGGATAGATCCGGCGGAAGCTGTTGCCAAACGGGCTTTGTCATTGTTGCCCGACGCTGAAAAAATTCAATCACTTACCGAACATCTTGATCTGGCGCATTTTACTTCTGGCCGTAACGATTATGCGACAAACCGTCTTCTGCACGGTTTTGGTCTGAAACTTAGTCGTTTTAGCCCGCTATAAAATTTTCTCAAACCGAATAATGGTGGCTTGCCAATTGTTAAAATGGCGATCTGTAAATATTGCCGAAATAATAAGAAGAAATGAGCCGAATAGGCTTAAATTTAGGGCAATAATGGCGTTGGTGCCAAAGTGCGAAGAAAGCGCAAGAAAATTTTCTGTCTTCAAACATAACGCGTTTTGCAGAAAAATTGACTTGGTCTAAAAATTAATTCAGGCAATGGTCGACATCGTCAAAAAATGCCGAGTTCACTTGACTTCATCAGACAAGTTTACTAAAGATACTCAGAAGTTTTTTCGGTTGACGATAAAACTATAACCGACGTGTCCCGTGGACATTTGTGCAAAGCGTGCGCGATTTGTCCTGTCAGTCCGTGTTTTTTATGGGCAGAGGAGGGCGCGTTTCCCTGAGACGAGAGATAATTTCGTCCCGATTCTAGATTAAAGGAAATGCGATGAGCAAGCGCGAAACTACGAAATATAAAATTGACCGCCGTATGGGTGAAAACATCTGGGGTCGTCCGAAATCTCCGGTAAACCGTCGTGAATATGGCCCGGGCCAGCATGGCCAACGTCGTAAGGGCAAGCTTTCGGATTTTGGCACACAATTGCGCGCCAAACAGAAGCTGAAAGGTTTTTATGGCGATATTTCGGAAAAGCAATTTCACCGTATTTATGAAGAGGCCGGTCGCCGTCGTGGTGATACCGGTGAAAACCTGATCGGTCTTCTTGAATCACGGCTTGATGCCATTGTTTATCGCGCAAAATTTGTTCCGACGATTTTTGCTGCGCGCCAATTTATCAATCATGGCCACATCAATGTGAATGGTCGTCGTACGAATATCCAGTCATATCGTTGCAAGCCCGGTGACGTTATTGAAGTTCGTGAAAAATCCAAACAACTGGCGCTTGTTATTGAAGCTACCCAATTGGCAGAACGTGACGTGCCGGATTATATCGATGTCGATCACAATAAAATGAAAGCAACCTATACACGCGTTCCGGCATTTGCCGATGTACCATATGCTGTCCAGATGGAACCAAATCTGGTCGTCGAATTTTATTCGCGTTAATTGTGAATCGACGGACAGAAATGAGCAGGGAGCTATAAGCTCCCTGTTTTTGTTTTGACAGTTAAATTTTGCTGAAGGAAACGTAGATGGATGGGGTGAGCAGTAGTGATGCCGGTGCTGATGGTTGCCATCCGCTGTTTCGGAATATTCCTTCAACGGTCGAATTTAATAAATTGCGCAAACGGCTATTGCGGCATATGCGTCAGGCGATCGACGATTTTTCGATGATTGTGCCGAATGGGAAGTGGCTTGTCGCTATGTCGGGGGGCAAAGATTCATATGGTCTTTTAGCACTTCTTCTCGAATTGAAGTGGCGGGGCCTCTTGCCGGTCGAATTATTGGCATGTAATCTCGATCAAGGCCAGCCTGGTTTTCCAAAAAATATTTTGCCGGATTTTTTCAGGCGTTATGACATACCTTTTCGCATAGAATACCAAGATACCTATTCGGTGGTTACCGAAAAACTGGACAATAGCCAAACCTATTGCTCGCTTTGTTCAAGGTTAAGGCGCGGAAATCTCTATCGCATAGCGCGCGAGGAAGGATGTTCGGCACTGGTTCTCGGCCATCATCGTGATGATGTTCTGGAAACATTTTTCATGAATCTTTTTCATGGTGGGCGACTGGCGGCAATGCCTGGAAAACTGATTAATGACGAAGGCGATCTTATGGTGTTGCGGCCACTTGTTTATGCCGCCGAAGAAGATCTGGAAAAATTTTCCGAAGTTATGCAGTTTCCTATTATCCCATGCAATCTTTGTGGCAGTCAGGACGGTCTACAGCGCAATGCAATGAAAACAATGTTAAATGAGATCGAAAAGAAAATGCCCGGGCGAAAAGACACGATGATACGTGCTTTAGCCAATGTCCGTCCGAGCCATTTATTGGATAACAAGCTTTTTAATTTTGGCGAGTTACTTCTCTAGTTTTTTGCCATTGCCAGCAATGACGATGCCGTCTTGCACGAGTGTTTCGTAAGCTTGTTTATTAATTCCTACTGTAGCAAGAACAGCTTCACTATCTGCTCCCAGCGTTGGTGCCGGTGTGGCGATGCTTCCCGGTGTTTCGGTAAGACGTGCGGCGATTCCATGCATAGGAATTGTTTTCATATCTTTATCGGGATATTCGGCAATAATTTCGCGTGAAATAAAATGTTCGTCCTCGACAATTTGCGATATGTCATAAATCGGCCCGACGGTAATTTGGTGTTTTTCAAAAAACGCAAGATTGTCGTTCAGGTCATGTCGGCCAATAAAATCACCAATGATTTTATCAAGTTCTTCAACATTTTTCAGTCGTGCCGCATTGGTGCTGAATTTGGGAGATGTTATCATGTCAGGGCGGCCAATTGCGGTGAAAAGGCGCTCTGCCATTTTTTGTACCGAACCCGACAGGCAGACATATTTTCCGTCTTTACAACGATAAACATTGCGTGGTGCAGAATTTGACGAGCGGCTTCCGGTTCGCTTTTTGACTTTGCCGGTTAATTGGTAATGGGCTGCGTGGGGCCCCAATATGGTGAATAACGGGTCAAGCAAAGGTAAATCTATTACTTGGCCTTTGCCATGGTTATGTTCGACATTGCGTAAGGCAATTAATGTGGCGCTTGCACCGGTAAGACCGGCAATACCGTCAGCAAGGTACATCGGCGGCAGAACCGGCTCGCGATCCTCGAAACCGTTCATTGATGCAAAACCTGAAATACCTTCAATCAGTGTGCCAAAGCCCGGCCTTTGCGAATAGGGGCCGGTTTGCCCCCAGCCGGAAATGCGTACAATAATCAGCGCAGGATTGATCTTATGCAGTTTTTCCGGTGCAAGCCCCATATTCTCAAGTACGCCTGGACGAAAACTTTCGACCAGAATTTGCGCGTTTTCTACGAGCTTTAGAACAATATCGATTGCTCGCCGATCGCGTAAATTGAGACACACGCTTTTTTTGTTTCGTGAATATATTTTCCAGTGTGTCTCAATGTTTTCTGTTTTCCAGTTACGTAATGTATCACCTGTTGGTGGTTCGACCTTGATAACGTCAGCGCCAAAATCGGCCAAGGTTTGTGTCAGAACATTGCCGGCAAATAGTCGCGATAAATCTATGACACGAACATCGTCGAGGACACCTTTAGCGATTTTTTTATAATCTTTTTGATGAAGACTGGTCATCTGAATTACCTTTGAATTGTACAATTTGATGAGAACGTTTGCTTGAAATGTTAATTATCTGAAATTTGTTTTGCCCATTCCAATGTCTGATAGGCGGCTTGAATAAATGGTTCGTCAATCATCTGGTCATTGACCGAACTTGCCCCAAGACCGGATTTTTCTGCTTCTTTTGCTTTTTCAACAATCGCCTTTGCATTTTCTATTTCTTCTGATGTTGGTGAAAAAACTTCGTTTGCTGTTGTTATTTGTGTTGGATGGATACAGCTTTTTCCGGCAAACCCCAGATCTCTGGCATGTTGGCATTCCGCCCGATAGCCCTCAAGGTCCTTGATATAGGGCCATGCGCCATCATAGGCTTCAATATTAGCTTCTGATGCAGCCAATCTGGTTTGCAAGCGGATATAAGATAATGCGTCTAATTGACGACGATTAATGCGGCACGAATTGAATAGGTCCGCATATCCCAACTGTAGCCCGCAGACCAAATCGTCAGAAGTGGCCAAATCGGCTGCAAGTCTCAACGCTTGTGCCGTCTCGATATTGATTAACAGGCGGACATGGGGCGCATTGTCTTTGACGAGTTGGGCAGCTTTTTTTACCTCGTTTACATTATTTACAAGAGGCAGGTTAACAATGCTGATTTTGGGATGTAAGGCGACTTTGAAGTCGAGCATAAAATTTTCGCTGGAAACGGGATTGACTCGCACCATAAGGGTTTTAGACGTTTTAAAATCGGTGGCGAGAAATTTGCTCAGTGTCAATCGTGCTAGAGGTTTTTGTGCTTTAACAACAGAAGCTTCAAAATCGAAGCAAATCGCATCTGCCTGAGAGTTTAAGGCTTTCTCGAAAAAATCCTGACGTGTTGCCGGAACAAACAGCTTGCTGCGAATTAAAAAACTGGCTTTACTATTATTCATCTTAATGGCTCCCATAAATCATATAATTTGGCCGTGTATCATCGCAATGATTGCCAATGTAACGGTAATGGCTCCGCCGATTCGTGTGGCGATTTGAGCAAATGGCATAAGTTCCATTCTCTCGGCTGCTGTTAAAATCATGATGTCACCGGTGCCACCAAGCCCGCTATGGCAGGAATTTACAATTGCCGTATCGATCGGATACATCCGGATCCATTTGCCAACATAATAACCTGTGGCGACGAGACTGATGACAGTACCGGCAATAATTACCAGATTTGCCGGATGGATGGCGCTCATCAAACGGTCCCAAGGGGTCATGGCGATAGCGGTAGAAAACAATAATGGGTATGTGACACCAACAACGAAAAAGCGAAATACCACTCTTGCACCTTCTTCAAGTTTGGACGGAACCATTTTCAAAAGCTTGGCGATTACGACGAGGAACAGCATGGCAACGGGAGCTGGCAACCCGAAAAGCATATGGATGACGAACCCCAACATATAGATAGTCGCGCCCAAGACGCCGGCAGCAGCAACGGTTGAAACATCAATGGAAAAAACATCCGAATGAAAGCGCTGACGAGCGCTGATTTCGTCTGTTGTTTCATCCACCGATGGCTGTAACCGACCATTACCGGTTAAATGCGGTTTTTTGCGACCAAGCGTGTTCAATATGCCGGCGCAGATGATCGCAACAAGATTACCAAGAAACACGACGGGCAAAATCTGTCCGAGCATGATACCTTGTTCGACACCCAAAGCATCGGCGTAACCTACGGCTAATGGAATGGCACCTTCACCAACACCACCTGCCATAACAGGTACGACGATATAAAACAGGCTATGAAGAAAACCCTTTCCGATCAGCCAGCCTAATCCACCACCGACAAAAAGGGCAACAATTGAACCGGAGACGAGCGGAATAAATATCTTGATGAAACCGTGAAGCAGTACCCGTCTGTCCATACTCAGAATGGATCCGACAACAACGGCTGTTATAAACAGATAAATAAAGTTGCTCGATTTTGTAAATTTTGTGACCGGTTCGACAAATTCGGCAGGAAAAAAATTGATTGCGACCAGATATGATGGCAAAAACACATTGACCAGAGATGAACCGCCGATTTTATTTAAAATCGGTATCCGCTTCCCCAATTCGGCACAGGTAAACCCGCCGAAAGCCAGCACACCAATCATAATTGTAATTTCAGGTTTCAGCTTTCCATTGACAACAAGACCGACTATCAGAATGCCCAACAGGATATAAGCAGGTAGCGGAATGATACCGACACGTATGTTCATTGCTCTTGTCCAATAAGAGCTGCCTTTAAATTCTTTCATGAAACCCTCCCAATGTTAAATCCACCCGTACTTTGACCAAAAATAAGTTTTGGTCGTAAATGAGACTATCCAAATTCTTTAATTGTTGTAAAATGCAATAATGGAATTAAAAGATGAAAAAAAATCATGAAGCTGCCAACGGATGGAATTGATGCTTTTGTGACTATTGCCAAACTGGGTAATTTCCAGCGTGCCGCTGATAAAATGCACATTACCCAGACAGCACTTACACGGCGTATACAAAAATTAGAAGAATTTTTGGGTCTGCGCTTGTTGGACCGAACGACCAGATCGACAAAACTAACTCCTGTTGGTCGCGAGTTTCTACCTACTGCTGAACGGATATTATATGACTTGAACAGCTGGATTGAACAGTTAAGAAGCAAAGCACTGCGCCTTGTCGGTGACGTAAGACTGGCAACACTTCAGTCTGTTGCGGTAACAACACTGCCGGCGCTATTGCTCGATTATCAACGCGACTTTCCCAACAATCGGATAACATTGATGGAAAGATCAGGTGCGACGGTTACAGAAATTGTTATTAAAGGCGAAGCTGATTTTGGTATTCACATACAACAGTGCGAACATGACGAGTTGGAAGAAGATTGTATTCTGGATAGCTCTTTTTCGGTGGTGTGCCATTATTTTCATCCAATGGCCAAGTTAGAAAATATTGCTTGGCATGACATTCCTGTAAAGGAACTAATTATATTGGGAGGGAAAAGTGGCAACAGACATCTTATCGAAACGCAATTGATAAAGGCAGGTGTCGGCATAAAATCGCATTTTGTGGTTGAGAGCTCGCCAACCGCATTGGCTCTTTGCCGAGAACGGGTTGGCATCGCTATTTTACCGGAAAACGGCAGAAAAAATATTCATCCCGATTTGAGAGAAATACCGATTATAGATCCAATTGTTAAACGACGCATATGTCTGATAAAACGTAAGGGCAAAACACTTTCACCTGCCGCTCAATCTTTGTATAATTTTATACGCGACAGATATCACAAACTTTCCGACAAATGTCGGTAGCGTGATCGATGTGGCTATTATTTATCAATAACCGACATTTGCGTAGCGCGCTTATGGCTGAATAAACGGCCTTTTTCGGCTATAAGAACCAGAATAATCGCGCCAAACGACAATGCAAGAAAGCCGCCTGCAACCGGAATTGTTGTACCGTCAAACCGTTGCGCAATGACAAATCCTAACCCGGCTCCGATAATGGTTTGCAAAAAACCGAAAACAGAAGAGGCCGTTCCAGCTACTTTTCCTAAAGGTTCCATGGCTAGCGAATTGAAGTTCGCTCCCAACCCGCCATAGGCAAACATAATAACGATGAGCAGCAGCATGAAATAAGCAAATGGCACAGAACCACCGGCAATAAACGACCATATAAACCAGATCAACGAAGTAACGCAAAAGACGAGCAAAAGTGCATGGGATATTGTCCGCATCCCAAACCGGACGACAAAAAGCGAATTTAAAAAGGAAGAAAGTGCCTGAAATGCTGCAACAAGGGCAAATGCGGCCGGAAACCAAGGGCCAAGATTATAAATGCCGACATAGATTTGTTGCGAGGTATTAAGTGTGCAAAAAAGACTGCCAAGAACAAGCGAGAAAGCAAGCGTATAGCATAAAGCGATCCTGTTTGACAGCACCAGCCAAAGGCTTTGCCCGACAGAAGAGAAGGTGAGGGGACGTTCCTCATATAACGTTTCTGGCAAACGATAATAGACCCAGACAGCAATAGCAATCCCGGAAATTGTCATGAATATGAAGATAAATTGCCAGTGCCCGAGAACCATGATGGCTTGGCCGATTGCCGGTGCAACAACAGGAATAATCATAAAAACCATCATAACGATTGACATAACTTCCGCCATTTGGCGGCCGCCATAAATGTCACGCACAATAGATATTGTAAGAACACGTGTTGCAGCAGCACCGATGCCCTGTATTGCGCGCAAGACCAGAAGCCATGCAAAATTCGGCGCGAAAGCACATGCAGCCGATGACAGAGAATAAAATATCAGCCCCGCAATAATCGGCTTGCGTCGGCCGTAGCGGTCACTAATCGGCCCAAATAACAATTGTGAAAAACCAAAACCGACGAGATATGAAAAAATAATATAATGTTGGTCGTTTTCTCCCTGCATATGCAGGCTGTGCGACATATCCCCCATGGCTGGCAACATGATATCTATGGCAATTGCATTGGTCGCCATAAGCGTTGCGATCATGATGATAAATTCTTTATAACCAAGGCGCGTTTTTATGGCATCGATATGTTGTTGTTCACTGAATGTATGTGACATAAATTCCCCATAATAAAAGTGCCGGTCTTACGACCGGCACAATCGTTAATAGCAATGGCCTAGACGTGATTTACGATGTTTTAACAGCTATGCCCTTCTCTTCAAGCAAATTCTGCAACTCGCCGTTTTGAAACATTTCACGTACAATGTCGCAACCGCCAATAAATTCGCCTTTGATATAAAGTTGCGGGATAGTCGGCCAATTAGAATAATCTTTAATAGCCTGACGTAATTCATCCGACGATAATATGTTAACGCCTTTATAATCTAGTCCGAGATAATCCAGAATTTGCACCACTTGTCCGGAAAAACCACATTGTGGAAAGCCGGGTGTCCCTTTCATAAACAATACAATGTCATTCGACTTAATTTCATTATCAATAAAATCATGGGCAGCGGTCATTTCAAATCCTTCCGTTTCAACCTTTTTAAGGGTTATCGAAAAATCTTGCTATATGTATGGTTAAAAAAGAAGACAAACAAGCCCCTTTGCATTTGGCCGCTTCAATCAGGTACGCTGGTTTGCAGTGCAAGTGCATGTAATACTCCGCCCATATTGCCTTTTAGTGCGTTATAAACCATCTGGTGCTGCTGAACGCGGTTTTTGCCACGAAAGCTCTCTGCTACAACCTCGGCCGCATAATGCTCACCATCACCAGCCAGATCGCGGATTGTCACTTTAGCATCGGGGATCCCTTCGCGAATGAGCTTTTCAATCGCATGTGCATCCATAGCCATAAAGTCTCTCCTGTTTTAATTCAATTTCACTTTAGCACAAGACAAATCTATAATCGACAATTTGCTACTTATTTTCCATAAGATTCACGAACCACTGTTCATATGCTTGCACAAGTTTTTCGGCCGGTAGTGTGAAAAGCGCCTCAACAACCAAATCTTTGCCGGTTACCTGTCCAATAACGCTCATATCAATGCCGGCTTTTGTGGCTAATTGTTCAACCGTTGGCTTCATTTCCGCGGCAATCGTAATCAAATAGCGCGCTTGATCCTCGCCAAAAAGTTCGGCATGGGCGGGTGTTTTTCCTGTCAGCCGGATCTTTGCGCCATGACTTGATTTAATAACCATTTCGGCAATTGCCAGTGCCAGACCACCATCGGAAAGATCGTGACAAGCGGTTATATAGCCAGATGAAATAAGCTTGCGGACAAAATGGCCATTTTTCTTTTCCAGTTTAAGGTCAACATGCGGCGGCGTGCCTATCGACTGCCCCACTATATCGCGCAAATAAATCGATTGTCCAAGATGCGAACCGCAACAGCCAATCAGCAGAATGAAGTTTCCTTCTTTCATACCATCAATTCGCGCCATTTTGTGCCAATCATCAAGAAGACCGACACCAGCCATTGTCGGCGTCGGCAAAATAGCCTCGCCATTGGTTTCATTATAAAGCGAAACATTACCCGAAACGATAGGGAAATCCAGTTCTTTACAGGCCTCGCCAATACCTTCGATAGCACAGACAAGCTGACCCATTATTTCCGGTTTTTCCGGATTACCAAAATTGAGATTGTCGCTACACGCCAAAGGTCTGGCGCCAGTTGCGCAAAGATTGCGCCAACATTCGCCAACTGCCTGCTTGCCACCTTCAAAAGGGTCGGCCTCGCAATATCTTGGTGTAACATCGGAAGAAAATGCCAATGCCTTGAAAGTATTGCCTTCAACGCGGATAACACCGGCATCCCCCCCAGGACAAACAAGGCTGTTACCCTGAATGAGGGTGTCATATTGTTCGTAAACCCAGCGTCGCGAACTTTGATCGGCAGAGCCTATAAGCTTTAACAGTGCATCTTGCAAATCGACAATTTCGACATCTTCCGGTTTTATCGGCAAAGCGGCAGTGGGTTTAACCCATGGGCGATCATATTCAGGCGCTTCGTCGCCAAGCTTTTTTATAGGAAGATTTGCGACTTCCTTATTGTGATGAAAAACGCGAAACCGCAAATCGTCGGTGGTTTTACCAACCACAGCAAAATCCAGTCCCCATTTTTTAAAAATTGCCGCTGCTTCTTTTTCCAGTTCGGGTTTTAAAATCATCAACATGCGTTCCTGACTTTCGGAAAGCATCATTTCATAAGCCGACATATTCAGTTCACGGACAGGGACATGGTCAAGATTAAGCTCAATACCGAGATCGCCTTTTGCACCCATTTCAACGGCCGAACAGGTGAGCCCCGCTGCCCCCATATCCTGAATGGCAATAACGGCGCCCGATGCCATGAGTTCAAGACAGGCTTCCAACAGACATTTTTCGGTAAATGGATCGCCGACCTGAACAGTAGGGCGTTTTTCACCAATCGTATCATCAAATTCGGCGGAAGCCATGGTTGCACCGCCAACCCCGTCGCGGCCGGTTTTGGCACCGAGATAGACGACCGGAAGGCCGACACCTTCGGCTTTTGAATAAAATAACGCGTTCATTTTGGCAATTCCGGCGGCGAATGCATTAACCAATATATTGCCGTTATAACGTTTGTCAAAATTGACTTCACCGCCAACAGTGGGAACACCAAAGGCATTCCCATAGCCGCCGACACCGGCAACAACACCGGAAACCAGATGTTTTGTCCGCGGATGATCTGGTGCACCAAAACGCAAGGCATTCATTGCGGCAACAGGCCGTGCCCCCATGGTAAATACATCACGCAAGATTCCGCCAACACCAGTTGCTGCCCCTTGATAAGGCTCGATATAAGAGGGGTGGTTATGACTTTCCATTTTGAAAACAACACATTCGCCATCGCCAATATCAACGACACCGGCGTTTTCCCCCGGCCCCTGAATGACGCACTCGCCTTGGGTGGGCAGGGTGCGTAGCCATTTTTTGGAGGATTTATAAGAGCAATGTTCATTCCACATTGCCGAAAAAATTCCCAACTCGGTGAAGGTCGGCTCACGCCCCACCAATTCCAGAATGCGTGCATATTCTTCCGGTTTTAAGCCATGGGCAGCAATGAGGTCAGGTGTAATGGCAATGTCGTTGTTCACGTGCATCAAAAGGTTCCCTCAAACAAGATTGATTTCAGCATTGGTTATCGCTCTTGACCCAGCGATCAACATCTTCGCCAATTGCATTGCCTTCGGGTGCGGCCATTAGCGGGCCGTAGACCGAAACCCGTGCAGGATTACCTTCAGCCTCGACGACAAGTATCGGTTTGCCACCCGGCGTATTTCTGGGCACGATCAATATGCGCGGACGCCCCGAATAAGATTGTAATTCCGGTTCAAAACCGTAGCGTTTAAATGTTGAATTATTGGATTTGAACCAGCAACGGTTGGCGGTTATTGCTACTCTTTCCATTGTTTTTAATGCTGGCTCGCTGCTGGCAAGCTCGATATTGCCCGGCCCGGCATGAGGAGTGCAGGCAGCAAGGCACAAAGCCAATGAAAGAAATGAAAAAATGGTTATTTTTTTAATTGTCATGCTACTATTCCTAATGCACCGGTAAAAAGCCTTCGACCATCCACACCACCATGGGCGGCTTCAATCAAATTTTCCGGATGGGGCATCATGCCCAAAATGTTTCCCTCTTCATTGATAATTCCGGCGATATCATTGATCGAGCCATTGGGGTTTGTTTCTTGCGCATAACGGAATATTATCTGATCGTTATCTTCAAGACGTTTAATTGTTTGTTGATCGGCGTAATAGTTGCCATCATGGTGGGCAACCGGGCAGCGGATGATCTCGTTTTTATGATAAGCCCGTGAAAAAATGGTCTTTTCATTGACTATTTCGAGTTTTACTTCGCGACAGACAAATTTCAACGAGGCATTTCGCATCAAAACGCCGGGCAAAAGACCGGCTTCGACCAAAATTTGGAAGCCGTTGCAAACGCCCAAGATCTTTGTACCTTTGGCAGCATGCTGATGAACAGCTTTCATAACCGGCATACGGGCGGCAATAGCGCCGCATCGCAAATAATCACCATATGAAAAACCACCAGGAATGACAATGAGATCAACATCCGGGATGAATGTTTCTGTTTGCCAAATTTTTAAAGGTTCAACGCCCGTTATCAGGCGTAGAGCATCAATCATATCACGATCACGATTAAGCCCGGGCAACTGGATAACTGCAGTTTTCATGACAAAATCCAATCAAAGAATGTCGATGTGATAATTTTCGATAACTGTATTGGCGAGTAATTGCTCGCACATTGCCGCTAATTGTTTCTTTGCCTCTTCCATCGGCAAATCATCAATCACAATATCGAATACCTTTCCTTGTCTGACAGATTGCACCCCGTTAAAGGCAAGGGCATCTAAAGCTCCGACAATTGCTTTACCTTGAGGATCAAGGACTCCAGTTTTTAGGGTAACGGTCACGCGCGCTTTCATTGTTATTCCTGTCATTCTTGCCAAAAAGGTAAGGCGGCTTCATCCGTCGCCTGTTTACTTATTTTACCAGAACCGGTCCAGTAGGTCGCGGTTGCTCGTTTTCGTTCATAATGCCCAAACGTTTTGCGACTTCCTGATAGGCTTCGATCAAACCACCCATATCACGGCGGAAACGGTCTTTGTCCATCTTTTCTTTGGTCTTTATATCCCAAAGACGCGACGAATCGGGTGAAATTTCGTCGGCTAAGACGATATGCATCATATCGCCTTCCCATAAACGCCCGAATTCCATTTTAAAGTCAACCAGTTCAATGCCGACACCGACAAAAAGACCGGTCAAAAAGTCATTGATTCGTATTGTCAATTGCATGATATCTTCAAGCTCTTGCGGGCTGGCCCAGCCGAAAGCGGTAATATGCTCTTCTGACACCATCGGGTCATCAAGACTATCTTTCTTATAGTAATATTCAATGATTGATTGTGGAAGCTGGGTACCTTCCTCAATGCCGAGACGTTTTGATAACGAGCCCGCGGCAATATTACGTACAACCACTTCAAGCGGTATCATATCCACAGCTTTGATAAGCTGCTCGCGCATATTGACGCGCTTGATAAAGTGCGTTGGAATGCCAATGCGGGCAAGCTGCGTGAAGATATATTCTGAAATACGATTATTTAAAACGCCTTTCCCATCAATCACTTCATGCTTTTTAGCGTTAAAAGCAGTTGCATCGTCTTTAAAAAACTGGATATATGTTCCAGGTTCGGGACCTTCATATAATATTTTGGCTTTACCTTCATAGATGCGGTGACGGTGGTTCATGGCTTTTTCCTGTAATATTTTTCAGACAAGACGTGTTCGCTGTTCACTATCGCAAATATCAACAATTCTCAATCATATCGTAACGATATGCCAAGAAAAATTACCATTTTGATACAAGTTAATTTACGCTACGCTATTGCTTAAAGGGGGTAAATGTTGCAAGTACATGCGCGAAAAACCCGATTATGGCAAAAATTAGGGAGAGTCTTATGAATGGAATGAAAGAACGTGAGGACGCGTTCGAGCAGAAATATATGCTCGACGAAGAGCTCAGGTTTAAAGCCAAAGCCCAGCGCAATCGTATGATTGGCCTGTGGGCTGCCGATCGTCTTGGAAAAACCGGAGATGCTGCAGATTCTTATGCCAAAGATATTGTGAAGGTGTCGCTCACACGCGGTAATGAAGATGATGTCGTGGAAAAAATCGTCCATGATTTTACAGCGGCAAATATTGCAGTGGATGAAAAAGAATTGCGCCAGAAGATGACACAACTCCTCCTAGAAGCAGCCGAACGCGTTCAAAACAACTAAAAGATATAACCGGCTCATTTTTTGTCAGCCTCTGTTTTCATGCTCGGGCAGTTTTTGAATTTAAAGTTTCGCAAGGAAGTGTGAAAATACCATAAGCCCTTCAGGCCAGGGTCCATACCCCGAAGCACTATTGATATGTCCGGCTTCACCCGCATCAATAAACAATGATCCCCAGTCTTTTGCCAGATTTTCAGCAACCGCTAGGTCACAATACTCATCGTTACGACTTGCAACGACAATAGAGGGAAATGGCAATCTTTCACGCGGGTAGGGCCCGAATGTCATCAGATGTTTGGGGCGGATGGAAGGATTTGCGACATCCGGCGGCGCTACAAGAAAAGCACCACGAACCTTCTTGCCGAGGAATGGGATTGCATTTATAAAAGTCGGTACCCCAAGAGAATGGGCAATGACAACGACCGGTTTGTCGGCACCTTCCACTTCCTTGACCAGTTCACGAACCCAGTCATCACGAACAGGCTTTGACCATTCGGCTTGTTCGACACGATGGGCTGTTGAAAGCTTTTGTTCCCATCGTGTTTGCCAGTGGTCGTTATCCGACCCCTGATAACCGGGAACAATAAGTATATCGGCTTCGTTTGCTTTCATCTAATGTCCTCTTGACCGTATTTTCGGGCAATAAAATCAACGAAAATAAATATTGTTCGCAGAAAGGTTTTGCCAACAATCTCATATAAATATTTGACTTGTATTATTAGCCAAAAACACGGCGAAAAATAGTATCAACGTGCTTGGTGTGATATCCAAGGTCAAATTTTTCACGAAGTTCTTCTTCAGTCAAGACTCGTCTCACCGCCGGGTCAGACAAGAGTTCTTCAAGAAAATCTTTTCCTTGTTCCCAAACCTTCATCGCATTGCGTTGAACAAGACGATAAGCATCCTCGCGGTTTACACCTTTTTGCGTCAACGCTAAAAGTACGCGTTGGGAGTGGACTAATCCGTGAAATTTATTGAGATTTTTTTGCATATTTTCCGGATAGACGAGAAGTTTCTCGATGACGCTTGTCAGGCGCGCTAGGGCAAAATCAAGTGTGATAGTAGCATCAGGGCCAATAAACCGTTCTACAGATGAATGGGAAATGTCGCGCTCATGCCATAATGCAACATCTTCCATGGCAGGAACAGCAAAAGAACGAACCATTCGGGCGAGACCGGTAAGATTTTCGGTTAAAACAGGATTGCGCTTGTGCGGCATGGCGGAAGATCCCTTTTGGCCGGGCGAAAAATATTCTTCCGCTTCAAGAACCTCGGTGCGTTGTAAATGACGGATTTCAATTGCCAGACGTTCAATTGAAGAAGCGATTACCGCAAGAGTGGCAAAAAACATTGCATACCTGTCACGCGGAATGACTTGTGTGGAAATAGGCTCTGGGCGCATGCCTAACGCTTTGGCAACATATTCTTCGACACGCGGATCAATATTGGCAAAAGTGCCAACGGCTCCAGAAATTGCGCAGGTTGAAATTTCGTCACGCGCCGCCACAAGTCTTGCCCGACAACGCGAAAATTCCGCATAGGCAAAGGCAAGTTTAAGACCGAATGTCGTAGGCTCGGCGTGGATGCCATGACTTCTTCCGATAGTGACGGTGTCTTTATATTCAAAAGCACGTTTTTTAAGTGCTGCAAGCAATTGATCTATGTCGTTGATCAAAAGGTCAGATGCCCGCATCAGTTGCACATTAAGTGTCGTGTCAAGAACATCGGAAGATGTCATACCTTGATGGACAAAACGCGAATCGGGACCGATAAATTCGGCAAGGTGGGTAAGAAAAGCAATAACGTCATGCTTGGTGACGGCTTCGATTTCTTCAATTCGCGAAACATCAAACTTCGCCTTGCTGCCCTTTTCCCAAATCGTTTTTGCAGATTCTTCGGGGATGACACCAAGTTTGACCAAAGCCGTGCAGGCATGGGCTTCAATCTCGAACCATATGCGATACTTTGTTTCTGGTGACCAGATTGAAACCATTTCGGGACGGGAATAGCGCGGTATCATGGTTGACTTCCTTATATTCTGGGATCCAAGTTGCCAGCTGCTTTGCGCAGGGCTTCTATACGCGATTTATAGATGTTTTTATTACCGTTTTTAAAGATAGCAGAGCCGGCAACAAACGCATCAGCACCGGCATTTGCCGCTGCTGCGATTGTATCGACAGTAATTCCACCATCAACTTCAAGTGTTATCGGCCTGTTACCTATCATTGCGCGGATTCGTTTGATTTTTTCAATCATATCAGAGATGAAGCTCTGTCCGCCAAAACCGGGATTGACGGTCATAACCAAAATAAGATCAAGCTCATTGAGAAGATATTCAAGCGTACTTTCAGGCGTTCCCGGATTAAGCGAAATGCCGGCTTTTTTGCCGAGTGCCCGGATAGCTTGCAACGAACGGTGGGGATGGTGGCTTGATTCGGCATGGACAGTGATAATATCCGCTCCCGCTTTTGCAAAACTTTCCAGATAATTATCGACGGGCGATATCATAAGATGGACATCAAAAATTGCTTTTGTAACCGGCCTTAATGCTTTTACGACATCGGCACCGAATGTGATATTCGGCACAAAGTGCCCATCCATAACGTCAATATGAACCCAATCGCCACCGGAATCGACGATATCTGTAATTTCTTCGCCCAGCCGCGAAAAATCACTGGCAAGAATGGAAGGGGCTATTATATGTTGGCAGGTCATTTCAATCTCCTAGGCTGATGTTTCCTATCATGGTCTCAAGTTGGAGAAAACCTGTTTTGGCAGATGTTGCACATATTAGCACGTCATTATCGCGGATATTTTAGCAAGTTCGCTGGCATTTTACTAAAAATCTGCTTACTAATGCACTGTTAGATTTAAAAGTCGGCAATTTAGCTAAAATCAAAAACAAATTGGAATTATGACTGAACATTCTACACATCAGATTAGTTTGAAAACGCCGGTAGTCACGATTTCGTCAGTCGAATATCGTGATGCTATGAGCCATTTTGCCGGTGCGGTTCATATTGTCAGTACCAATGGTGCAAAGGGAAAAAGAGGCGTTACAATTTCAGCCTGCTGTTCGCTTTCGGACGATCCGCCAACTGTACTCGTCTGTCTGATGCGCCAGCATGAAGAAAATAGGTTATTTATCGAAAACGAAAAGTTTTGCGTCAACACGCTTTCTGGACATCACCGGGATTTGTCAGATATTTTTGCCGGTCGTGATAAACTTCCTCAAAAAGAGCGTTTTGCCGCAGCAAAATGGGAAACGCTAAAAACGGGCTGCCCCGTTTTGTCCGATGCGCTTGTTTCGCTTGATTGCCAATTGGTAAGCTGGCATGTCCACGCCACCCATTATGTGCTTATGGGCGAGGTGGTGGCGATAAAATCCAATCAGGGTATTAATGCACTCATGTATCTTAACCGCAACTACCACACTTTGCCGCTTGTATAGCTTATTTTTTGGCAAAATTTCGTGGCACGTCGCCATTGCGCTTGAGTTTCATGCCAACAACCGGAATAAGATCATCCTGAATTTTTACCGAGACAGTGATGTTCATTGAATTCTTGTCTTCCAGCCGGGCCAACATCGCTCCATTGAGCTGTTTGCGGTTAAGACCGAAGACCATGTGATCGGCACCGACCTTTCCGGAAATGACATCAAGACCATCTCCTTTCGAGCCATCATTGAATTCGCCACTGAAGCCGCCAGGACCACGCAGAACAGTTGCCTTCATCGGCTGCGAAAAGACGCCAACCCGACAATTTCCGTCAAGTGTCATGCCGACTTGGGAAATTTCGGATATACCGGCAAAAGTGCAAGTGAATTTTGTTCCCTTGTATTTTCCGGCAACGACTTCGCCCGGGCCTGCCCAGCTTCCTTCAATAGAACGAAAAAATTCAACATCGCTATCGGCGGCTAAACTTGCTGTCAACATAGCTGACGAGGCTAAAGCTAATCCAATAAAAGCGGAAAAAATTTTTTTCATAATGGCGATACTCGGCCTTTACTTCAAACACAAAACAAAAATCAAATCCTGTTATACAGAAAGCTGTTAAACCTATTATGAAAAAAAATGGTTAATTGTTTATTCGCAAGCTTCACGCTCATTCATTTTTTTGCGGTTGCTTATTTAAATTGCGATTAAGGCCAATCAAGTCTCCGGTAAAATCGCTAATGCCGGGTCTTTTTTCACCATCAAAAGGAAAAGGCCGCAAAGCATCAATGGTCGCTATTCCGATACGCGTTGTCAGAAGTCCGTTAACAACTCCTTCACCAAGCCGCGCAGAAAGGCGTGTTGCCAATCCTTGTCCGATAAATTGCTCGACAAGGCCATCGCCAACGGCCAAGGTGCCAGTTACCGCAAGGTGGGAAATAATGCGCTTGGTCAAAGATATCATGCCGAAGCGTTCGGGGCGGGCTCCGTAAAGTGTGGCAAGACGACGAATGAGACCGACGACTTCATAAAGAACATAGCCGAGATCAATGACAGCCCGGGGGCTGACGGCTGTGACGATGGAGACACGTTTTGCCGAATTGAGAATGATTTTGCGCGCTTCATTATCGAGCGGACGCAGGATTTCATATTCGGCAAGGTGGATGAGCGCTTTGCCGTCGATAATGTCACGCCGATGACTTTGCATTGCATGGCGGCCATCAACAGTAAGCGGGCTATGCGCTGTATAACGGATAAGTTCATAAACCGAATGGCGGGCAAGATTGATGTCGTCATCGTTGCTTGCTTTTTGCGCGTTGTTTCTGATTTTTTCCATCGATGCCAGACGCAACAGCGCCCGTATTTCACCCCAAATAAAAAATATCAGAGCGATAATTCCAATTACTGCCAGCAATAAAGCCAATACGCCCAGAATTTCGTAATGCGAAAAAAGCGCGCGGATAAGGCCGTCTAACCAAAGTCCGAAGCTCAAAACCAATAATAATAACAGACATGTCAGAAATATCCTGGCACTCTTAAATGATGATTGCGGTTTGCTATTCTTTCCCGCTTGAAGTTGGTCAAGTTCATTTATTGCATCGTCAAGAAACGGATCATCCTGATCTTCAGTTATAGATGAAAGGTCATTGAACGCCTGCGGCTTGCGACTGCTCATATCAAATAATCTCCGAAAAGGAATTCCATTGCGCGGTCAAGGCGGATTTGCGGAAAAGATTGCTCAGATTTGAGTTTTGGTGGACGAAAACGCACAAACTGCAATTGGTTATGCCAATTTTCATCAAGAAGATCGGTTAAAGAATCAGGCAGGTCGCCGGGGAATATTGCCGTTTCTGTGACACCATCGAAAATGGTATCGCCAATTTTTTCGCCTTTCTTCGGCGTGCCAATAACAACGGGCAGGCTTTCACCATGTTTTTCGCTCAAACCTTCTTTGGTTGAACGTATGGATGACATCGCCAATGTATCCGTTATAACGCCTTTTAATTGCGCCTTTTTTAAAGCCTGCGTAACGATTTCTGTGGTGATTTTTTCCAAACGGTCGTGGCTTGAATGGTGGAGATGATCTACTTTGGTAGACGCAATCAAAATCCGATCAATTTTATGTTGCATCAATTTTGTTATAAGGCTGCTTTTACCTGTCTTGAAACATAAGAGAATTTCACCTAACGCATTTTTCATCTCGTCAATAGAATTTTTGCCATCATTGATAGCGTCGAGTGAATCAACAAGGATCACCTGTCGGTCAAGACAGGCTATATATTCACGGAAAAACGGAAATACGATATGTTTTTTATAGGCTTCATATCGCTGTTCCATAATGCCGGCAATAGAGTTTTCAGGAAAATCGCTAATTCCGAGGTCCAAAATTGGCGAAAAAGACAGGATAGGTGCGTTCTCAAAATTACCGGGCACCAGAAAATGCCCCGGAGCAAGTGAGGAAATCATATTGTTGCTTTTCTTGGCCGAACTTAAATAATTTTTGAAGCTTCGCGATAAGGTTTCAATGTCGTGTTCATTTGCTTCTTGCAAAAAATTGATACTTTGAATTACTGCAAGCCAAGGTTGCGCATGTTGTTTGTGTTGTGGTGACTGTGCACGTGCTATCGTTTCACGGCAAAACTGGCGATAGCTTTTATCAAGCAGAGGTAGATCAAGCAGCCATTCTCCCGGGTAATCTATAATGTCCAAATTCAATTTGGTATTTCTGAATGGTGAAAAACCGCGCGAACGTGGTGAAAAATCGAGTTGAAGACGAATTTGTGAAAGTTCTCGTGTAGAGTCCGGCCATGTCTGGTCTCGTAACAACGATGCAATATGTTTTTCAAACTCGAAGCGCGCGATTTTGCTATCGGGTTGTTCAGCTAGTTTTACCTTTAATAAGCGCCCTTCACGCATCACTCCAAATACGGGTAGACGCTTTCCCTTCAGCAGATTTTCAATAAGGGAAGTGATAAAAACGGTTTTTCCGGCATTGGAAAGCCCTGTAACACCGAGTTTTAACGTGGGATTAAAGACGCTTTTCGTCCGGTCACTCAACGCATCAAACGCAATAGCAGTTCCGTTCTTCAATGTTGTCAATGACGGCAAATTGTCTAGTTCCTTGCTTTATTCGTCAACGAGCTTCGCTCACGCACAATTTCTAACCATATGGTACGGTAAATCCAAACGCGCAAGATAAAATCCTGTTAAGGTTGTATAACAGTGACAAGTTGTCCTTGCCCGGCAATATCCTTACCGATGTGTTCAGGAAAATCGATGACGGCAAAGCCGACAGGTCGTAACATTTTTGAAAAACGTGAAGATCTGTTATCTGAATGGCTCAATCGCGAGATGGCTGTACTGATTGTCGGATTATGACCAATGACAAGAGCCGGAAAACCGGTTTCAAAGGCAGAGACAATCATTGAAAGGTAATCGGTGACGCTGCCACAATATAACTTGTCGTTAAATATTGTTTTAACCGGATGTTCAAAGTGGATGGCATCGAGTGTCTGGCGGGTACGAAGGGATGGCGAACAAGGAATTATTTCAGGCGTGTTGATATAGTGTTTTAAAAATTTTCCCGCCGTTGTTGCTTGAATAAAGCCTTTTTTCGACAAGGCCCGATCATAGTCCTTACCTGTAGCAGATGCTGTTTCTGCCTCGCCATGGCGCATCAGGGCAATAATGGAATGACTGCACACGACCACCTAGAAATTCCTATATTCACAAACACACGATAATGTAACGGACATAAACTTGAAATAAGACAATTTTACTATCACGATATACTTCCATTTATTATATTATAGTGCCTTTGTGTTAAAAAAATGGACATAATAGCATTTTTGTCTTGTTTTGCATTTGTATCATCAATATATAGAGCCCCATTTACAATATGTGGAGGCTTTGACGATGAGCGAGAGATTGAACGCCGAGTACCATCCCACCGAAGACGAGCCTTTTATGAATGAAAGGCAAAAAATATATTTTCGAGCAAAACTGATAGCTTGGAAGAATGATATTTTGCGCGAGGCACGAGAAACACTGGAAAATTTACAGGAAGAAAATGCCAATCAACCGGATTTAGCTGATCGTGCTTCATCTGAAACAGATAGGGCAATTGAATTACGTGCACGTGATCGTCAACGCAAGCTGATTGCAAAAATAGATGCGGCACTTGAACGACTTGATGATGGAACCTACGGCTATTGTGAGGAAACAGGCGAGCCAATCAGCATAAAACGTCTTGATGCAAGGCCAATTGCAACGCTTTCGATCGAAGCACAGGAACGTCATGAAAAACGGGAAAAAGCCTATAAAGACGATTGAAATCGGCCAAGTTGTGTACCGAAAGTGCTTGTTAGAATGGTGAATATGGCCTTTTAAGTTGTCAATCAGCAGAATTTATATTCAATAATTGTCTTGTTATGATCGTTTCTTTTCTGGTCAGAAACAAAGCTCAAAAATACAAAGTGGCTTTCTTGCTGACAGCACGAAAACCATAAGGGATATTCGAGCGAATTTGCTCGAGACAACAGTCTTTTGGTGCAGCAAAAAGCGCAGAGGCTGTTTTTGCACTTTTGGCTAGAACATTTAAATTGTTTTAAATGCTGTACTTTTTAAATGCTGTACCACCACAGTGTTTCTATCAAAGGTATATCACGATAGCGACTTCTTTTCAGCAAATTGATTGCACCTTTGGTCACGAAGCAGACAAAGAATCGAAAAAACCGCACCGGTTTTTTCGGTTAAAAATCATTTATAGCTTGTTCTTATCGTTTCTTATTGCCCCCTTCAATTCCTCTTCAAACATAAGATCCAGATCGTTGTCTATATTCTTGACAGGCTTCTTGTTTAAAGGAGGTGTATTGAATGATGGTTCGCGACGCATGCCGGTATTGGCGGTCAATATTTCGTTTTTAATGTCGGGCATAAAATCGTGTGGCAGCGATGTCGGATTGTTTTGTTGTGAAGAATCAAACCGGTCAACCGAAAGGGTGTCACGCGGGGGTAAAGTTGGTTCACGATATTCGCCTTGTGTGGGCGCAATATTTTGCGACAAACCGACATTGTCGTCCGATGCATTAACATCAAGCCGAGGGGCGATATAATTGAAGTTTCTGTTTGTAACACCGGCACTAAAACCGCTTGCCGGTTTTGTGCTGCCAATAGGATGCCGCCGTTCATTTGAATTTAATTCACCGGCGACTCTGGTGGCATTATTCGGCAAAGGTTGCGTTGCCTTGTCAGACAATGGCGAAGGTTCCTTGACGGATAAAGGCGAAGGCGCCATTGTCGGTTCACGAAGGGTTGAACCATGTTTTACCGGTTCATTGATTTCACTTGTCAACCCGCGAACGCTATCCTGGTCGGTGTTTGGTGGAGCCGTTTGTATGTTGGTTTCTATGACAAGATCAGTTGGCCCACCAATCATAATGAGATGTTCAACATTATCGCGCCGCACAAGCACAAGCCGACGGGTACGATCAACAGCAGCAGCATCACGAACGGAAAGGCGTGGCGTGCGCGATTTGCCACCAACAACAAATGTCCCGCCATTGAATTTACGCAATATTGAAATCGTAGCAACTATTGCAGCAACAACAATAATCAGCACCACAAGACTGGTGATAATATTCGCAGCCGATTGCCCAATTTGGTTTTCTAACCAAACATGCATATTCTATCTCCTATGTGAAGTGCGTAACGATACCGAGTTTTTCGCCGTTATGCTAGGCTCGGCATTTATTTAATTGACAAAAATGTCTCTTGCGCTTTTTGTACGTAGAAAAAAAGGCAAAAGTTGGGGATGTTTTCAGACATTGCAAAGCTCAAATTGCGACAGCTCTTTTAATCTTCACTAATAAAAGCAGCTCTTAAATTGCTTGTATAAAAATATTGCCCATCAACATACGATATCGGCTTGAAAAACGGCATTCTGGTCGAATTCACATATTGCCGTCAAAATGCGTAATTTTTTGTAATTGACGAATGGTTTTCATATTTTTTTTGAGCTAAACATTGTTTTCGATCAAAATTGAGTGGAAATAGGTGTGTTTATTCACGGATATCGAAATCAAGATTTTCACAAAAATTCACTTTAAAACGATAATGCTTCATGGAATGCATGAACTGGGACAATATGGATTCAAGAATCAATCTTGACGTTAGAAGGCAGTTATAAAATATGGCGAAGCCTGAAAATTATGCGCGACTACCGACTTTTTCAAAAAATAGAAGACGTTTTTATAAACCAACAATTATTGCGATTTTATTCATTTGTGTTTGTGTCGCAATTGCCGATTTTATGACCAATGACGAACGGCTAAATATTGTTGCTCTGTTAATTTTTTTTATTCTAGCGATTGTTGGTTTTAGTTCGCTTATTTTGTGGGGAGCGGGTGTTCTGTCACCAACCGCTCAGCTACAGTCCGGTCAAAATTTTAGTTCTCTCGAATTATTGGACGATGCTATATTGTTGACAAATGCATCCGGTTACATCCTGAAATCCAACGCATCGGGAAAAAATATTGTTGGTGGACAAAGCGCAAAAACATTGTTTCAGCTTTTGTCAGACATTCATGATGCCGAACAGGTTATTTATCGGTTGAATGCCCGAGCACTCTCAGGACAAAATGCCCAAGAAGAATTGCGTGTAACCAAACCCTTATGGCCGGTCGCTGACGGGCACGCCCAGTCATGGTATAGTTTGTCGGTGCGCCCGATTAAGTCAGGAAAAAACGGATGTTTGTTGTGGCGCTTGCAAGATATCAGCTTTGCTCATGAAATGCACGAGCCGCTATTTCGTGACCTACAAGAGGCTATCAATCACCTTGATCAAGCACCGGCAGGCTTTCTGTCGCTCGACACAAACGGTTCTTTTTTATATCTCAATGCCACTTTATCAAACTGGCTTCACATTGATATAGCGACGTTTAAAATTGGCCAATTACATTTTGACGAAGTGTTCGAGACTGCTAGCGAGCCCGCAACATGGCTGCAATTAAAAAATAATATCGAACAGTCGCGGGAATATTATCAGTTTTCAATCGTTTTGAAGGGTGATGGCGAGAAAGTTGATACATTTAATGTTTGCGCCACGACACAGCCCGATGATGACAATGACGAAAAAATCTATCGGCTTGTGTTGGTGCCTGTAGCGCATAGCGCCGATATGCTTCACGCGCTGGCGACAACAAAAGATATTTTTCATGCATACTTTAAAAATGCGCCACTGGCTATGGCAATCATCAATCAGCAGGGTAAATTTCTGGTTATCAACCGTCCCTTTAGTCATCTTTTCAATATTACGTCGGACGACACAGAAAACAGATTGCTGTTTAATGTTATGGCTGATGGCGATAAAACTGGGATTGAAGGCGTACTCAGAAAAATTGCCGCAAACGGGCTGACGAATTTGGCAATAGAGGCCACTCTTTCTTCGGATAAAAATCGTCATTTTCGTTTGTTTTTTGTTGGAATAGCGAATGAGCAACGCTCAGCAAATAATGAAATAGCTATCTTGTCTGTGGTTGAAACAACTGCTCAAAAAACTTTGGAAGACAAAATGGCGCAAGGGCAAAAACTGCAAGCTGTTGGCCAATTGGCTGGCGGTATTGCCCATGATTTTAACAATGTATTGACGGCAATTTTAATGTCATGTGATCTGTTACTAGCCAGTCATCGCAGTTCTGATCCTGCTCATGCCGATCTTATCAATATCAAGAATAATGCCAATCGTGCCGCATCTCTCGTCCAGCAACTGTTGGCCTTTTCCCGTCGCCAGACACTTCGTCCGGAAGTGGTCGATCTGACCGAGTTGTTGTCCGATGTGCGCAATCTTTTGATGCCACTTTTAGGAAGCAACATCCATTTGAAATTTAATCATGGCCGTGATTTGTGGGATGTCAAAGTCGATCAGGCATCCTTCCAGCGTGTGCTGATGAATCTTGTCATCAATGGACGCGATGCCATGGCGTCGGGTGGTACAATTACAATTACTACGGCAAATGTAAAAAAACAGCAAATCGACGAACTTTCCTATAGTGGTCTGGTTTCTGGAGACTATGTGGAACTGGATGTTGAAGACACCGGCACAGGTATTCCCAAAGCCGTTCAGGAAAAAATGTTTGAACCATTCTTTACGACAAAAGAAGTGGGGAAGGGCACCGGGCTGGGCCTGTCGATGGTTTATGGCATTGTAAAACAAACGGGCGGCTACATTTATTGCGAAAGCCATGAAGGAAAAGGCACGAAATTTAGAATATTTTTGCCGCGGTTTGTTGCGGATTCCAAAAATATTGGATCAGATGACCGGCAAAAAGTTCAGCAGACAAAATCGCAGCCGGAAAAAAGTGAAGATTTGTCGGGAACAGCAACCGTACTTTTGGTTGAAGATGAGGCTGCAGTCAGAATGGGCGGCGTTCGTGCCCTGCAGTCGCGTGGTTATACGGTACTGGAGGCAGAAAATGGTCTTGAGGCTCTCGATATCATCGGCGAACGCAACGGCGCAGTAGACCTTGTGGTGTCCGATGTTGTGATGCCTGAAATGGATGGGCCGACATTACTCGGCGAAATGCGCAAAAAATATCCGGAAATAAAATTTGTGTTCGTTTCAGGTTATGCCAAAGATGCCTTTGCCAAAAATTTGGCTCCAGACGCAGTTTTCGGTTTTCTTTCCAAACCCTTTACGCTGAAACAATTGGCAATGAAAGTCAAAGAAATGTTGGACGACAGCGGCGTGGTGAATTAGCATGTTTTTTGGCTTTTATAGCGGCAAATTCGTTTAAGCAATTGAAATCTTCGTCATCTGATGCAAGATAAAGGTGATCAATAACGCTGAAAGAGGGTGATGTATGCGCAATTTTCTGATTTCGACAGTTTCGTCACTGGCTTTGGCCAGTAGTTTTTTTATGTCTTCTGCTTATGCCGATATAACAGTCGGATTTATCGGGCCGATAACAGGGGCGGTCGCAGCTTATGGTATTCAGACAAATAATGGCGTCAAAGTCGCGGTTGACGAAATTAATAAGAATGGTGGTGTCAACGGTGAAAAACTGGTTTTGAAAATTTACGACGATGCAGCAGATCCCAAGCAAGGAGTTTCAGCGGCAAACCAGCTCGTCGGTGAGGGAATTCAATATGTAATTGGTCCTGTTACGTCTAATTCGGCTCTGCCGGTTTCCAATATATTGGAAGAAAATGATGTTTTAATGATTACGCCCTCGTCAACAACACCCGAGCTTTCAAGCCGCGGTTTGTGGAATGTTTTCCGGACAATCGGGCGCGATGACCAACAAGGTGACTATGCGGCAGATTACTATGTGCACCATCTCAAAGATAAACGCATTGCCATCATTCATGACCGGGCAACCTACGGCAAAGGCATTGCCGATGCTTTTAAAGACGCACTCAATAAGGGTGGGGTAACAGAAGTTTACTATGGCAGCATTACACCGGGTGAAAAAGATTATTCGGTGATGGTAAGCCGCCTCAAACAGGAAAAAGTCGATTACGTCTATTTTGGCGGATATCATCCGGAAGCAGGGCTTTTATTGAAACAGATGCGCGAACAGGGGGTTGAAGCTCCATTGATTGGCGGTGACGGCTATAATACAACCGAACTATGGTCGATTGCCGGAAATGCAGCAGAAGGAACAATGTTTACCAACCCTGTTGATGTAAGTAAAAATCCGGATGCCCAAGCCGCAATAAAAGCTATGAAAGACCAGAACATTCCGCCTGAAACCTTCGCAATCAACGGTTTTGCTGCTGTGCAAGTGTTGGTTTATGGTATTGAGAAAGCTGGCTCGTCAGCCGATCCAAAGGCTGTTGCCAAAGCGATCAAGTCGGGCGAGCCGATCAAAACTACACTAGGGGAAATCACCTATGGCGAGCGCGGCGACATTACATCGAAAGTGTTCTCGATGTATAAGTGGCATAATGGTGAAATTGTTTCGGCCGAATACTAAATATTACGAAATCAACTTTAAAAGGCGGTTTTCCCGCCTTTTTTATCGCAAACGGAAATTTTATCCCGATTGATACAATGAAAATAAAACCGGTTAATTGCTGGCAACCGCTGTTGATTGAAAAATACCATTGAGCAGTTGAGCGCCTTCCTTCTGCATATTTGCATGCATCTTGTTTTCCGTTGCACTCAGGAGGGTGGCAACAGTATTGTTGCGGATGGCAACTGGATTTCGTTCATATCCGGCGCGCAAAAAGAAATTGGCAGTAGGTACTTTATTCTGGTAAGACGCTGGCATCGTTATCATATCATAACCATTGCCGTCACCGGTTAAATTGAGCATTTCTAGTTCTGCTCCCGAAAGCGAGTGTGATAGGCCTTTTTTACGCAAGAAAGCGACCGATGTTTTTAGCTTATGAATTTGCAACAGTGGGCCAACATCTTTATCCATTGTCATGGCATGCATTCCCAAGCCTGCATCTGTCTTGGCAAGTTCGGCCTGCGCTCCCCAATTGTGCGGGACAGTTTTTGCTTTGTTCGTCATTTGCTCGACAATAACAGCTTTTTGCAACAATTTTGACCGCTTTGTGCCCGACATATTTTGCGCCTGTTGTCTCAGTTCCTGGGCAATATCGCTACCATATTCGGACATCAGGCTGACACTTGCTGTTGCTACGAGTTGGTTATAGCCAATGGCCGTTGAAATCGGTCGGGCATTTGTTTTTCCTTTTAACACACCCGACTGCAAATCATGTGTGCCGTCGCCACCTGTCTCGAATGCATAGATTGAAACAAGTTGTTCACTTGTAAGGCCGATTTCCCGTGCGGCATTTACATAACTGCGCATAAATTCACCTTCGTTAGCGGGACGTTCGGGAACAAAGCCATAAACGCGTTTTGAAGCGGCAATAAAGTCATCAATTCCCGGTATAGGAGAGCGGCTCGCCGAACTGCTGCCGGAAGCCGGCTTGCGTGGCCCGTTATAAAGAGGGGGCTGGGACAAAACATAGTCCGACAGTTCAATTGTTTGGCCCCGCGCCCGTTTTGCATTACGTATTTTCCGTTTTGCACTAATTTGCTCCCAATAGACACTCGCTTGCCGATTATAGGCGGTGTAAGCAGTTTTCCACGCTTCATAGTCGGCACTGTCAACATTGCGCAAAGGACTGCTTGGTCTGATGCTTGATGTGGTTTCTAATGATGGTTTAGACGACGAAAGCTGTAATGACCGTAGATTATCCGACATACAGCCACTAAAAAAAACGCAACAACCGACAAAAAGAGTAGCTTTTACTTTACGCACAATACAAAAATCCCGTAACAGTTTTCGGGCGATTATGCGGATAATTGGTTGACAAGTTGTGAAGAGGAAAACGCACATAACCATCTTGCGATCAGTTTTGTCGCGTGAAACGCTCAACAAATATTCTAGGAGATTGCAAAACGCCGGTGTTGAGGCGTTGCTGGAAAAGATATAACACTTTGATAGAAGAGTGTTCTTGAGATTTTGACATGGAAATGCCAAGATCCACCAGCTCGATAAAATCGGATGAAAACAGTTTTATAGAAGATATTTGAACAACAAATCACTAGAATGAGATAATTTTCTGGCCGGGGTTTTCTTCTTCTTCACGTCTACCTTCGATAAATCTGCGAAGTGTCGCGGGATAAAGTTGATGTTCAACGAGCAAGACGCGCTCACCCAGCATTTCCGGTGTATCATTATCGAGAACAGGCACTGCTGCCTGACCGAGAATGGTTCCCTCATCCATACCTTCGGTTACAAGATGAACAGTGCATCCGCTAATTTTAACACCGGCATCTATAGCCCGTTGATGGGTATGTAGTCCTTTAAAAAGAGGAAGCAGGGCAGGGTGGATGTTGAGGATACGCCCATTATATGGCGCGATAATGTGTTGCGAAATAAGTCGCATAAAACCGGCAAGGCAAACGATGTCGGCACAACAGGCATCAATCTGTTCCAACAAGGCTGTTTCAAAAGCCTGTTTGTCAATAAAATTTTTGCGATCAATAATATAGGATGCGATGCCAAGAGCCTTGGCTTTATCAATTCCGGAGGCGTGCGGATTATCGCTGACAACGGCAACGATTTCGGCCGGATAGCTTTCCTGTCTTGTCGCCTCGATAAGCGAAACCATATTCGTACCGCTTCCCGAAATAAGTATGACAACTTTTTTTTTCATAGTTTGAGGTGCCCCTTATAAATAACACCTTTTTCCTGTCGGGGAACGAGTCTGCCAAACTGCACAACTTTTTCCCCCTCGTTTTCGAGAGCTGACGAAATCTGGCCATTCATTTGTGCATCGACGATAACGACCATTCCAATGCCGCAATTGAACGTCCGCAACATTTCATTTTCGCAGATATTGCCTTGCTTTGCCAGCCAGGAAAAGACTGCAGGTAGGTGAATTTGCTCAAGATTCAACTCAACAGAAAGATCATTCGGCAAGACACGAGGGATATTTTCGGTAAACCCGCCGCCGGTAATGTGGGCTAAAGCTTTTATGCCACTTTGATGTTTTATTGCGGAAAGAAGTGAACTCACATAGATTCGTGTTGGTGTTAGCAGGGCTTTAGCAAGTGATGTTTTGTTGTCAAAAGGTGCCGGATCATGCCAGCCAAGGCCACTTTCTTTTACAATACGACGCACAAGCGAAAAACCGTTGGAGTGGACACCAGTTGAGCCAAGCCCCAAAACAACATCGCCAGCATTGATATTATTTGCCGGAAGCAATGTTCCTCGCTCTGCCGCACCGACAGCAAATCCGGCCAAATCATAATCGCCGTTGCCATACATACCCGGCATTTCAGCTGTTTCGCCGCCAATGAGCGCAGCGCCGGCTTGGCGGCAACCTTCGGCAATGCCGCTAACAACAGCGGCACCTTGCTTAGGATCAAGTTTTCCGGTTGCGAAGTAATCAAGAAAAAATAAAGGTTCAGCACCTTGCACGACAAGATCGTTGACACACATGGCAACAAGGTCAATTCCGACAGTGTCGTGAATACCGGTTTCAATTGCAATTTTAAGTTTTGTTCCAACACCGTCATTGGCCGCAACCAAAACGGGATCCTTGAAGCCCGCTGCCTTTAAATCGAATAATCCGCCAAACCCACCGATTTCCGTATCAGAGCCGGGGCGGCGAGTCGAGCGCACAAACGGCTTGATCTTTTCCACCATGAGATTGCCGGCATCAATATCGACACCCGCATCGGCATAGGATAGATTTTTTAGGGAAGAGGACGGTTTATCCATTTGATTTATCCTCGATTAAAATCTTAAAGACAGAAAAGCAATGGCATTGTCTTAGTCTACCCGCAAGTTTTTTCAACCAAAAAAAGATGATATAAACGAACTAATAAGGAGGATACAAACGAATGTTTCTTGACGTTGTTGTGGGAAGCGGCATATCTGTTAAAATAAAAAGCTACTTGGATATCTATGAGCAATAAAGATTTTGATGACGCCGTAGACAGGCATCGGGCGCGAAACACCAAAGACAGTCTAAAAATCAAGCGTGCAAAAAAGCCGGCTTATGTTCCTGCCTACGCCAATGTTGCTTTTAGTGGCAATGTCAAAAAACAGGCCGTTTTCTGGTTGGGTACGCTGCTGTTTTTCGTTATTTTTATGTTTGTATTCAGTTCGGTCCTATTGCCATTTGTCGCCGGAATTGTGCTTGCCTATTTTCTTAATCCGGTCGTCGAACTGCTTGAAAAAATAGGAATTTCCCGAATGTGGGGCACGGTGCTTATTACGATAGCCATTGTGCTCATTCTTGTCATTGCGCTGACCATCCTTATTCCGGTTGTCTCTTCGCAGTTACAACAATTTATTCGTGATGGTATGCCAGTCTATGTCAATCGCATACAAGCTTTTTTTGCCAACCATAGTTTTGAATGGATTAAAAAATATATTGGAAGTGATTCATCCGAAATTCAGTCAAATATTCAGGCTTTGCTAGGGCAAAGTTCAAATCTCATCAAATCTGTGCTCAATTCGGTTTTGGATTCGGGTAAATCGCTGGTTAATCTTGTTAGCCTGTTTGTCGTAGCCCCGGTTGTCGCCTTTTATATGCTTCTTGACTGGGAACGCATGATAACAACCATTGATTCGTGGATTCCGCGCAATCACCTTGAAACAGTGCGCGGCATTTTTCATGAAATGGACCGTGCTGTTGCGGGGTTTATTCGTGGCCAAACAACCGTTTGTCTGGTGCTCGGTGTGTATTATGCGGCGGGGCTAACCGTTGCAGGGCTGAATTTCGGGCTTTTGATTGGACTTTTTGTTGGTCTTATCAGTTTTATCCCTTATGTCGGCTCGATGACGGGCTTTTTCCTTTCCGTAGGAGTTGCATGGGTGCAATTTTATCCCGATCAATGGCAACGTATTATTGTGGTTATGTGTGTATTTTTTATCGGACAATTTATCGAAGGTTATATTCTTCAGCCAAAGCTCGTTGGACAATCGGTTGGTCTTCATCCGGTATGGTTGATGTTTGCGCTTTTTGCTTTTGGTTCGCTTTTTGGTTTTACCGGCATGTTGATTGCGGTTCCTGCCGCAGCGGCAGTCGGTGTTCTTGTTCGGTTTGCCCTTCATACTTATTTAAAGTCACCGCTTTATTCACCGAGCGGGAGTGACGGAGAACAAGCATGAAAACTAGGTTGGAGCAATTACCGCTCTCGCTTTCACATTCAACCGAATTCTATTCCGATGACCTTGTTGTGACAAAAAGCAATATGTCGGCTTACGAATTGATCGAACATTGGCCAAACTGGCCGATGCCGATTGCCGTTCTAGTTGGACCTAAAGGATCGGGAAAAACACATTTTGCCAGTGTTTGGGCAGAACTTGCCAACGCATCGCGCTTTCAACCGGATAAACTCGGTAATGCAATTGTTACGGCAACAAAGGCAAAACCAATTCTTATTGAAGATATCGATACGGTTTCATTGGATGAAACAGCTTTTTTCCATCTCATCAATTCGATAAGACAGACCCATCTTATTGCCAGCAAAACAACTCTTCTTTTGACCTCGAAGGCAGAACCGGTCAACTGGCATGTCAAACTTGACGATCTTAAAAGTCGCCTTAAATCTGTTACACTTGCAACAATCGAACAGCCCGATGACGAGTTGCTCACCACAGTTGCTTTTAAACTGTTTGCCGATCGGCAAATAACAGTCGATCCTGGAGTGATAGATTATTTGGTAACCCGCTGTGAACGGTCACTGTTTGCACTAGGCAAACTCGTCGCTTCAATTGATAGATTAGCATTGCAGAGAAAAAGTAGGATCACTAAAGCGCTCGTATCCGAAGCTATCAATATGCAATGTTAAGTTGTCAGACAGTCATGGAACTATAGCTCCGGTCAGTGAATGATCAATTCGGTTGGCGATGTTTGGTGTTTTTTCGCTCAGATCCTTTTCATTGGCCCAACCAATAATTGCGGTTGACGGAACTACAACGCGATGCCAACCGGCACTTTTGTCATAGGAACGCATTTCTTGCCCGGCTTTTACCTGCGCGATCAATTTGGAGCGCGAATCAGGTTTTGCATAAATCGCGGTGGGGGCCTTGGCAAAAATTCTATTGGCTGCATTGTTGACCGCAAATTTTGCCGGTGGCGGTAGTTGCATGTCGTGTTTATAAGGAACAGGAGAGGGCAGTTTTTTTGGACCTGTTAAATTCGCCGCTGCGCTATTTGACACTAGATTGTCGGGGACAGGTGGCTTTGCGATAATATTGCCAATATTGATTGTTGATTCTTTTTTGGCTGAAATGGCGCTTTTTGTCGACGCTCCGGCAATTTCGACATTATATTTTTTTTGTGGTGATGTGAAGTTATTGCTTTCAAATGTGTTATGATACCAGCCAAAACCGGCCAGCAATACCAATCCTGACAGCATGAGATAACTCAGGTGAGAATTGGTCTTTTTAGTCGACCTGCGCGTTATCTGCTTTGGCTTTGTTTGTTTTTTTGTCATAACCAAACCTTTCTCGACGCCGGTATTTTGGCGCCAAAATGTTTTGGAAAAGTTAGCAAATGAAGAAATTTGTCGTATTCGGCAGAAAAATTACGATTTACGCTTGCACTTCTTGTCGGAAAAATTTAGGGAATGTGCGTCGAACATAAATTATGTCGGAGCGTAGCGCAGTCTGGTAGCGCACCTGATTTGGGATCAGGGGGTCGTAGGTTCGAATCCTATCGCTCCGACCATGGCATTGCTTGACAAAAAAAGATGATGCGACAAAGTGGTCGTAATGATGCATAATTTCGCCACAGCATGATCCGAAAGGAAAAACCATGGTAGCTCGAATTTTCAGCCCGGCTAAAACAGCCATGCAGTCCGGTAAAGCGAATACTGGGTTTTGGGTTCTTCAATATGAGCCGAGTGAAGCGAAGATGATTGATCCATTAATGGGCTATACATCGTCGTGTGATATGAAAAGTCAGATTAATATGACATTTGATACACAAGAAGAGGCAATTGCATTCGCGACAAAAAACGGCATAGCATATGAAGTTGAAGAGCCGCACTTAGCAACGCGTCAAAAGGTTTCATATTCCGATAATTTTCGCAGCAATCGCGAAATTCCTTGGACACACTGATATAAACTGTCTGGGTCCAGATAAACATAGTGTGGTCCCGTAGCTCAGTTGGATAGAGCAACGGCCTTCTAAGCCGTGGGTCACAGGTTCGAATCCTGTCGGGATCGCCATTTTTCTTGTTTTGTTTCTATCTTTATTTCGGAATAAGAGATTACTGATGGATCTGATGTGCGGAACGTATCCGCTAAATTAGGAAGAAAGCGTATAAAGTTTCGTTGAAAGCTTTCATTAGCCCGTTTCAATCTTCAGCAAACAGTCGTTTCAAAGTTACTAAGTTCAAGCATAAACACAAAAGATTGCTCAATCAGCAAAAATTGCGGTAAATGCCGGCCGTCGTTCATAAGCCTTTTAAAATCGGTTAAAACAAACCGCTCAAATGTTCTGGCACCAACGCTTTGCCTTTGGTTTGCTTGTTTGTCCACTCATTCCAAAAAAATGAAAACTGGATGCCAGCTGTCATCATGCTGCAAAGGTGGTGAACGCATCGTGGCTAACTTGAACACATGGTTTTTGTGTCGGATCTTGCTTGAAGGCAAACAAAAAAATCCCGCAGCATTCATCAATTTGATTTGGCTGCGGGGTTTTCTGTAAATTACGCTGATTTTTCGATGACTATAAAAATCGTGTCAGAAAAAACCTTTTCTTTGCCACCAGCCGACGCGCTTTGGTTTATCGTTTTCTTCTTGTCCTGAAGATGACGTTATCACAGGTTCGGAGGAAGCCGCGTCTTCCTCAATATCAGCTTTGCGCTTGGTACGGGCGTTTTTGCGTGCAGCAGTTTTTTCCGGTTTGATTGCTTGGGATTCGACATCGATATCAGCTTTTTCAGCTGAATTTTGTACCGCTTTCGTTTTTCGTGAACGCTTTGCAACTTTTTTCGCCGGTTTTTCGACCACGTCCAGCGCTGCAGGCGCTTCCGTTGGACTTGGCGCATCAGAAGAAATGTCATCCCCAACAGGCTCGGCCGCCATTTTTTCTTTGTCCTCGGTTTTACGTTTGCGGTTGTGAACGGGCTTTGGCTGTTCGGATAAAACATCATTTTCCGCCTTTGCCTCGCCATTAACTTCAGAGACCATATTTTCGGTTTTTGCTGATGTCTTTTTCGTGCGCTTTACACGTTTTGTTACAGTCCTTGCCGCGGCAGGTTCGCTTTTTTGTTCGTTGAGCGGAACGTCTGCTATAATGATTTCATTTTTCTCGACAGGTATGACAATAGGTTCATTTGCGTCAAAACCAACAGGTTCGGCCGCGGGAACGCGACGTTTGCGCCTTGCTGCAATCACTTCGGCAAGAGCTTTTTCGGCAAATTCACCAACCGGTTCGGCATAAGGTATTCTACGACGTTCAAAATCACCATCACGATAGCGCCGACCGCCACGCCGACCACGCCGCCTTCTGCGTTTATTATCATCCTCGGATCGTACATCGTCTTCTGTGCTGGCACGTAGCACTTTGTCGTCCGTGCGATCATTGAACTTGCCACGTTTACGTCGTTTACGCCTTTGGTTCGTTTCGCCGTTGTTGTCGTCTTTTTCTTCGATGCTTTCGTCTTCTTCGGCAATATCGTCGTCAGTAATATCTTCGACGATTGGAATTTGCGGTGTCGCAGCAGGAGTACCCTCGGCAGGAGTACTTTTATAAATTGCGATATTTTGCGCACCAACTTCATCATCAGCTTCAATATTGATGGTAAGACCAAAACGATGTTCGAGATCGTCCAAAGCACGCCGTTTATGGTTGAGGACATAAAGAGCTGTAGCAACGGAGGTGCGAACAATAATATTGAAATGTGGATTGCGCAGCAAATATTCTTCAATGGAACGGATAACATGAAGAGCCAATGACAGGTCTGAACGTATATAACCTATTCCATTGCAGTGTGGGCAAGGTTGCATCGTGCTTTCAAGAACCGAAGCGCGAATACGTTGTCGGCTCATCTCCATGAGACCGAAATGCGAGATACGGCCGACCTGTATGCGTGCGCGATCATCTTTCAAACACTCTTTGAGCTTTTTTTCGACAAGCCGGTTGTTTCTCTTTTCTTCCATGTCAATGAAATCAATGACTACAAGACCTGCTAGATCCCGCAGACGTAATTGTCGGGCAACTTCTTCGGCTGCTTCCAGATTTGTCTGGAAGGCAGTTTCTTCAATCGAATGTTCTTTTGTAGAGCGTCCGGAATTGACATCTATAGCCACAAGCGCTTCAGTCTGATTGATAACCAGATATCCGCCGGACTTTAATGTAACTTCGGGTTGCAACATGCCGTCGAGTTGGGCTTCGATACCGTTGTGTGCAAAAATAGGCAAAGGATCGCGATAAGGTTGCACAACTTTGGCGTGGCTGGGCATCAGCATGCGCATAAAATCTTTGGCTTCACGGTATCCTTGTTCGCCGGAAACAAGAATTTCACTGATATCTTTATTATAGAGATCGCGAATTGACCGTTTGATAAGGCTTCCTTCTTCATAGACAAGACAGGGAGCAACAGATTCAAGCGTCAGAATGCGGACATTTTCCCATAACCGCATAAGATATTCATAATCACGTTTAATTTCTACTTTTGTACGATTGGCACCTGCCGTTCTGAGTATAACCCCCATACCTTTGGGAACCTGCAGGTCTTTTACGATTTCTTTCAAACGCTTACGGTCTTGAATATTGGTTATTTTACGCGAGATACCACCACCACGAGCCGTGTTGGGCATCAACACGGAATAACGCCCCGCCAAAGACAAATACGTTGTCATCGCAGCACCTTTATTACCACGCTCTTCTTTGACAACCTGTACCAGCAAAATTTGACGGCGTTTAATTACTTCCTGAATTTTATATTGACGACGCGGGGCGCGCTCGCGCATCGGAACTTCCTCCAACGCGTCTTCTGCTCCAACAAGTTCAATACTTTCGTCGCCGGTTTCGCCTAAAAGGTCAACGTCATCGGCGTCGTCATCATCAGGAGCAGAAGTGCTTCCATTTTCATTGCCGGTTTCGGCTGATTTGGTTTTACGGGACTGTTTATTTTTATCGTTCTTATCAATCTCTGTTTCGTCTTCTTCATCAAATGCGGCTTTTGCTTCTTCTTCAAGCAGCGCCTGACGATCGGCAACAGGTATTTGATAATAATCGGGGTGAATTTCAGAAAAAGCAAGAAAACCATGACGGTTTCCGCCATATTCGACAAAAGCAGCCTGCAAGGAAGGTTCGACCCGTGTTACGCGGGCCAAGTAGATATTTCCTTTTAAAAGTTTTTTATGTTCCGATTCAAAGTCGAATTCCTCAATGCGGTTGCCGCGAACGACGACAACGCGAGTTTCCTCCGGGTGAGAGGCATCGATAAGCATTTTGTTTGACATTATAGAAAATCCTGAAGGCGACACGTATGAAGTTACCAATAATGGTCTTGCAAAAACATACCAACACTTGATACTGTCTGCCGATGAAAAGAAGTTTTGCCAACAAATGGGATTGACAATTCGAGCGCAAATACCCGCTTGCATATGCCGCTCTTATCATGACTTTTACCATCAGTTTTGATTGACTCATCATCCTGCGAGTCTCCGGCAAAACGTTTTTAAAATAGCCCGGCTAACCGAACCAGCGAAACTTAATTATTACAAGCCTCTTCTCCATTCATTAAAGGTATAACGCCACAATAATGCCAAGAACTACATGCTTGCAGACTTTTTGGGCGGAAAAAGGTTTAAAAAAAATCGGCTGACCGATCGTTTATTGACCATGTTATCCTGCCCCTCAAGACATTATGCTTTTAAGTCGATATTGCCTTGAACACAAGTAACTTTATAGAGACGCGCTTCTTATTCGTTTGGAAAATATTATTTTTTCCGTTTTATAATGAAGAAAAGTTTTTGGCATGGTTGTAAGCTCATCTTAAAATTGCCAAATACGCTTAATAAAAAGAACGCTCATTTTGTTTTGTCATTAACATCAGAAAATTGAGGAAAAACATCCGTAATGAGCCAAGCGAGACGACATTTGAGTGGCGGTGCTGATGGTCAAAAATTTCGCTGGCTTTTTCTTCTTGTCACGGTCTTTATATGTTTTACAAGTTTTATAACCTCAAGCAACGCAGCAAACAAGCCGCTCGAACTCGTCAATATCAGAGCTGTGAGCGATAACACACGAATAAGGTTGATTGCTGTGTTTTCAGGTAATCCGGGCTATTCGTTGCAATTTCTCGATCGGCCGAGCCGTCTTGTCGTAAATCTTCCCACTGTGGATTATTCTTCGCAAACGCAACTACCGTTAAAATTGGGTATGGTAGCGGATTTGAGGTATGGCTCGTCAGGGCCGAATACCTCAAGGATTATACTGACGACAACCGTCCCTTTTGCTGTGGAAAACAACAAAATGGAACAGCTTGACAGCGGGCTTTGGCAATTGGTGATTGATATTATCAAAGATAACCAGGAAAATTTTCAACAGCTTGTCAAAAAGCAAAATGATGAAAAAAGAATATTTGCCAAAAAGGAAAATGACTTCGTGCCAAAACCCTTTCGGGTTGTCATTGATGCCGGTCATGGTGGTATTGACAGCGGCGCAGAAGGTATCAATGGTACACTTGAAAAAGACGTTACTTTGTCTTTTGCTCGTGCATTGCGCGATGAACTTGAAAAAAATGCAACTTTACAGGTTTATCTAACCCGTGATTCCGATGTTTTTCTGCGGTTAAACGAACGGGTACAAAAAGCAAGAAATTTTGGTGCCGATTTGTTTATTTCAATCCACGCGGACACTATCAATATGAATGCGATGCGAGGAGCAACTGTTTACACTATTTCTGACCAGGCATCCGACGATCTTGCAAGAGCCCTTGCCGAGCGTGAAAACAAGGCAGATCTTCTTGACGGGCTGCCCGCCGATGAGTCACCTGAAGTAACCGATATCCTTATTGATCTTGCACGCCGGGAAACACTATCATTTTCGGTAAGTTTTGCTGATCGTGTCATTTCCAGTTTTATTTTAAGTGATATCAGCCTCATTAAAAATCCACATCGCTATGCTGGTTTTCAGGTGTTGAAAGCCCCTGACATTCCTTCGGTATTGATCGAGATTGGCTATCTTTCCAATAAGGGAGACGAAAAGCTGATCACCGATCCTGTCTGGCGCAAAAAAGCTGCTTCGGCCATTGCTGCTGCGGTGAAAGAGTTTGCCAGCTATCGTAATAGACAACAAAATAATTCACAGCCATAATAAAAATATCAGGGAAAGAGAAAACTATAGTCTTAACTTTGACATTAATATACTAAATAGTGCAATTCAGCCTTGTTTTTATCGCAATTCCGGTGCACACGCGACGAGGTTGATAAATGTTTATATCGCCTTTGAGCGAATTCTGGAGAAAGCGACATCCGGTTACGATGATGAGTTTTTTTAGATGTATTCTTGCTGCCGGCATTGCTGTCGGTTTGGGTGTGCCTTCAATATCTTCGGCACTTGCCGAAGATATTGACTCTTCGGCAACGGTAGAGAATCAGCAACAAGGCGACGAACTGCCCGACTATCAGGTTCTTGCAAATTATGAACCGCCGGTGATGACTCGCATTCATGCCGCAGATGGCGCATTAATGGCAGAGTTTGCAACAAACCGTCGTCTTTATCTTCCTATTCAGTCGATACCGGATTTGGTAAAGTCAGCATTTGTTTCTGCTGAGGATAAGAATTTTTATAACCATTTCGGGCTGGATCCGGAAGGTCTGGCACGTGCAATGGTCAGCAATATCAGGAATATCGGCTCGGGGCGCAGACCGGAAGGGGCTTCGACAATTACCCAGCAGGTGGCAAAGAATTTTTTATTGAGTTCCGATGCAACCATGGAGCGGAAAATCAAAGAAGCGATTTTGGCAATGCGTATCGAACGGGCCTATTCCAAGGATCGCATTCTTGAGCTCTATTTAAACGAAATTTATTTGGGTCGCGGTGCCTACGGTATCGCTGCTGCTGCTCTTACCTATTTTAACAAATCGGTCAACGATCTTACTCTTGAAGAGTGTGCCTATCTTGCATCATTGCCGAAGGGGCCAAGTAATTATGATCCCTTTAAACATACGCAACGCGCTCTCGATCGCCGCAATTGGGTGATTGATCGGATGGTGGAAAATGGGTACGCAACAGCAAGTCAGGGCGAGCAGGCCAAGCTGAAACCACTTGGTGTTACACTTCGCGGCGATGATACCTATATTTTTGCTGCCGATTATTTTACCGAGGAAGTGCGTCGGCAATTGATAAATCGGTATGGCTCGAAAGCTCTTTACGAAGGGGGGCTATCGGTTCGCACTACTCTTGATCCGAATTTGCAGGTTATGGCGCGTCGGGCTTTGCAAGACGGACTTGTCAAATATGATCAAAATCATGGCTGGCGCGGGGCCTACAAACACATCGACGTTTCTGATGATTGGGGCGTCGGGCTTGGTGAGGTAAGTGCCTTTAGCGATGTTCCGGAATGGCGTTTGGCCGTTGTGCTTTCGGTGGCACCCGACAAAGTGAAAATCGGTTTGCAACCCAAACGCGAAGTATCTGGTGTTTTGTCATCCGAGCGTTATGTGGCAACAATTGCTGCAAGCGATATGAAATGGGCTTATCGGATGGTTGACAAAAACGAACGCCGTTATTCGGCGAATAATCCGACAGGGGTTTTACATGTCGGTGATGTTGTTTTTGTCGAGAAAAAAGCTGGCAGTGACAACAGTTATTTGTTGCGTCAGCCACCAAAGATTGAAGGTGCGATGGTAGCTATGGAACCGCGAACCGGGCGCGTTTTGGCAATGGTTGGCGGATTTTCTTTTGCTGAATCCGAATTTAACCGTGCGACCCAAGCCTATCGGCAACCCGGTTCGTCTTTTAAACCGTTTGTTTATGCAGCAGCCTTGGATAATGGCTATACGCCTGCTTCCGTTGTTCTTGACGGGCCGGTAGAAATCAATCAGGGCAATGGTGAAGTTTGGCGCCCGAAAAACTATGGCGGCACATTTGCCGGGCCTTCGACATTGCGATATGGCATCGAACATTCGCGTAACCTGATGACAGTTCGGCTGGCTAACGATCTTGGTATGCCTATTGTTTCAGAATATGCGGAACGATTCGGACTTTATGACAAATTACAACCCTATCTTCCTATGGCGTTGGGAGCAGGCGAGACAACGGTACTACGAATGGTAACGGCCTATTCGGTTATTGCAAATGGCGGGCGTTCCATTTCACCATCGCTTATTGATCGTATTCAGGACCGTTATGGACACACTATTTACCGTCATGACAAGCGCAAATGTGAAGGCTGTAACGTCAGATTTTGGGACAATCAACCGGAACCGACATTGATCGACGAGCGCGATCAGGTACTTGATCCGATGACCGCCTATCAGATTACATCGATGATGGAAGGGGTTGTGCAACGCGGCACTGCGGCACGGCTTAGTTATCTTAACCGGCATATTGCCGGGAAAACCGGGACAACCAATGATTCAAAAGATGCATGGTTTATGGGATTTACGCCGAATATAGTTGTTGGTGTTTTTATCGGTTATGACCAACCTTCCACTTTGGGATATGGTGGCACCGGTAGTTCTTTAGCTGTGCCGATTTTTGGCGAATTTATGGAAAACGCGATGAAGGGTGTACCGGATGTTGATTTCAAAATTCCCGATGGCATGATGCAGATTGCGATTGACCGAAAAACCGGAATGCGGGCCGAGCCGGGTGACAGCAATGTCATTGTCGAAGCATTTAAACCGGGAACAGGGCCGGCAGATGTCTATCAGGTCATTGGCGGAACGACTTCATTTAAAGAAGGTGTTCCAGTGGCACCAACGTCGCCACAAGTCAATAAAGCCATTCAAAGTGGTTCCGGAGGGCTTTATTGAGAAACTGGTCCTTTGACAAGTTGGACATAATGTGAATATTGCAAACAGATTATTTGGGTGTTCGTCATTTTCGGCTGATAAAACGGTTTTTATTTATCTATCGATAAATGATTAGATGCCTCAACAGCACTTTAAACGGGCATAACTAGGAAAAATAGATCAATATGCGAGCAGAAATTGAAACTTTGGTTGAAGAAATCAGGCAAGCTATCGGCTTGCTGAGGAGGCATCTTTGACTGGGATCAGTCGATAAAACGTCTGGAATATCTTAACGATAAGGCAGAAGATCCGACTTTATGGGATGACGTGGCCAAAGCACAGGAACTGATGCGCGAGCGTCAGCGGCTTGATGATTCTATCTATAATATCAATCATTTGACACAGATACTTAACGATAGCGTTGAACTTATCTCTATGGGTGAAGAAGAGGGTGATAACGCGATTATCGGTGAAGCCGAAGCTTCAATTCAAGCATTGAAAAGCGAACTCGACCAAAGACAAATAGAGATGTTGCTTTCGGGCGAGGTTGATGGAAACGATACATATCTCGAGGTTCATGCTGGTGCCGGTGGTACGGAAAGTCAGGATTGGGCTTCGATGTTGCTTCGAATGTATACGCGTTGGGCAGAAAAACATGCGAAGAAAGTCGAACTATTAGAAGTTCATGATGGCGAAGAGGCTGGCATAAAATCGGCTACAATGCTTGTTAAAGGGCCTAATGCTTATGGCATGTTGAAGACAGAATCGGGGGTGCACCGTCTGGTTCGTATTTCCCCTTATGATTCAAACGCAAGGCGACATACGTCATTTGCCAGCATCTGGGTTTATCCGGTTATTGATGATAATATAGAAGTCGATGTTTCTGAATCGGATGTGCGGATTGATACCTATCGTGCTTCGGGAGCTGGGGGACAGCATATTAACACAACAGATTCGGCCGTTCGTATTACCCACTTGAAAACGGGAATTGTCGTTCAGTGTCAGGCTGAGCGATCGCAGCACAAAAACCGCGCCACTGCTTGGGCCATGCTAAGAGCGCGTCTTTATGAAGAAGAATTGAAACGGCGTGAAGATGAAGCAAATGTTCTTGAAGCATCAAAAACCGAAATCGGATGGGGACACCAGATCCGTTCTTATGTCTTACAGCCCTATCAGTTGGTAAAGGATTTACGGACGGGCGTTGAAAACACCGACCCGCAAAAAGTCCTTGATGGTGATCTGGATGCATTCATGGAAGCTGCACTTGCCCAGCGTATTAAGGGCCGTGTCGAACATGTCGAAGATGTGACATAAGACTTTGCATTTTTGTCGGTCAAATAATGGCCATTGGAAAAATTGGCAATTTTTACTGCATGTTGCTGCTTTTACTGCATGTTGCTGCATGTTATCGAATACAAAATAAAGCTGTCGTTAGCGATTGTTAACGATTGCAATTGCAACTTATGACAACGCGCATTTGTGCAAGAAAAATAAAACGATAATAGCGGCGATGCAATTTACTGCCCGGGTTCTTTAACTGGCTTTAGTAATATTTTCTGGCCAAAAGCAGTTGTTATATTTCATCGCATCCGTGAAACGCGAGAATGATGCTCGGTTGTTATCCCCGGGGACCGGTAACGATAGGATCAATTGCATTATGCGCGTTGAAAACGATGTTTTTTACCTTTGGTACCGGTGTTTTTGGCATGGAAGGAAGTGGCTGGTGAAGACAATCTTCGTTTTCAACATTGACTGCTGAAGTATCATGAGCGGTGCTGACAGGTAGTGTTGCCACAATCAATGCCAGACAAAAACTCAATATTTTGATTGAATAACGCATTTTCCATTCCGCCGTTGAGAATTCTATTAATGCATTAAAAGATTAACAAACTCCTAACACCAGAAAACGGCTAAGCGATGGCGGTTGCTGCCTCCAACACCTCTTGCGCGTGACCGGGTACCTTTACCTTGCGCCAAATCTCGGCAATCTTGCCATCTTTATCAATCAAAAAAGTTGACCGTTCAACGCCCATATATTTGCGTCCATACATCGACTTTTCAACCCAAACGCCATAGGCTTCCAAAGTGGATTTATCTTCGTCGGAGATAAGGATAATGCTGAGGTCATGCTTCGTTTTGAATTTATCGTGTTTTTCCGGCTTATCAGGTGACATTCCCAGCACCGTCACACCGATCTTGTCAAATTCCGGTTTGAGTCGTGTGAAATCATGTGCCTCCAAGGTGCAACCGCTGGTATCATCTTTTGGATAGAAATAAAGGACAACTGGGTGACCACGAAGCTCAGATAAGGTCTGTTTCTTGCCGCTGTCGCGCGGCAAAGTGAAATCAGGAGCGATATCGCCTTTTTCTAATAGATTCATAATGTTACCTTTCTTCTGTGGGTAGGTTTAAAATTGCATTATAAACGACAGGATTCAATATAAATCGGTGCTATAATGCGTTCATATTTTGCTGTTGATTGCCTGGCACGAAGTGAAAACCGATAACGGGATTGGTTACAATTTGACAGATCCACATGAAGAGATTCGCTTTAAACGAAGTGAAATAAGAAAGCTTGATCAGTTCCCGTCGGCTCGGGAGGGCGACGGCGTGAAAGTCCACACCCCACGCCAACGTAAGAGTGTCGTCAGACGGCTGAGTTATATGTTTTTTTGGGCGGTCATATCGGGTGCCATAATCTTAATTCTTGCCTTTTCTTTATTAAAAGTGGGAATCAGCGGTGCTTACCTGACTGCAAAAATGCAGGCAACGTTATCGCAGCAATTGGGCGATTATGCGCATGTCAAAATTACCGATGCCAGGCTTTCACTCGATGAAGATTATCATCTGGCACTCGAAACCCAGAATGTGATGTTGGATGATATAAAAGACGGCATCCAGGTCGATCGAATTGGAGTGTTCCGCGTCGGCTTTTCCTCATGGGCTCTGCTTTTAGGAAAATTACAGATAGCCCAGATTGAGCTTCATAATGCCAACATTATTTTGCCGCAAGCAAAAGACTCAAACTTCGTTGACCGTTTGCCAAAAGACCAATTTGGCCGCCTTGACCCCGATGAGACTGCTAATCTGCTTTTCCCGGCTTTTGATATGGGAGCAAACAAATTAAGATCCATGTCGATTAACGTTTTCGTTTTGAAGAATATTTCACTTCAAATGCCGGGCGAAAAAAGTACAGTTTATCAAATTGAAAATCTGAATCTGCGTACGCGTCGCAAAGCGGTCTCGCTTATATCGTCTTTGGGTTGGAATGGCCAAACAATAGGACTAGAGGCGCAGGCAAACTATATTGATCAACATGCTACAGATATCAAACTTGATATTACATCCTTGCCGCTTCATTTAGGAGCTGCCGATGATGTATCGCCATTCTTGCCTAACAATCATACGAACAACGGGCATTTTAGGCTAAAAGGAACGGCAAATGCTGTAATTGAGGCGCAACGCAATAATTTAGATGCAGAACCGGTCATTCGGCTGCGGTTGGCAATGCCAGCCGGTGTTATGGATTTTGGGACAGAACAGAATATTCCATCCAAATTCGATTTAAATCTTCTTCATACACCGCATAGTAAAAAAATCGAACTTGAATCTTCTTTATTGCAGATAGGGGGACTTGTAATACCGTTTGATGGAGCATTGGGGATAACACCGGCAAATCCCGAAACGGGCGAACCGACGAATGATTATCGCTTTGAAATAGTTTCGCAACGAGCTGTAAGTGCCGCCGGCGAAGTGCCCGATAGTGCACTGCATTTTGGTATGAAATTGGCCGGACAATATAATCTTGCCGCGCGAAAGGCATTTATCGACGAAATTACGATTAATACGCCTCATGGCAATTTGATGGGGCAGGGCAGTATGAAATTTGGAGAAGGTACGCCGGAAACCATTTTTGTGCTCCATGTTCCGCAAATGGATATTGCTGAGGCCAAACAGCTATGGCCGGTGAACGTATCACCAGGAGCACGAAGATGGGTTGTTTCGCATGTATTTGGCGGCCAAATCAAGAACGGGTCGATTGAAATAGCTTTGCCGCAAGGCTTTTTCCGTTCCGGTGTTCCAGCCGGAACGCTTTCGGCAAACGAAGTCAAAATCAGGTCAGAAATTCTCAATACCAGATCCGATCTGATCGGCGAATTGCCAGCTTTGCGTGAAGCTTTCGGTACAGTTGGGGTTGACGGCATGACCACCACAATTACACTCGATAGCGGTGCAAGCTACCTTTCAAACAATTGTAAAGTCGAAGCAGTTGAAGGTACGATGGTCATACCATGGGGGGCCCAACGTCCGGTTTTTGCCGATATGCGGCTTGTTGCACGTGCCACAGTCGATGCTGCTGGTGAAATGATAGGCTATGCACCCATCAATGCACATCGTCGTTTGCCTTTCAATTCGCAAACAGCCAAAGGCAATGTAGAAGCAGAAATTAAACTTCGCTTTCCAGTGACACGCGATACTCCCAGAGGAGAAGTTACTTATAGTGCGCATGTCAAATTTAATGATTTTTCGCTTCCCGAGCCAATCGAGAATATCATGATTACGAACGCTGCAGGTGTGGCCGATGTCTCCAAATCGGGAATTATTTTACAAGCAAGTGGTTTGCTCAATGACCTGCCTTCGGATGTAAAAATTGTGCAGCCGTTTGATCATTCGGATCTGCAAAAAAGTGAAAAATTTACGTTAAATCTGGACGATGCCATTCGTGCCAAACATTTTGCATTTCTGAATAATTTTCTCAGTGGCCCGATCAGTGTTGAAGTGGGAGCCGAGAATAATGGCAAGCGCCATTTCAATGCCGATTTGACCAATGCCAATCTGGAGATTTCGTGGGCCGGCTGGAAAAAAGGAAAAGGTCTGGAAGCCCATGCCGAATTCGACATGCCCGCGAATGCGAAAGATAAACCGGAATATACCATAGAAAACTTCGCGTTAACGGGGCAGAATTTGCAGGTGGCAGGAAATATTCATGTCAAAGACAAGCAATTGGCTGGCGCCGAATTTGCTAAAGCCAATTTAAGCCGTAATGATGATTTGGCTTTGAAAATTGTAAGCTCTGCTAAATCATATCACGTCGAGGTAACAGGAAAAAGCTATGATGCGCGGGGTATCATCCAGCAATTGGATAAATCGCAAAATAGCTCGACGGATAAAACGGCCATTTCGGTGCATTCATCGGTTGAAAGTCTGATTGGTTTTTATAATGAAGCGTTCAATAATGCTAATGCAACGTACGAGAAAACGGAACAAGGGGCGACACAATTTTCGTTGAGCGGACGAACCAAAAACGGCAAGGCGGTAAACATCGAGATGCAAAAGGCACAAGGTAAAGAAACGGTCATTGCTCAAAGCAATGATGCTGGCTCTCTGCTACGCTTCATGAATTATTATGATAAGATTCGAGGAGGAACGTTGAAAGCCGATTTGTCATCGGCAACAGGGCAACCGTTGTCTGGTCCGGTTAGTCTCAGGAATTTTGAAGTTGTTGATGAACCACGGCTTGCAACAATTGTTTCTTCCCGTCCTCGTGGTGGCGGAAAAAGTTTGAACGAGGCTGTCAAAGGCAAGATTAACAGTTCGAGTGTCGGTTTTGATGTCGCCTATACCCACATAGGAAAGGGTGATAATTATTTGGTTCTTGACCGCGGCGTTTTGCGCGGACCGACAGTCGGAGCCACTTTTCAGGGAGTGCTTTATGATTCATCGGGAAATATGTCTATTACCGGTACATTTATGCCCGCTTATGGCTTGAACCGTTTGTTTGGTGATTTGCCGATTATAGGTCAGGTTTTAGGAAATGGACGTGATCGTGGTTTGATCGGAATTACGTTTAAAATTGAAGGAAAGGCAAAACAACCGCAAGTGATGGTCAATCCCATTTCGGTTATTGCACCGGGTATTTTTCGTTCGATATTCGAGTTTCAATAAGCAAAAAATAGATGGACGGATAGCAATAGGTGCTAAAAATCGTCACTTTGGCGCAAAAACCCACATTTAGCAGGAAAAAACGATTGCAATTCATTGCCGAAAACGGCAAAAAGCCAAAATTTCAATGTTAAATAGAAGTGCTATCGTCGGGTGGCGTAGTGCCGAACCATGACAATCAAACGGGCTTGACACTTGTGATTTCCGCGATGACTTTTCATTTTGTCGGTTGACAAGCCGAGCAGGTTAACAATGAAAAGCCAAGCCCTTTTCGTAAAAACGAAGAGTTTAACCTTATCCGTTAGCGATCATAAATTGCCTTGCCAAAAAATGCTTGGGCGCTCCAGGTCAAGAAGGCGTGACGAGAACATGCTTCTTTTTTCCAAACGACAATTTGATAACACCATCGCCATTAACATCATTTTCATGAACTATGCGTGTTTCATCATTTATCAGCTCGTCATTGACGCGCACTGCGCCGCCCTGAACATGACGACGCGCTTCGCCGTTAGATTTTGCCAAACCGGCTTTTACCATTAATGTAAGTAACCCAATACCGTGTTCTAATTCGTTGGTTTTAACGTCGATTTTCGGCAAATCGTGGCTGAGCGCACCTTCTTCAAATGTCTTGCGTGCCGTTTCTGCCGCTTTTTCTGCTGCATCGCGTCCGTGCAGCATTGCCGTGATTTCGGTAGCAAGAATTTTTTTTACCTCGTTAATCTCGGAGCCCTGAAGTGCCGAAAGACGGTTTATTTCCCCCATCGGCAATGTCGTATAAAGCTTTAAAAAGCGGGTAACATCTGCATCTTCGGTATTGCGCCAATATTGCCAGAAATCGTAAGGCGAAAGCATTTCGGCATTGAGCCATAGCGCACCGTTGAGCGACTTGCCCATTTTGGCACCCGATGCTGTGGTAAGCAGTGGTGAGGTCAGCGCAAATAATTGCGGCGAATTCATCCGATGACCAAGATCAATACCATTGACAATATTTCCCCACTGATCGGAGCCGCCCATTTGCAGTCTCAATCCATAACGTTTATTGAGCTCGACAAAATCATAAGCCTGCAAAATCATATAATTGAATTCCAGAAATGACAGCGAATGCTCCCTATCCAGACGAAGTTTGACGGAATCAAAAGACAGCATTTTATTGACCGAAAAAAACCGGCCGACATCCCGTAGAAATTCAATATAATTCAAATCTCTGAGCCAATCGGCATTATTGACCATGATAGCGTCATTGGCACCATCGCCAAATGTCATATAATTGGCGAATACTTTTTTTACGCCAGCGATATTTTCATCAATTTTTTCGACCGTAAGAAGTTTACGTGCCTCATCCTTGAATGAAGGATCACCAATCATACCTGTGCCGCCCCCCATCAGTGCAACCGGACGGTGGCCGGTTTGTTGCAGCCAGTGGAGCATCATGATCTGAATTAGACTGCCAGCGTGAAGACTTGCTGCTGTGGGATCAAAACCGATATAGCCTGTCACAACTTCCTTTGTTAAAAGATCATCCAAACCACTTTCGTCGGACATTTGGTGGATAAAGCCACGTTCGCTCATAACGTTTAGGAAATCTGATTTAAAACAGGTCATCAAAATGGTTCCTTGAAAAAAATGATGGTCGAATAAAACACTCAACTCCCCGCGGGCTTTATCATAAAATATAGATGATTCACAAGGAAACATCCTATGCAAGCGTTAAAAACGGCTATCGGACTTATGAGTGGCACGTCAATGGATGGAATTGATGCGGCACTGTTGCGTAGCGATGGCGATAATCATATCTCGATTTTAGGACATTTTTCTCGTAGCTATGACGATGCGTTTCGACGCAGGCTGAAAGCAGCACTTGGGCAAGTGTCACATATTCAATCCCGCACCTGCCTTCCTGAAAATATTGCAATTTTGCAAAGAGAATTAACGCTAAAACACGTTGGCGTAGTTCATGATCTGCTTTCTAAATACAATATTTCTCCAAAACATGTTGATTTGATCGGATTTCATGGACAGACAATTCTCCATAAGCCGGAAATAGCACTGACGATACAAATTGGCGACGGAAAACTACTTGCCAATAAAACCGGCATTGATGTTGTTTTCGATTTGCGGGAAAATGATATGAACCATGGCGGGCAAGGGGCACCGCTTGTTCCAGTCTACCATCAGGCGTTAGCGCGACAATTAAAAGGAAAGCTGCCATTTCCGCTAGCTTTTATCAATATTGGCGGAATTTCCAATCTGACTTTTGTCGGTGATGATGCCCTTTATGCATTTGATTGCGGGCCCGGCAACGCTTTGCTTGACCAGTGGATGTTTTTGAAGACACAAACGCCGTTTGATCGCGATGGCCGTAGCGGATTGCAAGGCAAAGTCATTGAACCAATTGTTGCATGTTACAGCAAGCATCCGTTTTTTAGACAAGACAAGCCGGGTTCGCTTGATTGGCGAAGTTTCACTCCATTGACGGATGACACGATTGCGGTTGCAGATGGTGCGGCAACATTAAGCTATTTAACAGCATATGGAATTGTCAATTCTTGGCGCCATCTACCATCTGTTCCCAAAGCGCTCATCATTTCCGGAGGAGGGGCGCACAATTTGGCGATTATGAAATATTTGAAAGATCTCACAACAGGTTATGGTATCGATTGTTTAACTGCCCGATCGCTGGGGTTTTATTCCGATTATATCGAAGCCGAAGCATGGGGCTATTTGGCAATCAGGTCTTTTTATGATCTGCCGATTACTTTTCCAGCAACAACGGGTTGCAGCAGCCCTCTAAGCGGCGGCAAATTGGTAAAACATGAATTTTGATAATCTATAAAAAAATGAACGAAAAAAAATTTCATATAAACGGAAAATTTATAAAACCAATCTCGTTTGACGAAATTTGTCGGCAGGCCGGAATAAAAACTGCCTCTGTAATGAATGCCACAACAGAGGCAATCTCGTCTTGAACTCTTGCAAGCTCCCGCAAATCAAAGTGTGAAAAACCGAGACGTTAAAAGCAACAGTACATTTTACATACCGCAATCAACAGCAACGCTTCTATCTCGTGGTTAACGCAAGCGTTTTAAGCGCGGCTCGGACAATTCTCCGGCAAGGCGACGATCAAGATAGTTTGCGCAATCTTCAATGAGTTCATCAACTTGTCCGGCAAAAAAATGGTTGGCTCCTTCCAGAATTTGCTGGGTAATGGTAATGCCTTTTTGTGCTTTCAATTTATCAACAAGCCCTTGCACATCCTTGGCCGGTGCAACGCGGTCGGCATCGCCATGGATAATAAGGCCGGAAGAAGGACAGGGGGCAAGGAAAGAAAAATCATAAATATTGGGTTGGGGGGCAACCGAAATAAAACCTTCAATTTCGGGACGACGCATCAAAAGCTGCATGCCAATCCAAGCGCCAAAAGAATAACCGGCCACCCAACAATTTTTCGAGTCGGGGTGAAGTGCCTGCACCCAGTCCAATGCCGCCGCAGCATCGGACAACTCGCCGGCACCATGATCGAATTCACCTTGACTGCGGCCGATACTGCGAAAATTGAACCGCAAGGTCGTAAAGCCGCGCTGTTGAAACATATAAAAAAGATCATAGACAATTTTATTGTTCATTGTTCCGCCGAATTGCGGGTGTGGATGCAGAATAATAGCTATAGGAGCATTTTTTTCCGGTGAGGGTTGATAACGGCCTTCAAGGCGACCTGCGGGACCATTAAAAATGACTTCAGGCATCAAGTACTCCTTACTGTAACGGATTGAACGGATTAAATCTTCACTATTGGCAAGGCATTCAATACGTTTTTTAATGTTTAAATCTTATCTTAACGCTAGATAGTCTGTAACGGGTGCACTTTTCAAGGAAATTGCGTTACGGATTTTCGGTAAAAGATAAAAATTACGAGGTTTTTTATGTCAGCTTTAAGGTGTTATCTCGATTACAATGCTACATCACCATTATCGCAGGCCGCTCGCCGCGCTCTTGTCGAGGCGCTTGATATCTATGGCAACCCTTCTTCTGTCCATCAAGAAGGTCGCGCCGCAAAAGCTTTGCTGGAAAAAGTACGTCGTCAGGTTGCAGAACGCCTCCATGGAGAACATGATCAAGTTGTTTTTACATCCGGCGCAACAGAAGCGGCTATGACAGTTTTGACACCGTTTTATAAAATGGGACGTTCAAATGTCTATTTTTCTAGACTCTATAAAGGGGCAAGCGAACACCCCTGTATTGAAAAAGGTGGTCGATTTGCCCAAAAGTCGCAACAGACAATCGCAGTTGACGAAAACGGCATATTAAACCTTGAAGAACTTAGCGAAAAGCTTGCCAAACACGATAAATCAGAAGGCCTGGCCATGGTCAGCGTTCAAGCGGCAAATGGCGAAACCGGCGTGATTCAGCCAATACGACAAATTGCCGATGTCGTTAAGCAGGCGGGCGGGATACTTGTCGTCGATATTGTGCAATATATTGGAAAGTTGCCGGTTGATATTACCAATTTCGGCGGCGATTTCTTTATCGTGGCTGGACATAAGATTGGTGCCCCGAAAGGGGTTGGCGCTTTTGTTGCAACCGGCAGTGCCCTTATGCCGGAACCACTCATTATAGGCGGTGGGCAAGAAAGAGGGTTTCGCTCGGGCACCGAGTCGCTGCCGCTTATTGCTTCATTTGGAGCGGCTATGGCACAAAAACCGACAAATGAAGACATCGAAAACGCACGAAACTTGCAAAAGCGTCTGGAACAAGGCTTACATCAAATCAGTAACGACCTTGTTATTTTTGGCGAAAAAGCACCGCGTTTACAAAATACCACCTATTTTGCGATCAACGGAATGAAAGCGGAAACTCTACAAATCGGTTTTGATCTTGCAGGTTTTGCGGTATCTGCCGGTTCGGCCTGTTCATCCGGCAAGGTCAAACAAAGCGGCGTGTTGGCGGCTATGGGGCTTCACGTTCCCGATGGCGCGATAAGGGTTTCAACCGGGCCAGACACAACCGCCCAACAGATTGACGGTTTTCTCGCCGCTTTTCAAAAAATTATCCGAAATACAAAAAATTGAAAAACAACACTTGAAAACTAGTTTAGAACTGTTTTAAACAAAGTCAAATAAGCTTGACTGGATTTATCATGTTTTTCATTGAACTCTGATGAGACAGACCCTAAATCAGGTTGTGCTTATTTATGGTACAATCGACAACTGCCGGTTTTTGACCCGGCCAGGAGGGAGAACGCCCATGCCTGCGGTGCATGAAACTATAAGTCAAGTTTGTGAGATTGACGTTGACCAATACAAATATGGTTTTGAAACCAATATCGAGTCAGATAAGGCTCCTGTTGGGTTAAATGAAGATATCATTCGTTTGATATCGGCAAAAAAGCAAGAACCCGATTGGATGTTGGAGCTCCGGCTCAAGGCTTATCGCCATTGGCTGACAATGGAAGAGCCACATTGGGCGCGACTTGAATATCCAGAGATAGATTTTCAATCAATTTCCTATTATTCGGCGCCGAAAAGCCAAAATGCGCCGAAATCGCTGGATGAAGTTGATCCGCAATTACTCGAGACATATGAAAAACTCGGCATTCCGCTGAAAGAACAAGAAATTCTGGCCGGAGTACGCAGGCAGGCTGAGCCGTCAAAGCTTGATGACAATATATATGCATCGGGGCGGGTTGCCGTTGATGCGGTATTTGATTCTGTTTCTGTTGTTACCACGTTCAAGCAAGAGCTTATCCGCTCGGGTGTTATTTTTTGTTCCATTTCGGAGGCTATTCGCGAACATCCCGACCTTATCAAACAATATATGGGAACGGTTGTGCCTGCCGGTGACAATTTTTATGCAGCACTCAATGCTGCCGTCTTTACAGACGGGTCGTTCATTTATGTTCCAAAAGGGGTGCGCTGCCCTATGGAATTGTCTACTTATTTCCGCATCAATGAACGCAATACAGGTCAGTTTGAACGGACGTTGATTATTGCCGACGAGGGCGCCTATGTCTCCTATCTTGAAGGTTGTACGGCCCCGCAACGTGATGAAAACCAGCTTCATGCGGCAGTTGTGGAACTGATTGCATTGAAAGATGCCGAGATAAAATATTCGACAGTGCAGAATTGGTATCCTGGTGATAAAGATGGCAAAGGTGGTATTTTCAACTTTGTTACCAAACGTGGAGATTGCCGTGGTGACAATTCCAAAATATCATGGACACAAGTCGAAACCGGCTCGGCAATTACCTGGAAATATCCATCCTGCCTGTTACGCGGTGATAATACGCGTGGTGAATTTTATTCCATTGCTGTTTCAAATGGTCACCAGCAGATAGATTCAGGAACCAAGATGATACATCTTGGCAAGAACACATCAAGCCGCGTTATATCGAAAGGAATTTCTGCCGGTTTTTCCAATAATACCTATCGCGGGCAAGTTTCGGCGCATCGCGGAGCGGCGAATGCGCGCAATTTTACTCAATGTGACAGTTTGTTGATCGGTAATAATTGCGGCGCCCATACGGTTCCTTATATCGAAGCGAAAAACGCGACGACACAGTTTGAACATGAAGCAACGACCTCGAAAATTTCCGAAGACCAGCTATTTTATGTAATGCAGCGTGGCATTCCTGAAGAGGAGGCAATTGCACTCATTGTCAACGGTTTTGTAAAAGAGGTTATTCAGGAACTGCCAATGGAATTTGCGGTTGAAGCGCAAAAATTGATTGGTATCAGCCTTGAAGGTAGCGTGGGTTAACAAAGTTTGACGTTTAAGCGGGCGACTTAGAGACACCGGCAAATTAGGATTTAAAAATGTTAGAAATTAAAAATCTTCATGCACGTATCGCTGAATCAAAAGCGGAAATTCTTCATGGACTGAATCTGACGATTCATGATGGCGAGGTTGCCGCCATTATGGGGCCGAATGGCTCGGGAAAGTCTACGCTTTCCTATATTCTTGCCGGGCGTGACGACTATGAAGTTACCGAAGGTGAGGTTCTTTTTAATGGTCAATCAATTCTTGAAATGGATCCGGCCGAACGCGCCGCTGCCGGTGTATTTTTAGCTTTTCAATATCCAATGGAAATTCCCGGTGTTGCAACAATGGAATTTTTGAAGGTTGCGATGAACAGTCAGAGAAAGGCTCGCGGTGAAGAAGAGCTGAAGGTGCCGGAATTTTTGAAAAGGGTAAAAGCGGGTGTTGCAGAACTCGACATGAGTATGGACATGTTAAAACGTCCGTTAAACGTCGGCTTTTCAGGGGGCGAAAAGAAACGCGCTGAAATACTTCAAATGATTTTGTTGGAACCGAAGCTTTGTATTTTGGATGAAACCGATTCTGGCCTTGATATTGATGCGCTAAAAATTGTTGCCAACGGTGTAAATGCGCTACGTGCGCCAGACCGTTCATTTATGGTTATTACGCATTATCAGCGTCTTCTTGAGTATATTGTACCCGATACGGTGCATGTTCTTTATAAAGGGCGCATCATCAAAACCGGCGATAAGTCTTTGGCTGTACTGCTTGAAGAAAATGGCTATGCCGACCTTATCGAAAAAGCGGAAACGGGCAATGAAGATGAATGAAACCCCGAAAAGAGACCTGAGCGATATTGAAACGGCTATTGTCGATAAATTTGGTAAAAAAATTGGCGATTTTCCCGGTGACAGTTCAGTGATGTCGGCGCGTGACAATGTGGTTGAACAGTTCAAGAAAGTGGGCATACCATCTAGAAAGCGCGAATATTGGCACTATGCAGATTTACGCACGTTACTGAAAACGGTTCCCGATTTCAGCAATGAAGGCGATGGACAGGCGGCTGAACCGGTACTGCCGCGCAATCCGGTTTTTGCAATATTTAACGGCAAAACACTGGATGCACCTCAGGTCGACTCGCTAACATCAAGACACTTTGCCGATGATCTTGCTAATGGCCATCATTTATTGGCAACAGATATTGCCGATGATGACTTTGTGAGTCTCATTAACACAGCATTTGTCACTGATGGCTGGTTACTTGATATTGATGACGATGCCAATTTGGAATTTCCGGTCGAATTGCAAATGATTACCCCGGGCGGGCAAGCTCATAGCTATACGGAAGTCAAGGTCGGACGAAACAGCACGGCAACTTTCATAGATCGTCAGTTAGGTGGAGAAAAACCTTCGCTCGTCAGTTCGATAACTTCACTTAAAGTCGCCGAAGGTGCCGATATAAAGTGGATTATTGTTCGCAATCGCGGTTTTGAATCATCGCAATTTGCAAAATTACGCGCGGTTCTGGACACGAACGCGAAACTTACACTCTATGTTGTCAACGTGGCAAGTCAGCTAAACCGGCAAGAAATCAACGTCGAAATGGCGGGCAAGGATGCAAATTTTCAACTTCGCACCATCAATCTTCTTGCCGGGCAAAGTCACAGCGATGTAACAATGGCTGTGCGTCATCAGGAGGTAGGTACAATATCAACCGAAATTGTGCGCAATGTTGTAACAGACAACGCACGTGGTGCCTTTCAAGGAATGGTTAAAGTTGCGCAGAAGGCGCAAAAGACCGATGCCAGAATGGCTTGTAACAGTCTCATCCTGTCAAATGACGCAGAATTTGATTCAAAGCCCGAGCTTGAAATTTTTGCCGATGATGTTGCCTGTGGCCATGGTTCGACAGTTGCCGAAATCGATCACGATCAACTCTTTTATTTAATGGCGCGAGGCATAGACAAGGCGGTTGCGCGCGGTCTTTTGGTCAAGGCCTTCGTATCCGAATTGATTGAGGAAATCGATAATGAGCCGATAAAAGATGCAATTGTTTCAATAATCGACCAGTGGTTGGAAAAGCATCTTTGAGAGTGGATTAGATATGTCAACAAATTCGTTATCTTCTTTTGATGTCAAGGCTATCAGGCAAGATTTTCCAATTTTAAAACGACAAGTTTACGGCAAACGTCTGGCCTATCTCGACAATGCGGCTTCAGCGCAGAAACCACAAATTGTTCTTGATGTGATGGACGAGTTTTACAAAAATACTTATGCCAATGTGCATAGAGGTTTGCATTTTTTGTCAAATAGCGCGACAGATCTTTATGAAACAGCCAGACAGACTGTTCGTAAATTTATAAATGCGGATAGCACCAATGAAATTGTTTTTACCAAAAATGCCACTGAAGCAATAAACACCGTTGCCTACGGATTCGGCATGCCGCGTTTTTCCAAAGACGACGAGATCGTGCTGACAATTATGGAACACCATTCCAATATTGTGCCATGGCATTTTATTCGTGAAGTCAAAGGCGCGAAATTGGTGTTTGTGCCCGTCGATGATGATGGTGTTTTGCACCTTGACGATTTTGAAAAAGCTTTGACAAACAAAACACGTCTTGTCGCTATTACCCATATGTCAAATACGCTCGGAACTGTGCCTCCAGTCAAACAAATGATTGCGGCTGCCCATAAGCGCAATATACCGGTGCTGGTTGATGGTGCCCAAGGCTCTGTTCATCTTGGGGTCGACGTAAAGGATCTTGATTGTGATTGGTATGTTATGACCGGTCATAAACTTTATGGCCCAACGGGTATCGGTGTTTTGTACGGAAAAAAGGAAATGCTTGAAGTTATGCGCCCCTTCCAAGGCGGGGGTGAAATGATTGAAGATGTGAGTGTCGACAACATCACTTATAATGCACCGCCCCATAGATTTGAAGCAGGAACGCCGCCAATTGTTGAGGCAATTGGTTTAGGGGCCGCACTTGATTATATAATGTCGCATGACCGGCTCGCCCTTAAAGCACATGAAGATGCTTTGACGGCGTATGCACACGAACGGCTGGGAGCAATTGGTGCACTGCACATTTTCGGCAAAGCACCGGGAAAAGGTGCAATCGTATCTTTTGAACTTGACGGTATCCACCCGCATGATGTGGCAATGTTTATTGATCGTCAGGGGGTTGCCGTGCGGGCAGGGACGCATTGTGCCCAACCTTTGCTCAATCGTTTTCATGTAACATCGACCTGTCGTGCATCATTTGCCATCTATAATGATCGTGACGATGTTGACCAGCTTGCTGAAGCCTTGGAAAAGGCTAAGAGGTTTTTTAATGACTAAGTCGGCTAACGTAACTCCTGCTGCAGAACCCGTAGGAACATGGGAAGACGTTAATCAAACGTCAAAAATTTCGGCAATACCGGCTGAAGAGCTGGATCGCCTGACAGACGATATTATAAATGCCCTCAAAACGGTTTTTGATCCGGAAATACCGGCAGATATTTATGAGCTGGGTCTTATTTACCGCATTGATATAGAGGATGATCGTTCGGTCAAAATCGACATGACATTAACGGCGCCGGGATGCCCGGTTGCCGGTGATATGCCGATCTGGGTCGAAAATGCGGTAAATGCGGTTGAAGGAGTGTCTCATGTCGAGGTCAATATGACTTTCGATCCGCCATGGACGCCTGAGCGAATGTCCGAGGAAGCACAGGTTGCACTCGGTTGGTATTAAACAGCGAATTTTTCGAGCCATGACGACGGGATTTTACCGTTAAAATCGCTATGTCTGAGGTAAAAGGGTTCATCTTAGATTTTACATTGGGTTGAAATAAGCAGCGACAAGGCAATTATAGCTCGGTGTCTTTGGAGGATTTTTCCAGTTTGCGGTTTTTGCCAAATGTGTACCCTGTTTCGATAGACTTGGTGCCAAATTTTTCACGAAGCTTATCCATTGCGTTTTCTGCAATGGCTCGTTTATGCGAGTTCGGGTCGAGAAGGTCACTCAATTCTGCCGCGGGAGCTTTGCTCAATTGTTGTACACCAATTCCTAACAAGCGAAATTTGGTGCCATCAAGTTCTTTTTGCAAAAGCCCTAATCCGGCACGAAAAATACGGTCGGCAGTCTGGTCCGGTTCGCTAAAACTTCGGTTTCGTGTCCGGCTTTTAAAATCATTTGTTTTTAATTTTAACATAACGGTTTGTCCGGCAATGTCGCTTGCTTTTAACCGCGCGGCAACTTTTTCCGATAACATTCGCAAAACGGGAACGAGGTCTTCTGCTTTGGAAAGATCACTTGGAAAAGTGGTTTCTGCCGATATACTTTTTATTTCGTGATCGGCGCGAACCGGCCTGTTATCTTCGCCGCGTGACAATCGGTAAAGACGCTGTCCCATTTGGCCATATCGCTTCATTAATAATGATTCATCCATATTTTGTAACTGGTCGATTGTTGTAATACCGTCATGTGCTAATTTTTGTGATGATGAAGCGCCAACGCCCCAGATCATGGTTACTGGCTGCTTTGCCAAAAAAGAACGTGCTTCTTTTTGACCAATCACTGAAAAACCGCGTGGCTTGTTTAAATCGGAAGCAATTTTTGTCAAAAATTTGCAGTAGGATAACCAGACAGATACGGTGACACCAATTTCATTTTCAATTCTTTGGCAAAAACGAGCGAGGGTATATGCAGCTGGGGCTTTATGAAGTTTTTCAGTGCCGCGCATGTCAAGAAAAGCTTCGTCAATGGACAGCGGTTCGACCAGGGGTGTCAGTTCGAGCATGAGTTGGCGAATTTGCCGGCCGATACGGCTATATTTGGCAATGTCGGGTGGAATAACAACAGCATCGGGGCAGAGTTCCAGCGCTTTAAACATGGGCATCGCCGACTTTACACCGGAAATGCGTGCAATATAGCAGGCAGTGGAGACAACGCCGCGTTTGCCGCCGCCGATTATAACGGGTTTATTTCTCAGCTCCGGATAGTCACGTTTTTCCACAGAAGCATAAAATGCATCGCAGTCGATATGTGCCAAAGTTAACGAATAGAGTTCGGGGTGGTGAATGAGCCGTGGCGAACCGCATTTTTCACACCGTCGATTTTCCTTGTATTGGAGGGATAAACAATCCCGACAAAAACCGTAATCAGGTTGATTAAACGGTATCAAAGCCATACGGGTTGTTCTCCGCCGGGAAGATAATGCATAGCATCGGCTACGGATTGTGGCAAATAACCCGATTGTTCGGCAAAGGCGATCAATGTTGGCTCGTGTCCCAATATAAATTGCAGCACACCTGCAAGAAAACCTTTTGATTCGGCAGCTAGCCGGATTTCTTCAACATGAATACCGGAAAGATTAAGAAAACGTGGCATAAGTTCGCTATCGCTCGCAATAAAAGACAGCGCTGCAATTGCAAGTTCTTCAGCTTCTTCGCGGTTGGTTATTTGTTTTTTCATTTTTTCTTAGCCAAGTGGTAACCAGAAGAGTTTACTCTTTTAAGTCAAGAGCTGGAAGAGCGGAGTTGATAAGATGGCAAAAAAAGTAATGATCGTGGAAGATAACGAACTGAATATGAAACTGTTTCGCGATCTCGTAGAGGCCAGCGGTTATGAAACGGTCGAAACTCGTAGCGGACTAGCTGCATTGGATTTAGCAAGAAAAAATAATCCCGGTCTTATTCTGATGGATATCCAGCTACCGGAAGTTTCAGGAATTGATGTTATTAAACAATTGAAAGCGGATGAGAACCTTAAATCTATTCCGGTTGTCGCTGTTACCGCTTTTGCAATGAAAGGCGATGAAGAGCGCATCAGAGCAAGCGGCTGTGAAGACTATATGTCAAAACCTATATCGGTGGTCAATTTTATTGCTATGGTCAAACGGTTTTTAGGATAAAACACATGGCTGTGAAATAGCCGGTATTGCCACAAAAAAAGCTCCGAAAAACGGAGCTTTTGTATATATTTGAAATAATGAATTAACGTTTCGAGAATTGGAACGAACGGCGAGCTTTCGCTTTACCATATTTTTTACGTTCGACAACGCGGCTATCACGAGTGAGGAAACCGCCTTTTTTCAGAATTGCACGCAAAGCCGGTTCATAATAGGTTAGCGCCTTAGAAATGCCATGCCGAACGGCACCAGCCTGGCCCGACAGGCCGCCACCGGCAACGGATGCAACGATGTCGAACTGGCCATCACGATTTGTTGCCAGAATTGGCTGACGCAAAATCATCTGCAAAACCGGACGCGCAAAATATTTATCAAAATCTTTGCCATTAACAATAATCTTGCCACTGCCAGGCTTGATCCAAACGCGGGCAATCGCGTCTTTACGTTTTCCAGTTGCATAGGAACGTCCCTGTGCATCAAGTTTACGTTCATGAACAGGGGCTGCTGGAGCTACAACCGTCTCGGTTACCGCACCAAGTTCAGAAAAAGAACTAATCTCGGCCATGATTAAGCAATCCTCTTATTTTTACGGTTGAGTGCGCCGACATCAATAGTCTCCGGCTGTTGGGCTTCATGCGGGTGGTTTGTTCCGGCATAGACACGCAAATTCTTCATCTGGCGGCGTCCAAGCGGCCCGCGTGGAATCATACGTTCAACGGCTTTTTCAACAACGCGCTCGGGAAAACGGCCTTCGAGAATCTGGCGGGCTGTACGCTCCTTGACGCTTCCGACGTAGCCGGTATGCCAATAATATTTTTTGTTGTGAAATTTTTTGCCGGTTAAAACGACTTTGTCGGCATTAATAACGATAACGTTATCACCGTCATCGACATGAGGCGTGAAAGTTGGTTTATGTTTACCGCGTAACCGGTTGGCTACCAATGTGGCAAGACGACCCAAAACAAGGTCTTTCGCGTCAATAATGACCCATTTCTTTACCACTTCAGCAGGCTTTTGTGAAAAAGTTGCCATTGAAGCTTTCCTTTAATAATCCTTCGTTAAACGAAGGCGTTTTTTGTTGCTTTACGTTGTGAAAAATTCACAACAAAAAATGCCGAAAAACGGCATGTGCGAAGCTTCATATAGGCTTCTATTTATAACGTCAATTAAAAAATAAACCAATATTTCCAATATTTTGCTAATAAGGTACGATAATACCGCAACAACAGTTAAGCGTGGCCGGTGATTATTTTTGCTGTTCGATTGATCTTGTGAGGAAACAAATTGCTATACGTTCGCCGGGAATTTCCTGTTTCGATCAAACGGCAAATGAATAGCGCAAAAAAACTCCAGACCGACAAAAATTCGGTGCACGGGTAAAAAGCAAGTAAATCGTATTTTTAAGCATTTCAACAGGCTAAAAAGCAAAAGTGGCTTTTACAAAAATGGATAAACGTACTTCACCTTTTCAATTATCAAAATTTTTCCATGCTATTGACGCTACTTCCCGCTATCAGCTGTTTTTGCAATTGATCGCTGGTGTTCGCAATAGTGATGAATTGGATAAATCAGGTGGCCCGCGTGTTTTACGCCTCAGCTTTTTGTTTTTAATTTTTGTGCAACAATTGCTATTTGTTGAAGCGGCAAGACGGGTGGATTAATGAAGTAAAAAATATCAGTAAACAGCATTTTTTAGGTAAAAAATTGCAAAAATCGCCGGATTAAAGCAATTGCTTTCTTGTGAATAAATTGATCGTTACGTAGCTTTAGCATAACGACAATGCAACCGATGCTCGATGGAGGAGCAAATGACAACGAATAAACATGGAATTGAAACATTGGCGGTTCATGCCGGAACGGCACCCGATCCGACAACGGGCGCACGTGCAACGCCGATCTATCAGACGACGGCATATGTATTTAAAGACGCCGATCAAGCGGCAAATCGGTTTGCCCTGACAGAACCGGGCAATATTTACGGGCGTATCACCAATCCGACTCAAGCCGTTCTGGAAGAAAAAATTGCCGCTCTCGAGGGCGGTACTGCAGCATTAGCCACAGCATCAGGACATGCCGCCGAGTTTTTGACATTTCATACACTGATGGAGCCGGGCGAAAACTTTATTGCTGGCCGCCAGCTTTATGGTGGTTCGATCAACCAATTTGCCAATGCCTTCAAAGCGTTTGACTGGCAAGTCCGCTGGGCTGATAGCGAAGATCCCCAGTCATTTGAAAAACAGATAGACGAAAAGACGCGGGCAATTTTTATTGAAAGTTTCGCCAATCCCGGTGGTATCGTCGTCGATATTGAAGCAATTGCCAAAGTAGCACACGCCCACGGTGTGCCGGTGATCGTCGATAATACGCTTGCGACCCCCTATTTATTGCGTCCGATAGAACATGGGGCTGATATTGTTATTCATTCCCTGACCAAATTTATTGGTGGTCATGGCAATTCGATGGGCGGGCTCCTTGTGGATGGTGGTACTTTTGATTGGGGAAAATCCGGCCTTTACAAAAAGCTTACCGAGCCACGGCCCGATTATGCCGGACTTGTTATTTATGAAGCGGTTGGCAATGCAGCTTTTGCAACAGCCGCACGAGTATTGGGGATGCGTGATTTTGGACCGACAATTTCGCCGTTTAATGCGTTTTTGATTTTGACGGGTGCTGAAACGCTTCCGCTGCGGATGCAAAAACACAGCGATAATGCACTGGCAGTTGCTGAATATCTTGAGAAGAACGATAAAGTTCACTGGGTAAATTATGCCGGTCTGAAAGGAAATAAGTACCACCAATTACAACAGCATTATGCTCCGAAAGGCGCAGGTTCTGTTTTCACTTTCGGTATAAAAGGTGGTTATGAAGCGGGGGTAAAATTTGCCTCATCCTTGAACCTTTTCTCGTTACTTGCCAATATTGGGGATACACGTTCGCTGGTCATTCATCCAGCGTCCACCACTCATCGCCAATTAACTGATAGCCAAAAAATTGCAGCGGGAGCCGGTCCCGATGTTGTACGCCTGTCAATTGGCATTGAAGATGTCAAAGATATTATAGCTGATATCGAGCAGGCGTTGGATAAGATCTAATTTTTATAAAAGCCGGTTACGTTTTACGTTCAGGCATGCCGAAGTTTTGCATGCCTGAAAACTTTCGTTTGGTTTCAAATAACAAGTTTGGCCTGTTGGATGCAACGATTGAAGATTTTTATAAAAATTTCTTTCGCATTCATCACTATTTTATTGTATCAAACCAAGCATGATTTCAAAAAAAAAAGATTTTCTGGGTGTAACACATTCAGCACTTGGGCGGGCATGGGTTGATAACCTTGATCGCGAAGCAATAAACCGTGCACGCAGTATTTCGCAAAAATATGGCATTCCCGAACCGCTTGCCCGCGTGTTGTCGGCACGCGCAATTTCCGAAGATGAAGTAATCGAATATCTTGATCCGACGTTAAAAGCGCTAATGCCCGATCCGTTGCATTTTGTCGATATGGAAAAGGCTACCACGCGTCTTGCCGAAGCAATTGCCGGCGGTGAAAAAGTTGCAATTTTCGGTGATTATGATGTTGACGGGGCGTGTTCATCAGCCATCCTTTATCAATTTTTGACTTTTTTTGGTCTTGAGGTGGAGATCTATATACCGGATCGTCTCGTCGAGGGGTATGGACCGAATGCCAAAGCAATGAAGATGCTTGCTAGCAAAGGCGCAAGTTTAATCGTGACAGTTGATTGTGGAGCCAACAGTCCTGATGCGATTAAGGCGGCGTGTGATGCGGGAGCCAATGTTGTTGTTCTCGATCATCACCAAATGGGCGAAATTCATGGGGAAGCTTTTGCCTTGGTTAATCCCAATCGTCCGGACGATCATTCCGGCCAAGGGCACCTTTGCGCCGCTGGCCTTGTTTTTATCGTTATTGCATGGACTTTGAAACTTCTTCGGCAATCACGAAAATATAAAAAACTTCCAGACATTCTTTGTTATCTTGATCTTGTGGCTTTGGCGACAATTTGTGATGTTGTTCCTTTGATTGGTGTTAATCGTGCTTTTGTTGTCAAAGGCATTGTCGTCGCGCGGATGATGACAAATCGTGGCATTGCGTCGCTTGCCCGGGTTGCAAGGATAGGAGAGCCGCTAAACGTCTTTCATTTCGGCTATCTGCTTGGACCACGCATTAATGCAGGCGGCCGGATTGGTGACCAAGCTCTTGGTGCACGTTTACTCACCAGTCAAACAGCCAATGATGCTGATTCGATTGCAGAACAATTGAATGTCCTCAATCAGGAACGACAGGAGATTGAGGCAAAACAGCTTTTGGAAGCGGAAACCGGTCTTGATTTAAAACTAGTTGGTGAAGAGCCCAGTGTTATTGTTGTTGCCCATGACGGGTGGCACCCGGGCATTGTCGGTATTCTAGCGGCAAGGCTTAAGGAAAAATTTCGTTGTCCGGCTTTTGCAATTGCTATCAAAAGTGACGGTACGGCAGTCGGTTCTGGACGCTCAATGAGCGGCATCGATTTGGGCGAAATTGTCCGTGAAGCTGTCAATCTCCAAATTTTGGAAAAAGGTGGCGGCCACGCAATGGCGGCAGGAATTACAATTTCCAAAGATAAAATTGATAAATTTCGCGATTGGCTGCAGCAGAAGCTGTCAAAAAAGATGGATAATTTGCGTGCCCATGAAACTTTGATGATTGATGGTATTATTTCCGCCTCCGGCGCATCAAAAGACCTTTATGATATGATAGATAAAGCCGGACCTTTCGGTTCGGGAAATCCGGTGCCGGTTTTTGTGTTGCCAGCTCATCGCCTTACAGACGTGCGGGAGGTGGGGAGGGGGCATTTAACGATGTCGATATCCAACCTCGAAGGTAAAAGACTGAAAGCGATAGCTTTTCGGGCTGTCGGCACCGCGCTTGGAGATTTTTTGATCAACCACCTCGGTCAATCCGTTCATATTGCTGGAAATCTGAATATTAATTACTGGAACGGTTTAGCGTTGCCGCAATTACATGTTGTCGATGCTGCTGAAACCGAAGTTTAACAGCCGTTTCATATTATTCCTGACAAATCGCTAGAATATTTTTTAAGAATGAGGCGATGCGCTGCAATTTTTGAGAACAAGATGACGCGACAGTGCCTGTTCGGGGTGCTCTTGGGCGCAAATGAACCAATCAATGATAAAAAGCGGTTAACCACTTTCACGTATAATGGTCGCGATTTTTCAATCTTGACATTATTTCGATTGAGATATCGGTATGATCTTTGTATGGAATATGATTGGCGCAAGCGATATAGTCTGCACAAGTGGCCGGTAGATTCACACGCCAAGTGCAACACAGTTTATTTAAAGCATAATTTGATATCGGTTCCAAGGTTTTCCATAAAGGACTGAAATGGCGTTTTGAAGTCGAGGCATTTTCGCGGCGTTGTGTTTATGGTGATCAT